>NZ_JAVKCQ010000045.1:0-11573 GCF_040222615.1 Haliea sp.
TGTCCGGCGGCGTCGACTCCTCGGTCGCCGCCCTGTTGCTGCGCGAACAGGGCTTCCAGGTGGAGGGCCTGTTCATGAAGAACTGGGAGGAGGACGACGGCACCGAATACTGCACCGCCAAGCAAGATTACGCCGATGCCCAGGCGGTAGCGGACAAGCTCGGCATCACCCTGCACGGTGCCAACTTTGCCGCTGAATACTGGGACCATGTGTTCGAGCATTTTCTCGCGGAGTACCGCGCCGGCCGCACGCCGAACCCGGACATACTCTGCAACCGGGAGATCAAGTTTCGCGCCTTCCTCGACTACGCCCTGATGCTGGGCGCCGACTGTATCGCCACCGGCCACTACGCCCGACGCGGTGACTGCGAGGGCAAGGCCACCCTGCTGCGGGGCCTGGACAACAACAAGGACCAGAGCTATTTCCTGCACGCCGTTGGGCATCGTGAACTGGCGAAGACCCTGTTCCCGATCGGGGAGATCGCCAAGCCCGAGGTGCGGGCCCTGGCGCAGGCGCACGGCCTTGCGACGCACAACAAGAAAGATTCCACCGGCATCTGCTTTATCGGCGAACGTCGATTCCGGGACTTCCTTCAACAGTACCTGCCCGCCCAGCCCGGCGACATTCACAGTCTCGAGGGGGAACTCCTCGGTCGCCACCAGGGCCTGATGTACCACACCAAAGGCCAGCGCCAGGGCCTGGGTATCGGCGGGCTCGCCAATCACGACGATGCACCCTGGTATGTGGTCGGCAAGGACCTGCAACGCAACATCCTGCTGGTGGCCCAGGGCAATGAACACCCGGCCCTGTTCAGCAGCGGGCTGGCCGCGGGTCAACTGTGCTGGATAGCCGGTGAGCCTCCCGCCCTGCCCCTGCGCTGTACCGCCAAGGTCCGCTATCGCCAGGAGGACCAGGCCTGCACCGTAACTGCCGACAGTGGTGACTGCCGGGTAGACTTCGACACACCCCAGCGCGCTGTCACACCCGGCCAATCGGTGGTGTTCTACAGCGGTGAGCGCTGTCTCGGCGGAGGCATCATTGAACGCACCGATTGAAGGCGGTCATGCTCCGCGCAGCGCGCTGGATGAGCAAACCCTGGCCCTGGCCGGCGTCGCCCAGGCCGCGCGTCTTGTGGACCAGGTATCGCGCACCGGCTCCTGCCCCCCGGAGTTCCTGCAGGCGTCGCTGCACAGCCTGTTTGCCTTTCAGGCAGACAATGTTGAATCGGTTTATGGCGGGCTGGCGGGAATCAGGCTGGGGCTGGATACGCTGGCCATGGTATTGCACAACCAGCACACTCCGGAACAGCGGGACATGGTGCGTTACATCTTCAATTTGCTCTATCTGGAGCGCAAATTTGCCGCGGACACCGCGATGATGGCGGTGGTGCGCTCAAGGCTTGAGCATGCCAGTTTTCGCGCCGAGCATTTCGCCGCCCACGCCAACGACATCTGCCACAGCGTATCCGGCATTTACCAGGACACACTGAGCAACCTCAAGTTTCGCATCAAGGTCAGCGGCAGCGCCCAGCACCTGCAAAACCGCCAGACAGCCGATATGATCCGCGCCCTGCTGCTGGCGGGCATCCGTGCGACCTTCCTCTGGCGCCAGCTTGGCGGCCGCCGCTGGAAACTGGTACTGCAGCGCCGGGCCATCGGCCAGCGGGCGCAGGCACTGTCCCGCGAACTGGACGTGATTTAACTTTCCCAACTGTTTTTTTGGAGCACAGCATGGATCTCTCTGCCCTCACCGCGATATCCCCCATCGACGGTCGCTACGGCGCCAAGACCGCCAGCCTGCGCGAGGTGTTCAGCGAATATGGCCTGATCAAGCGCCGGGTGCTGGTCGAAGTGCGCTGGCTGCAGCAACTGGGGCGGATGCCGGGAATCGAGGAGGTACCGCCCTTGTCCCCCGCCGCCACTGCAGTGCTGGAAGCCATCGCCAGCGATTTCAGCCCCGTTGACGCACGCCACATCAAGGATATCGAGACGACCACCAATCACGACGTCAAGGCAGTGGAATATTTCCTCAAGGAGCGCTTTGCCGGCAATGCGGAACTGGAGGCGATCTCCGAGTTTGTGCATTTCGCCTGTACTTCCGAAGACATCAACAACTTGTCCCATGCCCTGATGCTGCGCGATGGCATGGAGCAGGTCATGCTGCCGACCATGCACCAGCTGATAACGGCCCTGACCGACCTGGCGACCACTCACGCCGACGCGGCGATGTTGTCGCGAACCCACGGCCAGACGGCCAGCCCCACTACCATGGGCAAGGAGATAGCCAACGTAGTGGCGCGCTTGCGCCGGCAGCTGGACCGAGTGCAGTCCATCGAGTACCTGGGCAAGATCAACGGCGCAGTGGGCAACTATAACGCCCACCTCTCCGCCTATCCCGATATCGACTGGCAGGCCACCGCGGAAGCCTTCGTCAGCGGCCTGGGACTCACCTGGAACCCCTACACAACCCAGATCGAACCCCACGACTACATGGCGGAGCTGTTTGACGGGATCGCCCGATTCAACACGATCCTGGTGGACCTGGACCGGGATATCTGGGGCTATATCTCCCTGGGCTATTTCAAGCAGCGCACCGTCGCCGGCGAAGTGGGCTCCTCCACCATGCCGCACAAGGTCAACCCGATCGACTTCGAGAACTCCGAGGGCAACCTCGGCCTCGCCAATGCCGTGTTCCAGCATCTCGCCGCGAAGCTGCCGGTCAGCCGCTGGCAGCGCGACCTGACCGACTCCACGGTGCTGCGCAATATGGGCGTGGGTTTCGGCTACAGCCTGATAGCCTACGAGGCCAGCCTCAAGGGCATCGGCAAGTTGCAGCTGAACGAGGCGCGCCTGGCTGAAGATCTCGATCACAGCTGGGAAGTGCTCGCCGAGCCTATCCAGACCGTCATGCGCCGCTACGGCATCGAGAAGCCCTACGAAAAGCTCAAGGAGCTGACCCGCGGCCAGGCGATGACCCGGGAAACCCTGGAGCAGTTCATCACTGGCCTGGCGCTGCCCAAGGAGGTGCGGAAACAACTGCTGGCCTTGACGCCCGCCAGCTATACCGGCAACGCGGCCGCCCAGGCCCGCGCCATCCGCGAGGACTAGCCACGCCGTGCTGGTGCTGGTGCTGGACCAGAGCGACTTTCTGGCGCGCTACTGGCAGCGGGAACCGCTGTTGCTGCGCGCCGCCGTGCCGGATTTCGTGCCGCCCGTCAGCGCCGAAGAGCTCGCAGGGCTGGCCATGGAGACGGAAGTGGAATCGCGCATTGCCGAATGCCGCGGCGAGCCTGCAAGCGCTGCGGCCTGGCATCTGGAACACGGTCCCTTCCCCGCCAGCGCCTTCGATCGCGGCCACCCCTGGACCCTGCTGGTACAGGGGGTGGATCAGCTGCTGGACGAGGTAGCCGCGCTGCGTGCGCTGGCGGGCTTCATACCGGCTTGGCGCCTGGACGATATCATGGTCAGCTACGCCAGCGACGGTGGCGGCATCGGCCCGCACTATGACCTCTACGATGTATTCTTGCTGCAGGGCGAGGGCGAACGCATCTGGCGCATCGGCCAGCGCTGTGACGACAGCACGCCGCTGCTGCCACACCCGGACCTGAAACTTCTCGCGGAATTTGATTGCCAGGCAGAGTACACCCTGCAGTGCGGCGACGTACTGTACATTCCGCCCGGCGTGGCCCACTGGGGCATTTCCGTCGGCGACTCCACCTGTTTTTCCATAGGCTTCAGGGCTCCGCGCATGGCGGACCTGTTATCGCGCTGTATTGACGCACGTTTGGTGCAGTTGCCTGCCAGCCTGCTGCTGGGTGATGCAGGCCGTAGCCCCACCGGCGCACCCGGTGAAATCATCGGCGCCGATATCGACAATGCACTGCTGCAGCTGCGGGAACTGCTCACGACCCGCGCGGACAACAGCTGGTTCGGGGAGCTGGTGACCGAGACAGAGGCTGAGCCACCCGCTGGCCCCGAGCTGCGGCAGATGCGCTCAGCGCTGCATAAAGCGGGCAGCCATGCGCGACTGGCGGCGGGCGCCCGGGTTGCCTGGCAGGCCCTGGATTTGGATATCCGGGTGTTTGCCAATGGCAATAGCCACTTGTTTGGCCTGCAGGTGCGGGAACCGCTCGTTACGCTCTGCGCTGACGGGGTGCTGCCATTGCCGGCCGACACCGGCTGTGCCGAACTGCTGGAATTTCTGATTCGGGAAGGGGCTCTTGAAGTGAGCGGGGCGACAAAGAACTGATCATAGTCCATCAGAACTGAGTATTTACTTGTCCAATCCAATGTCATCCAAAAACTCACAAGCGAGATCAACACTGGCCACCAACAACCGGTCTCGCGCTCGGGTGCAGGCCACATAGGCAGATGTCCCTGGCCTCCCTGTCGATTTAGGTATTCTGGCGATACTATTGACTGCCTTTCTTCATTGATTCGCGGGTCAGGATCCCGTTGAGTGCCAGGTTGATGTAGTAGTTGCTGCGCCCCTTCTTCTGCTTGTGCAGAAACCCGCCTTCGGTGAGGGCGTCAAGGTATTTGGTGGCGGTGAGTCGCGATACCTTGAGGTCGCGCTCGATATACTCAATTTTGGTATAGGGGTGGGTAAAGAGGTTGTTGATCAGGTCCTGGCTATAGAATTTGTACCGGGCGCGGATACTGTGCTTGGCCTCCTGCAGCGCGACGCGGATGGCATTGATGGTTTCAATGGTGTCGCCGGCGGTAGCCTCGACGGCTTCCAGCATATAGTAGACCCACTCTTCCCAAGCATCCCGGTCCCGCACGGCTTGCAGCAGCCGATAGTAGTCGGGCTTGGTCTGGACGATGTGGCGGCTGAGGTAGAGCACAGGGATGTTCAGCAGGCCCTGCTTGACCAGGTAGAGCACATTGATAATGCGACCGGTGCGGCCATTGCCGTCGTAGAAGGGGTGAATGCTTTCGAATTGATAGTGAATCAGCGCCATTTTGATCAGGGAATCAACATCGTACAGGGCATCGTCGTTGACAAAACGCTCCAGGTCGCTCATCAGGGCAATGATGGTGTCGGGGTTCTGGGGCGGGGTATAGACGGTTTCACCGGCGCCATCCTTGAGGGCTGTACCTGGTAACTTGCGCAGGCCCGCGTTGTTTTGTTCCAGCTCGGCCTGGATCTGAATAATGTGGTTGGTGGTGAGCAGCCCGGTGCGCTTGACCTGCTGAAAACCGGCCTGCAGCGCCTGGCGATAGCGCAGCACCTCCTTGGCGGCGACATTACTGGCCTGTGGAAACAGATCGTCCTGATAGAGGTCGTCGTGGGTGGTGACGATGTTTTCAATGGCGGAGCTGTCCTTGGCCTCCTGTGTGCCCAGGGTATTGATCAGTATGCCCTGGTTGGGGATCGCTGCCGCCACGCCCTTGAGTTCGGCGAGTTTGCGGCTGGCGAGAGCCAGTTTTTTGAGCATCGCCGGAGTTTCAAAGCGCTGCAGGGGCAGACTTTCCAGCGGAGGTAGTGCGGGTTCGATCATTGCTGCAGCCCCGGGACAATAACATGCATAGAAAATGGCTTATTTCTATACATTTAGGCAGAGACCTGTTTATTTGTCACGGCTTTTCTATACAGATGCTGGCCGCTCACTGCGCCACTCCGCTAGAGGCAGCTTCAGCGATCATGCGCTGGAACTCGGCACCCAGTAGGTCAGATTGTGGTAGGGCTTACGCCGGAGACAGCACTGATCAACTCGCGAGCAACAGTTAACGTGGCTTATAATCTCCGCACTCGAGCCAGAACCAGCGAGAACATGACCTCCACAGCATCCACACCCCCCTTGCAACTGCGCATTGCCGACTGGTCACAGGACCGGGAAATTTTGCGCGCACTGCGCGAGCAGGTATTTATCATCGAGCAGCAGGTGCCGCGCGAGATCGAATGGGATGGCCGCGACGAGGACGCCCTGCACGTTCTGGGGACCCTGGACGGCGTTCCCATCGCCTGCGGCCGGCTGCTGCCGGAAGGCAAGATCGGTCGCATGGCGGTACTGGCTCCGCAGCGCGGTCGCGGCTACGGCGCTGCGATTCTGCAGGCGCTGGTCAACGCCGCCCGCGACCAGGGTCTGACCGAAGTGTATCTTCACGCCCAGCAACACGCGGCCGAGTTTTACCGCCGCGCCGGATTCGAGCCCGAGGGCGAGCCTTTCGCGGAAGCGGGCATTCCCCATATCGCCATGCGCCAGCCATTGCAGGCGCCGCTGGGCAAGGTCTACACCGCCGGCATTGAATACCCTCAACCCTTCGCCGAATGGGCTATTGCCCTGACGACAGACGCCTCCCGGGAAATCTGCATCCTGAGCCCGGAACTGGACCACCGCGCCTTTGACAACCGCACGCTCGTCGATGCCCTCAGCGCGCTGGCCCGGCGCTCGCGACAGTCACGGGTGCGGATCCTGGTCAGCGACTACCGCCCCATGATCCAGCGCGGCCACCGCCTGCTGACCCTGGCCCGGCGCCTGCCCTCCTCGATACTGTTGCAACAGCTGAACGAGCACCCGGATTGGAAAGGGGAAACCCTGGTGCTCAAGGATCGCAGCGGCGTGCTGTGCAAACCGGCTGAGGCTGACAAGGCGGCCTTCTGCGAACCCGATTCGAGGGCCAGAACCGAGCACTACCTGGAGCTGTTCAATGAACTGTGGCGACACAGCGCGCCGCATATCGAATTCCGCAGTGTACCGCTGTAGTTATTGCGCGCTGTTCGGCGTTACCTCGCGATACTGCGGCCCAGCCAGCGCTGGGTAACCACGCCCGCGGTCATGGAGCCGTTGACATTGAGCGCGGTGCGCGCCATATCGATCAGCGGTTCGATGGAAATCAGCACCGCGGCCACCGTCACCGGGAAACCCATCGCTGGCAGCACGATCAGCGCGGCGAAAGTCGCACCGCCGCCCACGCCCGCCACCCCAAACGAGCTGATCGCGATCACCCCGATCAATCCCGCAATGAAATCCAAAGCCAACGGATCCAGCCCCATGGAGGGCGCAATCATCACCGCCAGCATGGCCGGGTAGATCCCGGCACAGCCATTCTGGCCAATGGTCGCGCCCAGGGTGGCGGAAAGATTGGCGATGGGCGTTGCCACTCGCAGGGATTCCACCTGGGTTTCCACATTCAGCGGAATGGTCGCCGCGGAACTGCGCGAGGTAAATGCAAACGCCAGCACCGGCCACACTGCGCGGAAATAGGTCGGCAGGCCGACTCCGTGCAGGAACAGCAGGATCGCGTGGACCGCAAACATGATGGCAATCGCCAGATACGAGGCAACCACGAAGGACAACAGCGTCGCTATATCCCCGGCATCCGAACTCGCCACCACGCCACCAATCAGAGCCAGAATGCCATAGGGGGTCAGGGCCATCACCAGATGCACCAGCCGCATCACAATCAGGCGCGTGGTTTCCACAAAGGTCTCGATCTGCGCGCCGCGCTCGGGGCTCTCCCGGGCAACGCCCAATGCAGCGATGCCAAACAGGATACCGAACAGCACCACGGCGATGATCGAGGTCGGCCGCGCCTCGGTGAGGTCGTAAAAAACATTGGCGGGCACAAATCTTATCAGAACCTCGGGCAGGCTGAGCCCGGCGACGGTTTCGTAGCGCTGCGCCAGTGCCTCGGCGGAAGCCAGTTCGCGAGCACCTTGGGTAATGCTGTCCGCGGTGAGCCCGAAAGCGGCGGTGACCAGGATGCCCACCAGCGCCGCAATCATCGTAGTCCCGATCAGCAGGCCAACAATGGCACCACCGATGCGCCCGAGATCCGCGACCTCGCGCAGCTTGAGGACCGCCGCGATCATCATCACCAGCACGAGGGGCATGATGATCATGCGCAGCAGACTGATGTAACCAGCGGCCACCACGCCGGTCCACTCCAGGGTGGCGGTCACGGCAGCAGACTGCGTGCCGTAGAACAGCTGCAGACCCAGCCCGAATACCATACCCGCCACCAGCCCCGCCAGAATCTGCCGGGACAGCTTCCAGCCCCGCTGCCGCAGCTGGAACAGCAGCACGCACAGGGCGAGGAACAGAATCAGATTGATCACGGGGTACATGGGCAGAATTCCCGGTGCAGGTCAGCGAAAACAAGCTGCAACAGTAACGACTCCCGGGCCCTCGCGCCAGCGGGACAGGGACAAGGCTCTTTTAACGGCCGGTCAGAACATCGAAACCGACGTCGCTGGCGCTGTAGCGATCACCGTTGCTGTCATCCCAGTAGCCCTGGCTGCGGGCGGTTTGGTAGAACCGGTAGGTCACCAGAGCACCCTCGCCGTCGAGGCTCAGACGCCTGAGCTCCTTGCTGCGGCGGTTGTCCAGCAGGTCGTGTCCGAGTAGCTGGTCGAGGCGGGCATTGGCGAAGGCCATGCCACCGCCGTGACGGGGCTGGTGGTTGTAATAGGGGTTTGCGACCGTCGGTTTGCCCAGACCGCTCAGCAGTTGCTGGCTCGCCAGGTCGATCTCCACTCCATCGTGGGCCACCGCCAGACGCAGGCCGCTCGCCAGGCGGCCGGTCTCCGGCGCAAACTCCGCCTTGCGGGCATCCAGCAGCACTACGCTGCCGCTGCCCACCACCCGCCCCCGCCCCTGCGCAAGATCGACCACCAGAGCGGTGTCTTCATCGACACCGAAACCGGCCTCGGCGCCGGTGGCGGCCAGGGCGCGAACCAGCCGTCCCAGCCGCGCCTTGCGATCAAAGTGCTGATCGACAATGCCGGCGGTAAAGAATCCCAGGCCGGGCAGTAGGCTCAGACGTCCGCTGTCCTGTTCCTCGGTGGCCGCATAGTGCTCGGCCATGGGTTGCGTCAGCGCCGTAAAACTGTCGCCGCCCGCGATCATGTGCTGGCTCATGATCGCCGCCCCAGCGCTGGTCCCACCCACCACGGCACCCGCAGCCAGACGCGCGTTAACCAGGTTCAACAGAGGGGACGCACTGCCGTCGGCCTTGCGCAGGCCGTTGACGATACGAACCTGATCTCCGCCGGTAAACCAGAAGCCCGCGGCATCGGCCACTGCAGCCACCTGCGCAGTGTCCCAGGCATTGTCGGCCCAGCTACCTTCATCCAGCACTTCAGTCGCCGGATCATCCAGCAGCGCCAGCGGAAAGGTGACCAGCCGTTCCGGGGCCACGCCATAACCCTGAAGCGTGGCAGCGAAGCGCGCGGCACTGGTCGCTGGCTGGCCGCTGGCCACCGGCACAATCACCACAGGGCCTGCCGCTGGCAGACGTTCGATAAATGCACGGTGCACCACCTCATTGTCCGGGCGCAGGGCTCCGCCTACGATTACCAGACCGCCCTTTGCAGATGCCGCCACCGAGGGTGGCGATGTCACTGCCGGCGCTTCCCCGAGGACTGGCACAGCCAGGCCCGGCAGTAGAACCAGCAGCAGGATTCGCCAGTAGCGCATCGGCATCACTCCTAGAAGCTGTGGGTATAGCGCAGGGTCAGGAAGCGACCCATGGCATCGTGGTTGATGTAGTCCACGTTGGAGGACAACCCCAGGACCGTCGGCGGCTCGCGATCAAACAGGTTGCGCACCGAGAGTGACAGATTGCTGGCATCACTGAAGTCGTAGCCAACGCTCATATCCCAGACAGTCCAGGAAGGCACATCCACTTGAGCGTCCGCTGGCAGGCCCACGGCTTCCAGTGTCCGCGGCGTCGGATCATCGCGATAGCCATCGGTATGGCGTACGCCGAGGCTGGCACGCCAGGCATCGATGCTGTAACGCAGGCGGGCGTTGGCCAAAAGCTCCGGAAAACGGAAGTCGCCAGCCTCGTCGATTACCGGGGATGCGCTGGAGGCCTGGCGCTCGAACTCGAGCAAGTAGGTGATATCCGCGGTAAAGGTCAGGGTGCCGGGGCCGGCGTCCAGGACCTGGGTGTAGGTCAGGTCCACACCCTGAACATCCTCGAAGCCCAGATTCGTCAGCTGGAAGTGGGCGTCGACCACGAAGCCGTTGACCACCTCCAGGCCCGGCGTGCCGGTGGCGAGCTCGCCCCCACCCACAACCGCAAATTCACCGTTCAGGGCGCGGCGGATGAAGTCGTCCTCGTCGATGCCAATGACGTTCTCGTAACTGATATTCCAGTAATCGAGGGTGATGTCGATGTCATTGGTCGGCGTAATGAGCATACCGGCACCCCAGGTATCGGCCTCCTCGGGATTCAGATCGTCGTTGGATACGTCCTCCGAGAGCAGGGCCTCGCCGCTGGCCGCGGCGTCACCGGCACAGGCTGCGGGGGTCTCCCGACAGTCAACCGTGTAGGAGCTCAGCAGCGTACCCGCGCCGACCTGGGCCAGCGAGGGTGCGCGGAAGGACGTCGAATAGTTACCGCGGAACACCAGGCTCTCCAGCGGCTGGTAGCGCAGGGACACCTTCGGATTGAAGTCGCTGCCAAAGCTGTCGTAATCGTCGTAGCGACCGGCCAGCTGCAGGTCGAGATTGTCCGTCAGGGGAATATAGAATTCCGCAAACAGGGCCCACTGGTCGCGCTCGGCATCAGCGGAGGTCGAGCTGAAGCCCAGGACCGGTTCCGGGTTGAAGGTAGTCGCCACCGCCACACCCGCCGGTGTATCGCGCACTTCCTCCCGGCGCCATTCACCGCCCACGGCCAGCTGCACTGTGCGGCCGTTGAAGTCGAATACCGGCCCTGACGCCACCGCATCCAGCGCGAACAATTCGGACTTGCCGTTGCGCTCCGCGGTGGTGCGAATGGCCTCATCGATACCGTCTGCCTGCTGGGTCTGGCCGCCAAAAGGGTTGTACCACAGGGTGGTCTTGCCCTGCTCCTCGCAGGTATTGCCGACAAAGCTGGCGCTGGGGCGCACCAGATTCACGTCCCAGCGCTCGACACGGCTGCCGTCGGTGCAGAGATTGCCCAGGTTGGCATCGTAGAAGGCCTCGGCCACCACCAGGCCGGAGATCCCGCGCTGGGTGGATTCATTGCGTCCGTAGGTCAGGGCCGACTCCAGCTGCCAGCCGGCGTTCAGATCCATCTCTATGCCGGACACCAGGCGCAGGGTTTCCGACTCCACGTTCACCGCCCGCGGCTCGGGGAACTTGCCCCAGGCGAAGATCGGGAAACCGTAGAAGTCGCTGAACTGCTCCAGCCCCTCAAAGCTGCCCTCCTCGACCATGTCCTCCACCAGGGCCTCGGGCCACAGCGGGCTCTCCGGGTCGATCGGCGTGCGCGAGAAGTTGGCGGGAGAGCTGGTGCCGTTGGAATCCGTCTTCTGGTAGATCGCCTCATTGAACCAGCGGAAACCGTCGCGGGGAGTAAACTCATAGGTGAGCATCCCGCCGATGCTCTCGTACTCGTCGAGCACCGAGACAAAGCGGTTATTGTCGACCTCACAGAACTCGCCGAGGTTACCGCTGCCAAAGTCCTCTGCGGCGCAGCCACCGTCTCCGGGCTCCTCTGTCTGGTCGAAGAAGGTAAAAAACAAGGCTCACCATGCGCGGCACCGTGCCCTCATTGAGGCATCGCGCGAGCAACTCCGCCGCCCGCACCGCGCTGTCGCGCGCGTCGATATGCGGGTTCTCGCGATAGCAG
>NZ_JAVKCQ010000046.1:0-15204 GCF_040222615.1 Haliea sp.
TGCCCTGGGTTTCAGTCTGGGCGAAGGCATTGTCGATCGCCCCGGACAGATCTATGACATCGAGGTTCGGCACTGTGGGCAGGGTATTGAGCTGCGCATGGAACTCGCCTCCGGCCGTCTCGCCGCCCTGAAACAGCGGCGCCGGTTCCTGGCGGGTCAGTCGGGCTGCGGTCTCTGCGGTGTCGAATCACTGGCGTATTTTGCGATGCCCCTGCCGGCGGTATCGGCGGATGTCGAAGTGAGTCACCGCGCGATCCAGCACGCCCTGGCGGCACTGCCCGACTTTCAGCAGTTGGGCGGCCTTACCGGCGGTATGCACGCAGCGGCCTGGTGCGACCCGCAAGGAGCAATCCTGTTGCTGCGGGAAGACGTTGGCCGCCACAACGCACTCGACAAGCTGGTGGGCGCCCTGGCGGTGAACGGGCCGCGGCCGCCGGGGTTTGCACTGGTGTCCAGCCGCGCCAGCTATGAACTGGTGCAGAAGGCCGCCAGGGCTGACATGGCGGTGCTGGTTGCCGTGTCCGCGGCGACCGCGCGGGCAGCCGATACCGCAATGCGATGCGGCATGACCCTGGTCGGCTTTGCGCGTCCGGGGAGGCAGGTGGTGTATGCAGGGGGGCACCGGCTCAATCAGTCGCACCTTCCTTAGGTTGCGAATCGTCCCCGCCCCCGGGGCACTCAGCGCCCTGTTGTGCGCAGCTTCTCCCGTGACGGGCAACTTGTGACTATTTCAGCTTTCGCAGCCAGCGGGAACCGTGCTACTAATAGCGCCGTAGCGTAACTTGTCCATCCAGGACCCCGTCATGACACCCTCCATATCAGGCAGATCCCTTACCCAGCTGACGCTGTGTCTGCTCCTGATCGGCAATCTTCTGGTCTGGTCCGCCTCATGGAACGCCCCCGCATTCCATGGCGGTCAGTTCGAGCAGTTGGGAGATGGGTCGCCGCCTTTTCTGCCGGGCACCGGGGAAGGCTTTGCCGGGGACGATGCCGCTGCCATGCCGGGGCACGGATGGCCCGCTGTCGGCTGGCTGAGCACCCCTGTCATGTTTGCCCTGGCCATGACTGTCTCGGCCCGCATTCGCATCAGTCACTACCCTGTCCTGCCGCAGGCACCGCCTCTCAACACCTGAGTTTTCCGTTCTCTGTAGCGCCCCTGACGGCGTCCAGTGCCTGGTTTTCTGCCAGCAGCAGGGCGTCGGTAACGGTGGCGAGCTTACCGCATATTTCTCAGGTGAATTTCAATGAAGACCATGAATTTTATGGGTTGGCGCAAGCTGGCCCTCGCTTTTTCGATGCTGCTGCTCCTGGTGTCGATTGGCTCCTTTTTTGTCCGCCAGCTCAACTGGGGGCTGGATTTCACCGGCGGGACGCTGGTGGAAGTGCACTACAGCGAGTCCGCTGATCTTAACAATATCCGCTCCTATCTTGAGTCGGAGGGCTACGCTGGCGCCGTTGTGGTGGCTTTCGGAACTGATCGCGATGTCCTCATCCGCCTGCCCCAGGGGTATACGGAAACCGCTGGACAGGCGCTGCTGGAGACGCTGCAGGAGCAAGTCGAGAGCACGGTAGAGTTGCGCCGCGTCGAGTTTGTCGGCCCGCAGGTGGGCGATGAATTGCGGGAGCAGGGCGGGCTGGCAATGCTGCTGGCACTGGGCCTGATCATGCTCTACATCGCCTTCCGTTTCCAGTTCAAGTTCGCCCTCAGCGCCGTGATTGCCCTGATCCACGATGTGATCATCACCCTGGGATTTTTCTCCATTACCGGCATGGAGTTTGACCTGACTGTGCTCGCCGCGGTGCTGGCAGTCATCGGCTATTCGCTCAATGACACGATTGTGGTCTACGACCGCATTCGCGAGAATTTCCGCAAGCTGCGGGGGGTGACGCCGCTTGATATCGTGAACATCTCCCTGACTGAAACACTGGGGCGAACGACGATCACCTCGCTGACCACGGTCATGGTGCTTGTCGCGCTGGCAATTTTTGGCGGAGACATGATCCTCGGCTTTGCCGTGGCGCTGTTGGTCGGCATTGGCGTGGGTACCTACTCGTCGATCTATATGGCATCGAACATCCTGCTGTTGCTTGGTGTCAGCAAGGAGGATTTGATGATACCCGTCAGGGAAGGTGTGAATCAGGATGATTTGATGCCCTGACGAACAAGCCATTGGTGGCGGTAACAGCGGATTCACGGGCGGCTACTGTCACCGTACGTTCGCCTGTCGCTGGCTCACTTCGAGGACACACTGTCGGGCACCCTGTAGGTCGGCACCCGCTTGATGAGCCAGTCTGGAGACTGTTCCTGGAGCAGGGCGTCACCCCGGTTGATTAGCGTGAGCAGTGTCCCCCCGGAGCCGCGCTTGCGGAAAACCCCTGCCCTGTGTAGTCTCATTTTTCCCCTTTGATGGGGCAATAATACATCTTGCACGGCAACCAAGGGGGCCAGAGCAGGTGGCAGCCAGCTCCGATCCGATACTGATTCTTTCTATAGATGGTGGCGGCGCACGCGGAGTGATTCCCGTGAATGTGCTGTACCAGATTGAACAGGAAGCTGGCGTCGATATCCGTGGTACCTTCGATTTCTTTGCCGGTGTCAGCACCGGTGCTCTGATCGCGGCTTATTGCGCTATGGGTGAGGGGTCTGTTGAAGTGCTCGCCAGGACCAGTTATTCCTCCGACAACATGTCACGGATATTCGACAAGTCTGTCTGGGACTGGATACTGGGGCGCATACAGAATCAGCCAAAATACGATGGCATCAACAAGCGCCAGTATCTGGAAGAGGTGCTGGGGAAGGTACGCATCAACGATATCGTCGACAAGCAACTGATGGTGATTGCCTATGATTTCATCAACCGCGAGCTGATCACCTTCAAGAATCGTCGCGGGCACGATGCCAGCTATAATCCGACGCTCGCCGAGATCTGTGATGCCGCCACGGCAGCTCCCACCCTGTACCCACCTGTACCTACCACCGATATCTACAGCCGCTGGCTGATAGACGGCGCGGTTGCAATCAACGATCCGAGTGTGTGCGCCATCTCGGAAGCACTGGCCATGGGCTATACCATCGACCAGATCTGGATGATGTCCCTGGGTACCGGGCGTCCTGTTCACGATATGTCGCAGCAACAGCAGGACGCGATTGGCAACGCGTCCCGTGACTGGGGCATCGTCGGCTGGCTGTCAAATGGCCTGCTCGACCATATGCTCAGCGCCAGCTCCGCGGTGAGTGCACACCAGTGCCAACAGCTGTTGGGGGATCGTTATCTTCGGGTCGATGGCGCGCTGCCGCGCGCTCTGATGAAGCTGGATGAAACCACGCCGGGCTATGTGCGTAATCTCAGGGTACACGCTGATCTCTGGTACGAAGCCAACCTTGACCAGATTCGGGTGCTGCTTGGGAAATTCCAGGCCAGAAAGAACAATGCGGCGACAGTTCAGGGGCAGCCCGGGAAAGGCGAGGCGAAAATTTCGCAGCTAACAATACACGATGGATAAAGGGGTGCAGCGGTGGCGAAAAATGTCTTTGGAATATTTTGGTTGACGATATTGGTGACTGCCGGAGCCTCTGCCGCGGAGCGGGGTGTGTCCAGTCTGGGGCGGCTCGAGCCACTTAACGGCATCATTCGGCTCTCGGGCCCTTCCAGTGTGGGCGTGTCCGGTTCGGTCATCAAGGAACTCTCGGTCGAGGAGGGGGATTGGGTGGAAAAGGACCAGATTGTTGCCTTTCTCGATAGCTATCAGTTGCGGCGCGCGGAAGTCGCGCGGCTGGAGGCCATTCTCGACAATGCCCAGCGGGAGATGGCGCGGCAGCAGGATTTGGCCAGGACCTCGGCCACCAGCAGGACCCAGCTGGATGCAGCGACCATGGAGCTGAGTATCGCCAGGGCTGACCTGGCAGCGGCTCAGGCGCGTCTCGAGCTGTCTGTTGTGCGGTCACCACTGCGAGCCCAGGTGCTGGAAATCCACAGCTACCCGGGGGAAAGTGTCGGTCCGGACGGTATCCTGGAGCTGGCCCAGACGGACCGCATGTACGCCGTTGCCGAGGTCTATGAAACCGATATCAGCCTGGTGCGGGTCGGCCAGGCGGCGGTGGTCAAGGCTCCTGCCCTGGGGGATGGTATTACCGGCAAGGTGGAGCGTATTGCCCTGAAAGTTGGACGTATGGATGTGCTGGGCACGGACCCCATCGCCAAGACCGATGCCCGCGTCGTGGAGGTCTTCATCCTGCTGGACAGTAGCGACAACGTGTCGGGCCTGACCAATATGCAGGTCGAGGTGGAGATAAAGAGCTGATGTCCCGCTTTCTCCCGCTGGGCTGGCTGCAGCTGAAGCATCAGAAGCTGCGGCTGCTGGCCGCCATTATCGGTATTGCCTTCGCGGTTATTCTCATCACGGTGCAGCTTGAGTTCAGCCAGGCCCTGTCAGTCAGTGCCGTGCGCTACCACAGCGCCATGGACTACGAGCTGGTGATGGTCAGCCCCAAGACGACCTATCTGGTATCGACCAAACAGTTTCCACGCGGTCGGCTGTACCAGGCTACGGGGTTCAAGGGTGTATCAGCTGTCACGCCGGTATATACGCAGCAGGGAAGTTGGCGGAATCCGGCTGACAGAACCAGCGCCCGCAATATCTTCGTGGTCGGATTCAACCCCTCGGACCGCGGCTTCGCCCGCCTGCTGACACCGGATCAGCACGATCTGGTCAAGTTGCCGGACCGCATCATCTTCGACCAGCGGGGCCGGCCGGAGTACGGACCGGTTGCCGCCCTGTTCGAGAGCAACGGCTCCTATGAAGTCGATATCAACGACCGGATGCCGATACTGGCCGGTCTGTATTCCCTCGGCACGTCTTTTGGGCTGGACGGTGGCGTGATCACCTCCGATCTCAATTTCCTGCGCGCATTTCCCAAGCGCGACAAGTCGGCAATCGATATTGGTCTGATTCACCTTGAGCCCGGTGCCGACCCGGTACAGCTCCAGCGTGAGATTGTCGCGGCGATTCCCGGTGATGTGCGGGTATTGACGCGGGAGGAATTCAAGGCCCAGGAAATCAACCACTGGAGCAAGACCACGCCGGTCGGTTACATGTTCACGTTCGGTGCGATCATGGGTCTGGTGGTGGGATTTATCATTGTCTACCAGATCCTGTTTGCCGATGTGCAGGATCACACCGGTGAATACGCGACCCTCAAGGCCATGGGTTACACCCACGGTTATCTGCGTGGAGTCGTGCTGCAGCAGTCGCTGGTGCTGGCGGTGCTGGGCTTCATACCCGGGATCACGATTTCCATTCTGGTGTTTGGCAAGGCAGCGGATGCCACCGGGCTGCCCCTGTCGATGGATGCCCGTTCAGCCGGGTTTCTGTTCCTGCTGACCCTGCTCATGTGCGCTGGCTCCGGTATTCTGGCCCTGCGCAAGTTGCGCTCCATCGACCCGGCGGAGGTGTTCTGATGACTGATGAAATGCCGGTGGTACTGGAAGGTGTGTCCTATATCTACGGCAAAGGCGCCTTGGAGAAACAGATTTTGTACGACATCAGCGCCTCTGTTCGCGCCGGTGAGGTGGTGATTCTCACCGGGCCGTCAGGCTCGGGCAAGACCACGCTGCTTACACTGATGGGCGCTTTGCGTTCGGCGCAGCAGGGCAGCGTGAAGGTTCTGGGAAACGAGCTCAATCGGGCGCGCGAGCGCACCCTGGTCAAAGTCCGGCGGCAGATTGGCTATATTTTTCAGTCTCACAACCTGCTCGAAAGCCTGACCATCGGCCAGAATGTGCAGATGGGATTGAAGCTCGACCCCTCGGGGCACCGCAACGCCAGGCAGCGTATTGTTGCTGTTCTTGAACGCGTTGGCCTCGGCGAGCACATCGACAAACACCCAGCGGAATTGTCCGGAGGTCAGAAGCAGCGGGCGGGAATCGCGCGTGCCCTGGTGAACCGGCCTCGGGTTATCCTGGCGGATGAACCGACCGCTTCTCTGGACAAGCAGTCCGGCCGCGACGTTGTGGAACTGATCCAGGAGCTGGCCCGGGAAGACGGGGCGGCCGTGGTGCTGGTGACCCACGATAATCGTATTCTCGACATCGCCGACCGTATCCTGCACCTGGAAGACGGTCATATGAAACCCCTTGGCGAAGCAGTATCGGAAGGCGCCAGTCGCATGCTGAACCTCCTCGGTAAACACGAACCCGGAACCGCAAGCTATCTGGCAGCCTTCTCCTTTGCCCTGGCGCGCGTTGCCTATGCGGACAACGTAGTGGATGACAGTGAGCGTGCCGAAATGCGCCGAGTACTGCACGACGTCGCTCTGCTTGAACCGTCCGAGGTGGAGTTCATCATGGAGCTGTCCATGATGCAGAGTCGCAGCCTGAACCCTGAGGACAGCAGCGATGATCAGCTTGGCCTGATCGCGGAACGCAAGGCCCACTTTCTTGAATCCCTCTATGCCATCGCCGGAGCAGATGGCGAAGTCAGCAATGAGGAGATAGAGGAGATCAGGACGATTGCAGCGGAGTTCGGCATCAAGCAGAGTCGCCCAATCGATATTTAGTCCGCTAGGACCCGGTTTTCCGCGTTTTCTGAGAGGATTCTGGAATAAACCACAGAGGTGCTGGACAACAGGTCGACATAGTGCCGTGTCAACCCTGAATTTTGTGTTGCCATTGCGTTAACATAATGGGTTTTGCAATCGCACGGTTGAGGGAGAGATGTTATGGAGGTGTTTGAACAGCACGAATCGGAAGTTCGCGGCTATATTCGATCGTTTCCGGTGGTTTTTGACAAGGCCATTGGCGCGGAACTTTTTGACGAAGATGGCAACCGCTATATCGATTTCTTCGCCGGCGCCGGTACCCTGAATTACGGCCACAACCCGGAAGCCGCTGTGGAGGCCAGTATCAAGTACCTGCAGGACAGGCGCATTGCGCACGGCCTGGACAAGGCCACGGTCGCCAAGCAGAAATTCATTGAGGTTTTCGTCAAGTACATCCTGGAACCGCGTGGCTACAATTACAAGATGCAGTTTACCGGTCCCACCGGCACCAACTGCACCGAGGCTGCGATGAAACTCGCCCGCCAGGTCAAGGGCCGTTCCAATATCGTCGCATTCACCAACGCCTATCATGGACACACCATGGGGGCCCTGGCGGTGACAGGCAACGAGGCCTATCGCGACGCATCCTATGGTTCACGCGGCGCGGTGTCGTTCATGCCCTTCGACGGCTTTCTCGGCGATGATATCGACACAATTCACGTCTTCCGCCGCTATCTCGAGGATCACGGTTCCGGCATGGAGACGCCAGCAGCGGTGATCGTGGAGACGGTGCAGGGAGAGGGCGGGATCAATGTCGCCTCCAAAGAGTGGCTGCAACAGCTCGCTGCCCTGTGCAAGGAGTTCGATATTCTGCTGATCATCGACGATATTCAGGTCGGTAACGGCCGCACCGGGAAGTTTTTCAGTTTTGAAGAGGCCGGCATAGAGCCGGATATGGTGTGTCTCTCCAAGTCTATCGGCGGCGGCAACCCGATGGCGGTGTTGCTGATAAAGCCGGAGGCGGACGTCTGGTCACCGGGCGAGCACACCGGCACCTTCCGCGGCAACTCGCTGGCATTCGTGGCGGCTACCGAGCTCATCCAGCAATACTGGGCCGATGATGCCCTGACCAGGGAAGTGGTACGCAAGTCCGCTATCATCATGGAAGCCTTGCACGAACTGCGCGAAGAGTTTCCCAAGCTGCACTGCAAGGTGCGCGGCCGGGGCCTGGTGCTGGGCATAGAGACGCCGGTCACGGGTTTCTCCGACAAGGTGGCCGCCAGAGCATTTGAGAAAGGCCTGGTGTGCGAAACCTGCGGCGCTGACAGCCAGGTCAACAAACTTTTTGTCGCGCTCAATATAGAAGACAGCTTGTTGCACGAGGGCCTGGAGATATTCCGCGAGGCCTTCAGGGAAGTGGCGCAGCAGACAGTCTAGTTTGGCGCCGCGGCCAACCGCAGCGTGCATTGGTCGGCGGCAGGGGATCAGCCCTGCCGATTGAGCAGTTTGCGCACGGTGGGTGAGCAGGCGATTTCGCCGCGATTCAGGAATGCTTCGTGATGCTCCTCCACTTCCTCAAGGTCGTACTCATAGTTCACCAGCAGGCCCGCTGATTGCTGCAGGCCCTTCTGGGAGATGTCCCCCAGCCAGTTGAGCCGCGCGACGCTGGCGCCATTGCCCAGATGAAAGCGTGCCACCGGGTCCAGCGGAGCGCTGCCGCGTTTTTCCTGCACCAGATAGTGGGCACACAGCCACATGAGCAGCGGCTGCAGCCTGGCGGTGAGGCTGCTGTCCTGATGCCAGTGGGGTGAGTCCAGCGCGGTGAGCAGTGCGGTATCCCTTGCCGGCAGCAGGCTCTGCTGTTCGTCAGCCAGTACCTTGTTGAGCCAGGCTCTGAAACCCGGTATCGGCGACAGGGTGGCGAACTCGGCCAATTGTGGCATTTCCTCTTTCAGGCGCATGACCACCTGCTTGATCAGGAAGTTGCCGAAGCTGATGCCCCGGAGACCGGGCTGGCAGTTACTGATGGAGTAGAAGATGGCCGTCTTCAGCCGTTCCTGGGCAACCGCGCCGTCCTGTGGCGCGAGAATACTCTGTACCGAGCTGGATATGGATGCCACCAGTGCGACTTCGACGAAAATAAGCGGCTCATCCGGCAGTGCCGGGTGGAAGAAGCCGAAACAGCGCCGGTCCTGGGCGTCCAGCCGGCGACGCAGGTCGTCCCAGCCCTGCATCTCGTGCACCGCCTCGTATTCGATCAGTTTTTCCAGCACTGCGGCCGGTGACTCCCAGTCCAGGGTTCGCAGCTTGAGAAATCCGGGGTTAAACCATGAACTGAGCAAGTGTTGGAGATCGTCGTCCACTGCCCGCAGGGAGTCGTCATCGGATAGCAGCGCCAGCAGGTCTTCGCGCATATTGACCATGGTGCGGGTCCCTTTCGGCGCCATGTTGATCCGCCGGAACAGGGTCTGGCGCGGGGACTCCACTGCCTGCGCCAGTGCCCGGTAGGCTGCCAGGCTCTGGGTCTTGCCATATTCCGCGGCACAGCGGTTGATCAGCTCCGGGTCCGGGCTGTAGTCCGTGGCCAGGGTGTGGAAGAATTCGGTTTTCTGGGCCTGGTTGAGCCCGGCATAGGCGACTGCCACCTCATCCGCCAGGGCAATACCCAGTGCCTCACCCTTGTTCGAATAGAGCTGGGTGCAGAGGGCCGTGATGGTGTTCTTGTCCCGTGCGGAGCTGCGCAGCAGGTTCTTGCCGGCGTTGGCTACGGAGTTGAGCCAGCGATTAATGACCATGGGTTACCCATCTGGAGCAAACGAACCCAGAATACTACTTGGGCGAGCCTGTCATGGCCATACCACTCTTGGGGGTAGTGCGCTGTCTGCGCTTCGGCGGTGATCGAGGCGGGGGAGTGTAGCAGTGGCCGGCGGTGATGGCCCCGGCGAGGCGCGGCTACGGCGCCTGGCAGTGACGATTTCTTCCTTCCTGCTTGGCCCTGTACAGTGCTTCATCCGTCCGTCTCATCAGGGCATCCGCGGTCGGTAAGCGGGTCGATCCGATGGCAGGCACCAGCGTTGCCCCGCCGGTGCTAACAGTGATGGCTGCCTGCAAACCTTCCAGTCCAGTGACCAACTGGGCCAGTCGCCCCGCCACGGCGCAACAGCCGGCCTCGTCAGTATGTGGCAGCAGGAGCACGAACTCCTCCCCGCCCAGTCGCGCAACGGTGTCGTTGGTCCGCGAAACGTCATTGAGAGCCGCAGCCAGTGCGCGCAGGGCGAGATCGCCTTCGGGATGACCGTAGGTATCGTTATAGCGTTTGAAGTGGTCCACATCGACCATGAGCAGCGACAGCGGCTCCCCGGTTCGCTTGCTGCGGGACAACTCCTCCTGCAATCGCGCCTCCAGCGCGCGTCGATTGTTGAGCTGGGTCAGGGGGTCCGTTGTCGATAGTTGCTCCAGCCTGTCATTCAGCGCTTCCAGCTGTTTCTGTCGATGCAGCAACTCGGCCTCGGCACGCTTCTGCGCGCTGATATCCTGGATCTGCGAGACGAAATACTCCGGCCTGTCGTTTTCGTCACGGACCATCGAAACACTGAGCAGAGCCCAGATCTCCTGCCCGTTCTTGTGAAAGTAGCGCTTCTCCATCCGGTAGGTGTCGCGGTCCCCCGACAGCATTTCTCGCAGTAAATCCAGATCTTTGTCGAGATCATCCGGGTGGGTAAGTGTCTGGAAGTCAATGCTCAGCAATTCGGTTTCGCTGTACCCCATAAGTTCGATGGCCGCATTGTTGACCCGCAGCCAGCGGCCTTCCAGGCTTACTACAGCCATCCCGATCGCGGCGTACTCGAAGGCGCTCTCGAACAGCGCCGTGTTCTCACGCAGTTGGCTTATGGCCTTCTGCCGCTCACGATCAAGCTGATCCTGTTCGATGATCTGGCCGATCCGACCGGCCATCAGTTCGACGAGTTCCACGTCAGTATCGCAAAAGGGGAGTTTGCGCGCTTCCGGCGAGGAGAAATTCAGGGTTCCGTAGATTTCTCCGTTAACCCGAATAGGGGTCGCCAGATACGCCTCCAGGTGCATCTCCCTGTAGGCCGGATGCCCGCACAGTGCGGTATCCTGCCCGGCGTGGGAAACTGCCACGGTCACATCCCTGTCGACTACCACAGAGCAATAGGTGTCCCCCAGCGGCATGGCGTCGCCGGAAGCGAGGCTCATGGTTTCCGGTTCGACGGCGAGGACGATGTACTGCCCCTCACTGATGCGACTGACAATGCCGATAGGCATGTCGAAAAACCGCATCCCTGTTCTCAGGTAGTCGGAGTAGAGCCTGGTATAGGACTCATAGTGACTCAGGCTGAGCCGGTGGAACTCCCGAAAGCGATCGGTCAGGTCGGCTGGCATGCTGGTCTGGTCAGTTGTCATGGACTGGCGGCTGCTCGTGCCTCATGAAGAGAAGGATGGAGTCTTCAAGGTTTACACAAGACCCAAGCGCTGCACAAGGTCTTCCCGCAGCCGGAATTTCTGGACCTTGGTCGCGGACATCGGCCACTCGGCGACGAATTCAACGTGGCGTGGCACCTTGAACGAGGCCACCTTGCCCACACAGAAGCTGATAATGTCATCGCTATCGCACTGCGCGCCGGGGTTCAGCTCTATGAAAGCAGCGACCACCTCCTGCAGGCGCGGGTCCGGAATGCCGACCACCTGGACAAGCTTGACGGCCGGATGGGTCGACAGGAAGGACTCGATCTCCAGGGCCGATACATTCTCCCCGCCTACCTTGAGAGTCTCCTTGAGGCGGCCGTGGTAGCTTACCCGGCCCAGCTCGTCCAGGGCGCAGATGTCGCCGGTGCGGAACCAGCCATCCCGGGTGAACGCTGCCGCGGTCGCCTCCGGATCCTTGTAGTAGCCGGAGAATACCGAGTAACCGGCGATCAGCATTTCTCCGCGCTCCCCCGCCGGCAGCGGCGTGCCGGAGGCGGGATCCACCACCTGCAGCAGAGTACCGTCCAGGGGCGGCCCGATAGTTTGGGAGCGGGTCTGGTTGTCGTCGCCGAGGTCGCTATAGCAGGACAGGCCGGTGGCTTCGGTGAGGCCGTAGGCGCTGATGTGCAGCGTATGGGGGAGCAGTTTCATGTTCTCCCGGAGCCGCTCGGGGGGTGCCACGTTGTTGATCAGGCGGATCTGGTGCTTGTCCAGTTCGCTGAACAGCGGGTGGGTAACGAGATCCGACATGATGGTCGGAAAAGCCGGGTAGAGCACCGTGGCGCGCTCAGCCATGATCTGCCGCAGGGCCTGCTCGGGCGCAAAGTGGGGCGCGGTCATGTAGCTGCCGCCGGTGCTGAACGTGGCCAGCATGGGCATGATGGATGCGAGGTGGAAGAACGGCAATGGATTCCACTGGCGGTCGGCATCGCTCAGGCCGAGCCGGCTGGCGATCGAAAATGCCTTGCGGGTCACCATTTCATGGCTCAGCGGGCAGCCCTTGGGGTGGCTGGTTGTACCCGAGGTGTACATCATCAGGCAGGGAGCGGCGAGCGAAATACTGGCCTGTACACGTTGCGCCTGCTCCGGGGTGACCCGGCGAGCGATAGTGCCCAACCGCGTGGTGTCGAGATACAGCCCGTGATCCGGAGGTGGGCGATCGCCAGTCGTCAGGATCTGCCGCAACAGCGGCGCTGCCGCCAGGCTGTCCGCCGCCGGAGCGCCCGGGCGCAGCTCCGGGAAAATGTCTTCCAGAATCTGGGCGTAGTCGGTGGGGTGGTCGCTGGCTAGCCGGGTAACCAGCATCCGCAGGTCGGCGTTGTCGATGACATAGGCCAGCTCGCTGGCCCGGTAGCGGGCGTTGATGGTGACTGCCACCGCCCCCGTGAGGGCTATTGCAAACAGCCACTCCAGATACTCCGGGCAATTCGGCATCAACAGCCCGATATGGTCGCCGGGGTTGACCCCATTGCCCTGCAGCAACCGCGCCTTGTCGAAGGCGCCGTCGTATAGCTGTCGGTAAGTGAAGGCCGTGTCCGGGAAGATCGCCGCGATGGTGTCGGGCCACTGGTCTGCACTGCGCAGCAGGAGATCACCCAGTGAGGTGGCGAAGATACCTTCAGGGCGCATGCCCGGTTCCCACAGTCCCTGACGCCAGGGCGTTGAACTTCTGGGTGTCGTGGTAGAACGGCCTGATTTCGGTGATAAGGCCGTCCCGCAGGCGCCAGATTTCACAGATGGGCATGCTGAACGCTTCGCCGCCGGCCTTGCTGTGCCCGGTCATGGTCGCCAGGACCACGACCGTTTCGCCCTCGGCAATGTACTCATCAATGGTCACTGCGGTGTTGGCGAACGTCGTGAATACCCGGCGTACCAGTTCGGTGAAGCCCTCGAAGCCGGACACCATGCCACCGAAGGGAAGGGAATCCGCCTCGATGATTCGGGCCTCGGGATGGAGCAATCTCTCCACGCTTGCCATATCACCCCGCTGCGCGGCGCCCAGGAAGGTGCGAACGATGTCCTTGCTGCTGTCAGCCATGCCGGCTCCTGTTGCCTGTGTGAGAGGTCAGAATGACCGGGGCATGCCGTAGCTTTCGGCGATCATGTTCTTGGCCATCTCGTTGCTGATCGGGCCCAGGCGCAGCAGCCGGGAATCGCGCCAGTAGCGTTGCATGTCGGTTTCCGCGGAATAGCCCATGCCACCGAGTATCTGGATGCCCAGATCGGCCGCCTTGCCCACGTAGTCCGAGCACAGGACCTTGGCCATGCCCGACTCGATCGCACTGGGTTTGTCTTCGGCCTGCAGGCGGGCGGTATGGAGGACGATCAACTCTCCCTGTTTTTGCCACATGGCCATGTCGGCGAGATAGTGCTGCAGAATCTGGAACTGGCCGATGGGCTGGCCGAAGGCGTGGCGTGACTTCATGTGCTCCACGGCGTCCTCGATCACGCCGTCCAGCATGCCCAGGCAAGTGGCGGCATTGACCAGGCGCTCGTTGTTCAGGGTCCTGGTGGATTGGTACCAGCCCCGGTTGGGCTCGCCCAGCAGCAGTTCATCGGCCACAAAGACATCTTCCATCACTACCGAACAGGAGCTCATGGCGCGCATGCCGAGCTTGGGCAAGGGCGTCACCGTGATTCCCTTGCTGTCGCGCGGGACGAAGAAAATCGAGATGCCGTCGCTGCGCTTGGCGGTGTTCAGGTCCGTACGCGCCATGACCAGCAGGTAGTCGGCGACATCGGCGCCGGTGCTCCAGATCTTTTCCCCGTTCAGCAGCCAGCCGCCATCAACCTTGTCTCCGCGGGTGCGCATGCCGCCAAGCAGATCGGTGCCACCGCCGGCTTCGGTAAAGCTCATGGCGGTCTTCAATTCGCCGCTGGCGATACGGGGCAGGAATTCCTGTTTCTGGGCCTCGGAGCCGCAGAAATTGATGGCCTTGGTGCCGGAGAAGGAGGT
Organism: Haliea sp.; assembly: GCF_040222615.1. Classification (GTDB taxonomy): domain Bacteria; phylum Pseudomonadota; class Gammaproteobacteria; order Pseudomonadales; family Halieaceae; genus Haliea. The sequence continues at coordinate 13,983 of NZ_JAVKCQ010000046.1, forward strand.
GACGCCCCAGACCCAGCTCAGGCCCGCCGCGGTGCGGGAAAACTCGCGGGCAAACAGCGTCTGGTTGAGAATGGTGCCGCCCTGGCCGCCGTACTCCTCGGGTACACCGATTCCGTGGGCGCCAAATGCCACCAGCTTGTCCCACAGTTCGTGGGGGAAAACGTGTTCTTGCTGCTCCAGCTGGCGGCACCAGTCCTTGGGGCATTCCTTGTCGACCCATTTGCGGGTGACATCGACAAACAACTGGTCTTCTTCCGACAGTTCTATGCTCATGATTCCAGCTTCCGTTTCTACTTATTCACGAGCTGCAATCTTATTTGAATAAAGTTCAATAATCTACCCTTTGGCGGACTCTGCCGCTGCCACATGAACGCTGGCACGGGCGACTGAATCCGGGTTCAGGGAAATCGAATCGATGCCGCAGTGGACCAGGAATTCGGCGAACTCGGGGTGGTCCGAGGGTGCCTGGCCGCAGATGCCCACTTTGCAGCCCTGTTCATGGGCCACCTGGATTACCTGCGTGATCATTCGTTTGACCGCTTCGTCGCGCGCATCGAACAGGCTCTTGAGTACCGCGGAGTCGCGGTCTATGCCCAGTACCAGCTGGGTGAGGTCGTTGCTGCCGATGGAGAAGCCGTCAAAACGGCGGGCGAACTGGTCGGCGAGAATCACGTTGGACGGAATTTCGCACATGACATAGACCTTGAGACCGGCGCTGCCGCGCTGCAGCCCTGCCTCGGCCATGGTTGCCAGCACCTGGTCCGCCTCGCCCGGTGTCCTGCAGAAGGGAATCATGACGATGATGTTGTCGAACCCCATGACCTCTCTGGCGCGACGAATAGCCTGGCACTCCAGCTGGAAACCCTCCCGGTACAGTGGATGGTAGTAGCGGGAGGCGCCGCGGAAGCCCAGCATCGGGTTTTCTTCCTCCAGCTCGAAATCCTCGCCACCGAGCAGGCCGCGGTACTCGTTGGACTTGAAGTCCGACATGCGCACGATCACCGGCCGTGGATACTGGGAGGCGGCGATCTTGGCAACGGCGCGGGCCAGGGTGTCCACAAAGTATTCGGTCGGCTGCTCGAACCCGGAATGGAGGTCGGCAATCTGTCGCGCGACCTCCGGATCCGTCACCTTGTCCGGGTGGACCAGCGCCATGGGGTGGACCCGGATCTGGCTGGAAATGATGAACTCGATCCGGGTCAGGCCGATCCCGGCAACCGGT
>NZ_JAVKCQ010000047.1:0-9845 GCF_040222615.1 Haliea sp.
GGCGGCGCCCGGGGTCGTACCGATGTGCCCAAGATCGTCGACTGGTACATGGAAGGTCGGATCAATATTGACGACCTGATCACCCACACCATGCCGCTCGATGATATCAACAAGGCCTTTGATATGATGCATTCTGGTGAGAGCATCCGGTCAGTCGTCCTCTATTAGTGGTAATCGACCACAGTTCAACGGGAGGATCACTGTGGCTATTGCAATTCACCGGTACGTCGATTGCACCGTTGCAGTTGACTGTAGGGCAGCAGGGTTATCATGGAACAAGTAACCGCGAACAAGGCATTTGGCGGTGTACAGCTGCGCTGCAAACACAAGTCGCCTACTCTGGATTGCGAGATGTACTTCTCCCTTTTTTTGCCGCCCCAGGCGGGACTGAATGGTGACAAGGTGCCAGTAATTTACTGGTTGTCCGGATTAACCTGTACCGATGAGAACTTTGTGATCAAGGCGGGCGCCCAGCGGCTTGCGGCCCAGTACGGCATTGCTATTGTGACTCCGGATACCAGTCCCAGAGGGGATGGAGTGCCAGATGACCCAGAAGGCGGCTACGATTTGGGTCTGGGCGCGGGATTTTATATCAACGCTACCCAGGCGCCCTGGCAGCGTCACTACCAGATGCATGACTACACTGTTCGGGAGCTGCCCGCTCTGATCAACCGCGAATTTCCGGTCGATGCTTCGCGGACAGGCATCTCAGGCCACTCCATGGGTGGTCACGGTGCCCTGACCATTGCCCTGAAGAACCCCGAGAGCTTTGTTTCGGTGTCGGCCTTCTCGCCTATCTGTGCGCCGACCCAGTGTAGCTGGGGACAGAAGGCATTCAGCAACTACCTGGGTGGGCCTCCCGAATCCTGGCTGGCACATGATACGGTGGCACTGGTCGAGCAGGCAAAAAGCCGGCTGCCAGTGCTCGTGGACCAGGGCACCGCTGACAACTTCCTCGCAGACCAGCTGAAAACACCGCTGTTGGTGGAAGCCTGCCGGCGGGCGGATTATCCAATGACGATCCGCATGCAGGATGGTTACGATCATAGCTACTTTTTCATCGCCACCTTCATCGGCGATCATCTGGACTTCCATGCGCGTAATATGGGGCTGATGGCCCGGGCTTAGCGCCACGCCGACGGACTCAGGACGTTTCGTGTTCTCTCCCGACGTCATGGCCTAGAATAAAACAGGAGTCGCAAGGTACCTGCCATGAGTGAACCCACCATCTCAGCTCCCGACCCGATTCAAGCGGCGATAGCGGCTTGGCAAGACGAGCCCGGTGCCCTGCTGCCGGTGCTGCACGCCGTGCAGGACAGTCTCGGCTGCATTCCGCGCGATGCGATTGTGTCCATTGCGGCTGCGCTGCGGCTCACCCGCGCGGAGGTGTCGGGCGTGATCAGTTTTTATCACCACTTCCGCACCACGCCACCCGGACAGCATACGGTGGAGATTTGCCGGGCCGAGGCCTGCCAGGCGGTGGGTGCACGGCGGCTGGAAGCCCACGCCAAATCGCGACTGGGCCTCGATTTCCACCAGACCGGTGGCGATGGCCAGTTCAGTCTCGAGCCGGTCTATTGCCTGGGTAACTGTGCCTGCGGTCCCTCCATTCGCATCGGCGATGCGGTATATGGCCGCGTGTCCACGGCCCGCTTCGATGAGCTGCTGGCCTGCCTGGATACCCAGGTGCTGGGGGTGCAGGGGTGACGGTGCGCGTATTTGTGCCCAGCGACACCACGGCACGGGCCATGGGCGCCGATGCCGTCGCGCAGGAACTGTCTTCACTGGCGGCACAGCGCGAGCTGGAACTGGAGCTGGTTCGCAATGGCAGCCGTGGCCTGTGCTGGTTGGAACCACTGGTCGAAGTGGAGACTGCGGGCGGGCGGGTCGCCTACGGGCCGGTCACGGCCGCAGACCTGCCGGCACTGCTGGATGCTGGCCTGCTGCAGGGTGATCCGTCGCACCCGCTGTACCAGGGGCTCACGGAGGAGATTCCCTGGCTGGCGCGCCAGCAACGGCTGACCTTCGCCCGCATCGGTGTTATCGATCCACTGTCCATCGAGGAATACTGCGTACACGACGGCTTTCGCGGGTTGCAGCGGGCGCTGCAGATGACCCCGGCCGCCATTGTCGAGGCGATTAAAACCTCCGGGCTGCGCGGGCGCGGTGGCGCGGCGTTTCCCACCGGCATCAAGTGGGAGACGGTGCTGAAGGCGGACCGGGGCCAGAAGTACATCGTCTGCAATGCCGACGAGGGCGACTCGGGTACCTTTGCCGACCGCCTGGTGATGGAGTGCGACCCTTACATGCTGATCGAGGGCATGATCATCGCCGGCCTGGCCGTCGGCGCGACCCGCGGCTATATCTACCTGCGCTCGGAGTACCCGCTGGCGCGGCGTATTCTGGATAGCGCGATTGAGCGGGCTGCGGCCGCCGGCTACCTGGGCGACTCCGTGCTGGGCAGTGGCCGGGCCTTCCAGCTGGAAGTGCGGCTGGGGGCGGGCGCCTATATTTGCGGTGAAGAGACCTCCCTGCTGGAGAGCCTGGAAGGCCGCCGCGGCATGGTGCGGCCCAAGCCGCCGCTGCCGGCGCTCAAGGGGTTGTTTGGCCGGCCCACGGTGGTAAACAACGTCCTGTCACTGGCGGCGGTGCCCTTTATTCTTGATCACGGCGCCCAGGCGTACGCCGACTGCGGGGTGGGGCGCTCGCGCGGCACGCTGCCAATACAGCTGGCGGGTAATGTACAGCGCGGGGGCCTGGTGGAGCTGGCCTTTGGTATCACGCTGCGCGAGCTGCTGGAGGAATTCGGCGGCGGTACCCGCAGCGGCCGGCCACTGCGGGCGGTGCAGGTGGGCGGCCCGCTGGGCGCCTATCTACCAGCCACGCAATGGGATACGCCGCTGGACTACGAGGCGTTCGCGGCTGTAGGGGCGGTGCTTGGGCACGGTGGCGTGGTGCTATTCGATGACACGGTGGACATGGGCGAGCAGGCCCGTTTTGCCATGGAGTTCTGCGCGGTGGAATCCTGCGGCAAGTGCACGCCCTGCCGTATCGGTTCCACCCGTGGGGTTGAGGTCATCGACCGCATCCGGGCCGGCGACCGGCCTGAAGCCAACCTGTCGCTGCTCAATGACTTATGCTCTACCATGGTGGACGGTTCCCTCTGCGCGATGGGCAGCATGACCCCGATCCCGGTGCGGAGCGTGGTGCAGCATTTTGCCGAGGATCTGCGGCCCACTGACAACCGGAGGCGCTGAGATGTTGCATTATCACGAACCGGAGAAGGACTACGGCACGCCGCCGCCCCCGCTCGGCGCAAAGTCGGTCAGTCTGGTTATCGATGGCACGGCTGTCAGTGTGCCAGAGGGCAGTTCGGTGTTGCGTGCGGCCGCGCTGGCCGGTATCAATATCCCCAAACTCTGTGCCTCCGACAACCTGGAGGCGTTTGGTTCCTGTCGTCTGTGCGCGGTCCAGATCGAAGGCAAGCGCGGCTATCCCGCCTCCTGTACCACGCCGGTGGAGGAGGGCATGCAGGTCTCCACCCAGACCGAGCCGGTGGCCAGGCTGCGGCGCAACATTATGGAACTGTATATCTCCGACCATCCGCTGGACTGCCTGACCTGTCCCGCCAACGGCGACTGTGAACTGCAGGACATGGCCGGCGCGGTGGGGCTGCGGGAGGTACGCTACGGTTTCGACGGTGCCAACCACCTGCAGGCGGAGAAGGATGAATCCAACCCCTATTTCACCTTCGACCCCAGCAAGTGCATTGTCTGCTCCCGCTGCGTGCGTGCCTGCGAGGAAGTGCAGGGTACCTTTGCCCTGACCATCGACGGGCGCGGGTTTGGTTCTACCGTGGCAGCCGGGGCCAACGAAGCCTTTATGGACTCCGAGTGCGTCTCCTGTGGTGCCTGCGTGCAGACCTGCCCCACGGCAACGCTGATGGAAAAGAGCGTGATCGACGCTGGCCAGCCGGAGCACAGCGTGGTCACCACTTGCGCCTATTGTGGGGTCGGCTGCTCCTTCGAGGCCCAGATGCAGGGGGATCAGGTGGTGCGCATGGTGCCCTACAAGGGTGGGGCGGCCAACCACGGCCACTCCTGTGTGAAAGGCCGCTTTGCCTTTGGTTACGCCACCCACAGGGATCGCCTGCACACGCCGATGATCCGCGATGCCATCGACCAGCCCTGGCAGGCGGTGAGCTGGGAGGAGGCCATCGGCTTTGCTGCCAGCCGTCTGCAGGCGATCCAGCAGCGTCATGGCCGGGAAAGCATCGGCGGTATCACGTCGTCCCGCTGCACCAACGAGGAGACCTACCTGGTGCAGAAGCTGGTGCGGGCCGCCTTTGGCAACAACAATACCGATACCTGCGCCCGTGTGTGCCACTCCCCGACCGGTTACGGGCTGAAAGCCACGCTGGGTGAATCCGCCGGTACCCAGACCTTTGACTCGGTCATGCAGGCCGATGTGATTGTGGTGATTGGCGCCAACCCCACCGACGCTCACCCGGTCTTTGCCTCGCAGTTGCGGCGCCGGTTGCGTCAGGGGGCACAGCTCATTGTCATCGACCCCCGGCGTATCGACCTGTTGAACTCGCCTCACACCAAAAGGGCCCTGCATCTGCCGCTGCGCCCGGGCACCAACGTGGCCGTGATCAACGCCCTGGCGCATGTGGTGGTGACCGAGGGTCTGGAGGATGCCGGGTTCGTTGCCAGTCGTTGCGAGCCTGAAGCCCACGGCCGCTGGCGCGAATTCATCGCGCAGCCGCGCCACTCACCGGAGGCACTGGAAGCTGTCACCGGCGTTGCGGCCGCCGCCGTGCGCGAGGCCGCTCGCGCCTATGGCCGGGCCCGCAACGGCGCGATTTACTACGGATTGGGGGTGACCGAGCACAGCCAGGGCTCGACCATGGTCATGGGCATCGCCAATCTGGCCCTGGCCACCGGCAATCTCGGCCGCGAAGGCGTGGGGGTAAACCCGCTGCGGGGCCAGAACAATGTGCAGGGCTCCTGCGACATGGGCTCCTTCCCCCATGAACTGCCAGGCTACCAGCATGTGTCCGATACGAGCGCCCGGAACCGCTTTGAAGCCGATTGGGGCGTGCAAATCGATGCGGAGCCCGGTCTGCGGATTCCGAACATGTTCGACGCCGCGGTCAGCGGCAGCTTCAAGGGCCTGTATGTGCAGGGCGAGGACATCGCCCAGTCCGACCCCAACACCCAGCATGTGGAGGCCGCCCTGGGCGCGCTGGAATGCCTGATCGTGCAGGATATTTTCCTCAACGAAACCGCCAAGTACGCCCATGTGCTGCTGCCCGGGTCCACCTTCCTGGAGAAGAACGGCACCTTCACCAATGCCGAGCGACGCATCAACCGTGTGCGCAAGGTAATGACGCCGTTGGCGGGCAAGGAGGACTGGGAAGTGACCGTGGATCTGGCCAACGCCCTGGGTTACCCGATGGACTACAGCCATCCATCCCAGATCATGGACGAGATCGCCCGGCTGACACCGAGTTTCGCCGGCGTGAGTTACGCCAAGCTCGATCGCCTGGGCAGCATCCAGTGGCCCTGCAACGACGCCTACCCGGAAGGCATGCCGATCATGCACGAGCGGGAGTTCCCGATCGGGCTGGGCCGGTTCGCCATCACCGAATATGTCGCCACCAGCGAGCGCACCAACCGCAAGTACCCGCTGCTGCTGACCACCGGCCGGATCCTGTCCCAGTACAACGTGGGCGCCCAGACCCGGCGCACGGCCAACCAGACCTGGCATGATGAAGACGTGCTCGAACTGCACCCGCACGATGCCGAAACACGCGGGGTCACGGACGGGGACTGGCTCGGCATTACCAGCCGTGCGGGCAATACGGTACTGCGGGCGCGGGTCAACGACCGCATGCTGCCGGGCGTGGTCTATACGACCTTCCACCATCCGGGCAGCGGCGCCAACGTCATTACCACCGACAGTTCTGACTGGGCTACCAATTGCCCGGAGTACAAGGTCACGGCCGTGCAGGTGGAAAAGGTCACCCAGCCTTCCAACTGGCAGCAGCAGTTTCAGTCCTTCGATCGGCAGCAAAATATTCTGTTACAGGAGGGTAGGCGGCGACCCGTATCCGAGGTCAGCGAGCGGTGATCAGCGAGCGTGACTGCACGCTAGAGGGCGCAAGCGACACCGCTACTGTCGACGTGCGGCGAACGGGCGAGGCGGGATATGTTACCGACGACAGTATTGCGCAGGAAGTGCCGGTAGCACTGGTGTACAACGGGACTTCGCACGCCGTGATGATGGCGACACCGGCGGATCTGGAAGACTTTGCCCTGGGCTTCAGCCTGACCGAGGGTATCCTGGCCCAGCCAGGGGAGCTGTATGACCTGGATGTGGTCGCGGGAGCGGAGGGGATCTCCATCAATATGGACATCTTTACCCAGCGCTGGGTGGAGCTGAAACAGCACCGCCGGAACTTGGTGGGACGTACCGGCTGCGGCCTGTGTGGTACCGAATCCCTGGCCCAGGCGATCCGTCCGATCGCACCGGTGATTGCGCCGCTCCTGGCGGATGCCGCCATCCAGCGCGCTCTGGCAGACTTGCCCCGCCATCAACCCATGCAGGCGAGTACCGGTGCCACCCACGGTGCGGCCTGGTGCAGCGAAGAGGGTGAAATTTTGCTGGTGCGTGAGGATGTCGGGCGCCACAACGCCCTGGATAAACTGATTGGGGCCTTGCGTCGCCAGAGAGAGAAGCTCGACGACGGTTTTGTGCTGGTGTCCAGCCGCGCCAGCTACGAGATGGTGCACAAGAGCTGCGCGGCTGGCATGGGTGCCCTGGTTGCCGTGTCGGCGCCCACTTCCCTGGCCATCGAGCAAGCGCGGATCGCCGGGCAGCTGCTGGTCGGTTTTGCCCGTCCCGGGCGTCACGTGATCTACCACAGTCCCGGCGCGCCAGCGGTCCTGCCGGCGCAACAGTGCCTGGAGCAATAGCGATGAACGGTGAGCTCAGGCACCTGGTCGACATGGCCAACCAGATAGCGACGAACCTGCGCTTTGCCGCGGAGGACGATGCGGCTGCGGCGGAACTGGTGGCCAACCACATCCAGCGTTTCTGGGCACGGAGCATGAAGCTGCAGATTGCAGACTATGTGCAAGCGGACGGAGCAGAGCTCAACGAGGTGGCGAGCCTTGCGGTGGCCTCACTCAGCGTTGATGAGATCGCTGCGCGGAAGAAGCGAGGTTGATTGTAGGATCTCGCATCAGTGAGACTGGTATAGTCGATATCAATGCTCACTCTTGCGTAGCGGACACACGTTAGTCGAGCAGTCGATAATCTTCGACGCCAAATCAGTCATTCTTGTCGTTCGTCATAGGAGCACAACTGCAGCAGAAGTTCCGATCACCATATACATTGTCGACCCGGTTGGAGCTCGGCCAAAACTTCCGGGACCGAGTCGCCGCGGTGGGGAACAGTCCCTGTTCGATAGAATAGGGGCTATCCCAGGGGAACCGGAGGTCAGCCTGGGTGTGCGGTGCCTGGCGCAGCGGACTCTCTGCCAACGACCATACCCCGGATTCTACCTGCCTGATCTCTTCCCAAATGCCGATCATGGCCTCAACAAACCGGTCAAGCTCAGCTTTCGATTCAGACTCCGTCGGCTCGATCATCAGAGTGCCAGGGACTGGAAACGACATCGTAGGTGCATGAAAGCCGTAGTCCATCAGGCGCTTGGCAATGTCCTCTTCGGTAACCCCGCAGGAGTCCTTCATAGGGCGAATGTCCAGGATACACTCATGAGCCACCCGGCCGTTGGTGCCGCAGTAGAGAAGGGGATAGTGCTCGCCCAGCTTGAGTGCCATGTAATTGGCGGCGAGTATCGCCACCTCTGTTGCAAGGCGCAGCCCCTTCCGGCCCAGCATGCGGATGTAGAGGTAGCTGATGGGCAGGATAGAGCCGGAGCCATAGGGCGCTGCAGAGACCGCGCCGGTTCGGCCTGGCAGGCCCGGCATGTCAACGACGCTGTGTCCGGGCAGGAACGGGGCGAGGTGACTTTTTACGCCAATCGGACCCATGCCGGGTCCACCGCCGCCGTGGGGAATGGCGAAGGTCTTGTGCAGGTTGAGATGGGAAACATCGGAACCGAATTGGCCCGGTTTGGCGAGGCCGACCTGGGCGTTCATATTGGCGCCATCCATGTAGACCTGGCCGCCGTTGGCATGGATGATTGCACAGATGTCGACGATATTCTGCTCGAACACACCGTGGGTGGAGGGGTAGGTGATCATCAGGCAGCTCAGGTCATCGCCGTGGCGTTCAGCCTTACTTCGTAAATCCTCAATGCTGACATTGCCCTCGCTATCGCATTCCACGATTACCACCTTCATCCCCATCATGACCGCAGACGCGGGGTTGGTGCCGTGGGCCGAGGCGGGAATCAGGCAGATATCACGGTGGCTCTCTCCCTTCGCTGCCTGGTATTTGCGGATGGCCAACAGGCCCGCGTATTCACCCTGGGCCCCCGAGTTGGGCTGTAAGGATACCGCATCGTAGCCGGTAATCTCCGCCAGCATCGCCTCCAGCCGGGTCAGCAGGGCCCTATAGCCAGCAGTTTGTGCTTCTGGCGCAAAGGGATGCATGTTGGCGAATTCCGGCCAGGTAATCGGGATCATTTCCGCGGTGGCATTCAGTTTCATGGTGCAGGAGCCCAGAGGGATCATCCCGTGCACCAGCGAGTAGTCGCGATTCTCGAGTGCTTTCATGTAGCGCAGCATTTCCGTCTCGCTGTGGTAGCGATTGAACGTCGGGTGCTGCAGAATCTGGTCACTGCGGCGCTGACTGGTACTGATGCCGGTGGACTGGGCGCCGACGACAATATCCGCATCGAGCGCTGCGGCGTCGACTTCATGCCCTTTGCCGAGTAACAGGTCCGCCAGTTCGAGCACGTTGGCCAGGGTGGTGGTTTCGTCAATGCTCACACCGAGGCGGTCGTCGCCGACCTGGCGCAGGTTGCAGCCCGCTGCCAGGGCACGTTGATAAATTGCATCCCGTTGTCCCTGGACGTGGAGGGTTAGGGTGTCGAAATAACTGTCGTTGCAGACGATGCCATTGCGCTTGAGTACCGTGGCGAGAATAGCGGTGAGGCGGTGCGTGCGTTCCGCAATTTTTCGCAGGCCATCGGGGCCATGGTATACCGCATAAAAGCTTGCCATGTTGGCCAGCAATGCCTGGGCCGTACAGATGTTGGAGGTCGCCTTGTCCCGGCGAATATGCTGCTCCCGCGTCTGCATCGCCATGCGCAGTGCCGGGTTGCCCCGTGTGTCCACAGAGACGCCAATAATCCGCCCGGGCACCGAGCGCTTGAGTGTGTCTCTGGTCGCAAAAAAGGCCGCGTGCGGTCCACCAAAGCCCATCGGTACTCCGAACCGCTGCAGCGACCCCAGCACCACGTCGGCCCCCATACTGCCCGGGGACTCCAGCAGGAGCAGCGCCAGTGGATCGGCCGCCACTGACACCAGGGCTTGCTGTTGGTGCGCCTGCTCGATCAGCTGCCGCAGATCGGGAATGTCGCCATAAGATCCTGGGTACTGAAGCTGCACGCCAAACACATCGTAGTGGCCGAGGTTTTCAGGATTGTCGACGACGACTTCGATGTCGAAATATTCCGCCCGCGTTCTTATGACATCAAGAGTTTGTGGGTGCACGTCATCAGCGACAAAGTAGATGCCGCTAGGCTTGCGGTTTGTACGTCGACACAGGGCCATGGCTTCCGCTGCGGCGGTCGCTTCATCCAGCAGGGAGGCATTGGCGACTTCCATGCCGGTAAGGTCTATGACCAGTTGCTGAAAGTTTAGCAG
>NZ_JAVKCQ010000048.1:0-43979 GCF_040222615.1 Haliea sp.
GGGTTGGATGGGCAGTTGAGACTAGATGGAGCGGGCAACCGGGTTCGAACCGGCGACCTCAACCTTGGCAAGGTTGCGCTCTACCAACTGAGCTATTCCCGCTTTGTAATGCTGTAACGATTCTAGCACTGGTCGCCGGAACCGGCGAGGCTGGGCGCCCCCCCTCAACCTTAACAAGATTGCGCTCTACCAACTGAGCTATTCCCGCAACGACTTGATTGAGTGGCGTCCCCTAGGGGGTTCGAACCCCTGTTACCGCCGTGAAAGGGCAGTGTCCTAGGCCACTAGACGAAGGGGACGCAAAGGTCTCAATCAAGAGGCGCGCATTTTAGGTAGTGAGCCGAAGCGCGTCAATACCCGGCGCCAGTTTTTTAGCCGAAATCAGGTCAGCCGCAGGCGGGCGCTCGCTTGGGCCCGGTAGTCGAAGACCTCGCCGCGTTCCGCAGAGTCCAGGCGCTCCTCGTCGAGCGCCTGGAAGGTGGCGATTTCCTCATCGGTCATCACGTGCAGGCAGTCTCCGCCCAGGAACCAGAGCAGGCTGCGCGGAAAGGTGGGTGCAAACTCGGGGTGGTGACTGAACAGGCGCATGGCCAGGGCGCTGCCGTCGCGATACAGCTCAGCCTCCGGAACGGCCTGGAACTCCTGCGCCAGCAGGCGCAGCGGGTTCTCCTCGTCCATGGCAGCGGTGCGGCGGGCGAGGGTGCCGGCGAAGTCCTGCCACAGTCCGCGGCAGTAGTGCAGGTATTGCGTGTCGTCCATTGTCTCGTTCGCGGCGTCGATAACGGGTACAATAACGGGTTTTTCATCTCCCGTAATTGCAACGAGGCTGCATGATACCAGCACTGACGATCGAAAATCTCTCCAAGGAATACGGTAGCGGCCTGAAGGCACTGAAGGGCATCAGTCTGGAAGTGCAGCAGGGCGACTTTTTTGCCCTTCTCGGGCCCAACGGGGCGGGCAAGTCCACCACTATCGGCATCATCTGCTCCCTGGTGTCCAAGACCAGCGGCCGGGTGGCGGTGTACGGCACGGATATCGACGTCGACTTCGCCGGCGCCAAGAAAAACATCGGCATCGTGCCCCAGGAATTCAATTTCAACATGTTCGAGAAGGCCTTTGACATTGTCGTCAATCAGGCCGGCTACTATGGTATGCCGCGGGAACTGGCGGTGCAGCGCGCCGAGAAGTACCTGCGGGAGCTGGGCCTGTGGGACAAGCGCGATGTACCCTCGCGGATGATGTCCGGCGGCATGAAGCGGCGGCTGATGATTGCCCGCGCCCTGGTGCACCAGCCGCGGCTGCTGATCCTCGACGAACCCACCGCCGGTGTCGATATCGAAATGCGCCGCTCCATGTGGGATTTCCTCAAGAAACTCAATCGCGAAGGGACCACCATTATCCTCACCACTCACTACCTGGAAGAGGCCGAGGCCCTGTGCCGCAATATCGCCATCATCAATCACGGGGAAATTGTCGAACACACCTCCATTCGCGACCTGCTGCGGCGACTGCACCGGGAAGTGTTTATTTTCGATGCGGTCGATGCCTTACCCGAGACGGTGACCGTCGAGGGCTTTGAAGTGCGTCGCGTGGACGACAACACTCTGGAAATCGAGGTCGAGAAAGGCCAGCACATCAATGAGGTGTTCGCGGGACTCAATCAGGCCAACATTCGCATCTGCAGCATGCGCAACCGCGCCAATCGCCTGGAAGAAATGTTTGTGAATCTGGTGGAGGGCGCCGCATGACCCTGCGTGAACAGTACATTGCGCTGATGACCATCCTGCGCAAGGAAATCAAGCGCTACCTGCGGATATGGACCCAGACCCTGCTGCCCTCGGCCATCACCATGTCCCTGTACTTCGTGATCTTCGGCTCGCTGATCGGCTCCCGCATCGGCGACATGGGTGGCTTTACCTACATGCAGTTTGTGGTGCCGGGCCTGATCATGATGGCCATTGTTACCAACTCCTATTCCAATGTGGTGTCGTCTTTCTTCGGTTCCAAGTTCAATCACAGTGTCGAGGAGCTGCTGGTATCGCCGACCCCCAACTACATCATCCTGCTGGGCTATGTCATCGGCGGTGTCACCCGGGGCCTGCTGGTGGCGATTATTGTCACCATCGTGTCGCTGTTCTTTACCCAGCTGCACATGCACAACATTTTTGTGGTGGTGGTAATCGTGTTGATGACCTCGATCCTGTTCGCGCTGGCGGGTTTTATCAACGCCGTCTATGCCAACAACTTTGATGACATCTCCATCATTCCCACCTTTGTGCTGACTCCGCTGATTTACCTGGGTGGCGTGTTCTACTCCATGGATTTGCTGCCCGAGTTCTGGGCCAACGTCTCCAAGCTCAATCCGCTGGTTTATGTGGTCAACGCTTTCCGCTACGGCGTGTTGGGCGTTTCCGATGTCAGCCTGGGCGCGGCCTTCGGCATGATCGGCCTGTTTACCGCCATAGCCTGGTTCTACAGCATGCACCTGCTGAACACCGGCAAGCGCCTGCGGCAGTAGGAGTTGGCCATGGACAGGGAGGACCTGTTGCTGGGCAGGCAGGTGCCGGTGGTAGACCACTACGCCCCCGAGCTACTGTTTCCCATTCCCCGGCGGGAGGCCCGTGACGCCCTCGGCCTGGGCGAGCCGCCGCCCTTCGAGGGGGTCGATATCTGGCACGCCTACGAATTGTCCTGGCTGGACGGCAATGACCGGGCCCAGGTGCGGGTAGGGCGCTTCAGTATCCCCGCCAGTACCCCGAACCTGGTGGAGTCCAAGTCTTTCAAACTCTACCTGAACTCCCTCAACAACCTGGTGTTTGACGATGATACCGCGGCCCTGGCCTGTATCATTCGCGATGTCAGCGCGGCCGCCGGCGGCGAGGTGGCGCTGGCAGTGTTTGACCCTGACGACCCTGCCATCGCCCCCGGGCAGCCCAGCGGCGAGTGCATCGACAGCGCTGCCGGGCGCTGGCCACGGCGCGAACCCGACGCTGCCATGCTGGCATGTGACCCGACCTCGGTGGTCGAGGAGCAGCTCTACAGCCACCTGCTGCGCTCACTCTGCCCGGTAACCGGCCAGCCCGATTGGGCCACGCTGTGGCTGCACTACCGCGGCCCGGCCCTTGATCACGCCGCGCTGCTCAGCTACATCCTGGCCTATCGGGAACACCAGGAATTCCACGAGCAGTGCGTCGAGCGCATCTTCCGCGACATCCAGCAGTGCTGCCAGCCCGAATTCCTGCACCTGCAGGCTTTCTACACCCGCCGCGGCGGCCTGGATATCAACCCGTTTCGCAGCAGCGGCGGCGGACAGCCACCGTGGTTGCGGCTGGCCCGGCAATAGTCCGGAAAATAGTGGCGAAAGTCTCTCCCTGGACTGGTAACAGGCCGCGGTTGTGGTAATATTCGCGCCCTCACGGTGAGGTGGCCGAGTGGTCGAAGGCGCACGCCTGGAAAGTGTGTAACGGGCAACCGTTCGAGAGTTCGAATCTCTCCCTCACCGCCATTAAATATTAGTGATAAATCAGAAAGGTATATACATAACCTCAAGTTAATTGCTAACAAGTGGCAGTATTATTTCCAAAAAAGTCCAACGCACCTTGTGCGCCCACGGCGGTCACGCGTCAGCCATCCAGCACCAAAAACATTCAAGCCCGCTACGTCCAGAGAGAAGTCGCCGCAGCCTTTGCAGGTAATGGCCGGTTGCTCTTCGTGCGTGATCGCGGCAGTCCGGGTCAAGACATAGTATTCCGTCAAGTATTGCCAATGCATTAGTCAATGCATAAAATGCAGTCATTGACTAATCTTCCGGATGTGGAGGGAGGCAGCAATGGCAACCATGACCATTCGCAATATCGACGATCAGCTCAAAGCCCGACTGCGGGTGCAGGCCGCGCAGCACAACCGCTCCATGGAAGACGAGGCCAGGGACATCCTGCGAGCTGCGCTTTTCCTGGAGCCGGCCCGGCCCACCTCGCTGGCGGCCGCAATTCGCGCGCGCTTGGAGCCTCTGGGCTGCATCGATCTGGAGCTGCCTGAACGAGAGCCCATCCGTCCACCGGCGGTATTCGACGTATGATTGTGCTGGACACCAACGTTTTGTCGGAAACCCTGCGCCCTGCGCCAGCCCCAGAGGTCATGGCATGGCTGGCCAGTCAGCGCAGTAGTGCGCTGTTTACAACGACGATCACCCGGGCCGAGCTGCTCTACGGTGTGCAGCTTCTGCCTGATGGCCAGCGCAAAGTCGGTTTTTTATCTGCTATCCAAGGGATCTTCGACCACGATTTGGCCGGGCAGGTGCTCAGCTTCGACAGTGCCGCCGCCGATGTCTTTGCCGGAATTGCAGCCTTCCGCAAACTGGCAGGGCAGCCCATAAGCCAGTTTGACGCCATGATTGCCGCCATTGCCCGGTCGCGCGGCGCCACCCTGGCCACGAGAAATAGCAAAGACTTTAACGATTGCGGTGTTGAGTTGATCAACCCCTGGATTTTTGCAGGTAACTGAGCCAGCGCCGGACAAGCGCGGATTGGCGTCATGCCTAGCTTGCCAAGCAATATCTGCAATTTCGTTATCCGGGCGGCGTCCTTGCCTCCAGGATCAGCCAGGTACTCGGCAGACAGCTTTGCAGGGATGACGGCGCCCGGCCACAGTCAGCAGCCGTTAGAACCCCATAGGGCAGCGTTTGACAATGACCTGCAAGCTCACGCTCGCCCTCGGTGAAGGTGTCATTTCGCATGACCCAGACTGCACCCTCCATGCTAGAGTGTGGGAAGGGCCCCCATGATTTTCCTCACTGCAAGATCTATAGCCTCAACTAGAGGCGGCGCTTCAGACACAGTCGTTGCACTTCCACGTATACCATCGGCGCTGGCGGTCCAGACGACGTCATTTGTGCGAGTGTCGATGATGGTGGCATGAATTGTAATTCGTGTTTGAGCTTTGTTTATGGCGTACGCACCGTCTTGTTGGTAGGCGTTTGATAACTCGCTCATAAGAATGGCGTCGATCCCTTCGTCTGCCAGAGCTTTAAGAAAGTTTTGGTTTGCAATGCCGCTGGTGATGTAGTCCTCAATAAAGTCTGCGTAGTCATCTACCAGACCTTTCTCATTCAAAATATTGCTGAACTTATTCGCAGAAACAAGCATGACGTTGGGGTTTTTCTGCATGATTGCTTGGTTTACTGTCCTGCCTATTTTCTGACTTTCCGAGGGCGCGAGCCTCGCATTACGAATTCTTGGCACCGCGAGACTCAGAATCGAGCCCTGTTGGTATGACGGCTCATTATGAGAATTTATCGTTCCTTTATTTACGGCACAACCAGCGATGGCAATTGTTCCCGCAAGAACGATATACGTCAAGAAACCTGAAAATTTTGCTTTTCCCTTCACACTATCACCCCTTCATCACACTATTGCTGGAACATTATCGTCTGTCTAGAACATCGCTGATAACGTATTCCGTCCCGGAAATCATCACTATCAACATAGCATTCCTTCGGGGGCCATTGTCCGCTAGAGCAGCAAGTCCACTGTAATTTCCGTTTAGATCTGAGCAGCGTTCGATTTCCACGTTAATGCGGTAGAGATTTTTTCCAGGATTGATAAGGCTTACCTGGCCGGTATAAGTACAGCCATCCCCGGACCTCCCGGAAATGGCACCCTTGCTGCTAATAGAAAAAGTATCCACTCCTCGCGTATTGCCAAGATAGTTGCCGGAGATTGCGGTAGTGTCCCCATGAGTGGTGTAAATCTTGACGGTGGGGTGGCGGCCACCGTGGGTCTCCGTAAACTGGAGGTTGCGAAACCTTCACCAATCACGGAGAGACACCACGATGACCGAGGACAGGATGGCATTGATTGAGCTGGCTGAAAAGCATGCGGACGGTGATTTACTGAGGGAGCTGGGCGAACTGGTCCTGCAGCGACTGATGGATGCAGAGGCGGAGCAGCATTGCGGTGCCGGCCGACATGAGCGTAGCGATGACCGTATCAATCAGCGCAATGGATACCGCGAACGCACACTGGAGACGCGATTGGGAACGATGGACCTCCGGATTCCCAAGCTGCGCACGGGCAGTTATCTGCCGAGCTTCCTGGAGCCGCGCAAGGCCTCTGAGCAGGCTCTGGTTGCTGTTGTGCAGGAGGCGTACGTGAAGGGCATATCGACCCGCAAGGTCGATGACCTGGTGCAGGCAATGGGCATGAACGGCATCTCCAAGAGCCAGGTATCGCGGCTATGCGAGGAGCTGGATGAACGTGTCGAGGCCTTCCTGAATCGTCCGCTGGATGGCCCATGGGCCTATGTCTGGCTGGACGCGACCTACCTAAAATCGCGCGAGCGTGGCGCTGTCAGCAGCCAGGCGGTGGTCGTTGCCGTTGGCGTCAGCAGCGAAGGTCGCCGGGAAACCTTGGGCATGGCTGTGGGTCCGGCCGAGACTGAAGCCTTCTGGACCGAGTTCCTGCGCAGCCTGGTGCGCCGTGGCCTGTCAGGCGTGCGACTGGTGGTCTCAGATGCCCACGAGGGCCTGAAGCAGGCGATTGCCAAAGTCATAGGAGCTACCTGGCAACGCTGCCGTGTGCACTTCATGCGCAATGCGCTGGCCCATGTCCCGCGCAAGCAGCACTCCATGGTGGCCGCCGTGATCCGCACGGCCTTCGTGCAGGAGAACCAGCAGGAGGCACGCCAGCAGTGGCGAGAAACCGCTGACAAGCTGCGAGAGCGCTTCGCCAAGGTGGCGGAGCTCATGGACAGCGCCGAGGACGACGTGCTTGCCTTCATGAGCTTCCCGAAAGAGCACTGGCCTCAGCTGGCGTCGACGAATTCCCTGGAGCGATTGAACAAGGAAATCAAACGCCGCTCGCGGGTGGTCGGTATCTTCCCGAACAACGCGGCCATCATGCGGCTCGTCGGAACGCTACTCGCTGAGCAAACGGATGAATGGCAGGTGACGCGCCGCTACATGAGCCAAGAGACGTTGGCGCGCGTGCTGAGTACCGAGGACCAGGCAAATCTACTGGACCGACCTGAGGCTGCCTGACATGAAAAATCTGGAGACCGGAATTACACCACTTGACGGGACACTACCGAGATTGCTGCGAAGCTTGAGGATCGATTGTATTCACTCATCGCAGAGAAATTAAACTGAGCGCGATCGGTATTGAAATGGCTTGATCCATAAAATGTTGAATTTTGCACCACCGTACCGCTTGCGTTTCCTGACGCGAAAGTGAGGCCAGTGTCGGTGAAATAGAATCCAGGGGGAGCATAGGTCAGTAGAGAGGCTTTAAACTTGTCATTGTTTACCGTCATTGTGCCAATTAGCTGCTGCCCATCTGTGCCCACCATGCGAATTTCTCCGTCGGCGGTGACTAAAGCCACAGCCTCCTCATAAGCACCATCAAGACGCACCTCACCCAGCCAGATTCCCTCAGGGCTCTGATGCATTCCCGGTAAATGTTTAGTGCCTGAAAACTGAGCCCGTCCCTCACATCTTTCACCAAAGGTCGGCGCTAACAACGAGAAGCTATAAGATCCGCTCCAAGCGCTCCCGCTTACATCACCTTCCAGGCGATAACTGAGATCTACAACCGTGTCCAGTAGAGACGAATAAGCCTTAACATTCTTTGTAGCCGTAAAGCGACCGGCTGGAGACACTGGGCCAGAAAAAACAGACTCATAGAGCGGAGTCAATCCCGGAGTTTTTAAACTTATAACTGGTGCCAGTGTGATTTTTCCGGCCGCCGTTGCAACGTAAAACGTGGCGTGGCTCGTGGCCACCGTATTTTGACTCCCATCTGAGCACGTTAGGCGCATTGAGGATGTATCTAAATTATATCGACCGTCAGCAGTCTGGCGGTTGGTCCTGCTAAAGATGGGTTCAAGATAGAATACATCTTCCGGGCGTGACAGGAACGCCTCGAGATCAGTGCCCGCAACTCCCGAAGTGAAAAGACGGCAGGATTCCCTCTTCCCGCCACAAAAGCTTCTGTGCTTCTTCAGCCACTCCTGAAATTCATAGCCCGGATTAGGAACAGCGTAAAAGGTTTCGTCGAAATCGAGATCATCGACATTTATCTGACATCTTTGTCCTTCCGTACATACATATGCACCCGAACCAGATCTAACTTGTCCGCCCTCGGGGATCGTCAACTCAATTTTGCAGCCCGAAAGACCTGCGGAGAATACTCCGACCAGCAGAAGCGCGAAAAACGATCGAAACATACTGGCATTTTTTCTCATTATTAGTTCCCAATGAATTCCGGCATACTGTGTATATCGTCCTGTGGCGATGACTCCGGTACCAAGCAGCCAGCACAGTCGCAACAATCCGGGGCAGTCGCGACGGAGCCAGCGGTAGCGGAGCAGCCCAACGTCACAACGGAAGTCACAAACGGTTTCAGTTACGAATGTCCTGACGACACTCTGACCATAGTCGATATCTGTGTTGGCATGCCTCCGGATCAGGTCAAGGCAATGCTGTTGAACCGCGATCCCGAAGTGCAGATCAGCGAGCGTCTTGCCAGCTTCAGCTACTCCGATGGTGCCGAGCAACTGCGCACCGAACCGTACCTCGAACGGGTGCGGGCAGAGACGGCTTCTGATGAGTACTACGAGTTCCACTTCACCGCCCCGCCGGGCGAGGGCAAGCTGGTATACATGAGTCGTACGCTTGGTAGTGAAGCAAATCTGCCCCCGATCGACAGGTTTATGGCGGCGCTGGAGGACAATTATGGCGAGCCCAGCTTTCGTCATCGCGGCCAGGCGGGCTCGCTGGTTGGCACGCTGCGCTGGGACTTCCCGGAGGGCCGGGTAAGCTGCAGCGAAAAGCCACAGAAAGATTCCGGCCTGGTGCTTGAAATGACCGGTAGGGTGGGTTTCAGCCAGCTCGACCACCAGATCCAGAAAGTCCGCGAGCGAGGCGTAGCGGATCCGGCGGACTGCGCTGCCTGGCTACAGGTTTACATCCAGACATTCAACGAAACTGATCCGGTTCGATCCGTCGACATGAAGCTCACGGACTTCGCGCTTGGCGTAGCAGAGGCAAGGGAAACGATCGTTGGCTTGATCAGAAAGAGGCAGAGGCTCGGGCAGCCAGGCTGGAGAACGCCCAGGTTCCCGACCTATAGCCACGGGATGACCGGACCGGCGCTTGGATTACCCACCAATACCTGCTGCGATCTCCCGCCGAACTTTCACGGTGAGCTTGCAACGCGTGATCAGGTGGTCATTTCACCGACGTTCAGCGGCAGCTCTGTGGTGATCTTGATGCGCGACAGGGCGGCGTTGGAGTGGATCTCCTGCACTGTCGGCATCTGCGACAGCTTTTTCCGGAACAGGGCCTCGTAGGTATCGATATCCCGGGTGACGATTTTCAGCAGGAAATCGTAGTCTCCCATCACCGTGTGGCACTCCAGCACCTCGGGGATTTCATCAATCTGTTCCTCGAACTCCGGCAGGGATTTCTTGCCGTGCGCGGAGAGCTTGATGCGCGCAAATACGGTCACGTTGAGGCCGAGCATTCGCTGGTCCAGCAGCGCGACCCGGCGCCGGATGACACCTGCTTCTTCCAGCCGTTTGATCCGGCGCCAGCAGGGCGGTTGCGACAGATTTACCCGCTCGGCGATTTCTGATGCGGACATGCTGGCGTCGCGTTGCAGCAGGGCCAGGATTTTCCGGTCGGTTCTATCCAGTTGCATGCGGCTGCTCTCAAGAATACCTAACAAACAATTATATCCACAAACTAATATAAAAATAGATTCTTACGGGTATAAAACATACCAATACCGGGTTTTCGCCGGACCGCTTGGCATAACTTCTACTGCTGTCCTGGTCTACAGTATCGGTATGCGCCAGTTCGGGTGACCCCCGAGCGGCAAGGTGGCAGGGCCCCCAAGAGGGAGCACTGCGAGTAGAGCGATCCCGGCTGCCAGAAGCGGCGGGGCGACGGTGGGAACAGGATCATGACGAATTCGGTTGATGGCGCCGCAGTGCCGGCGTACGCGAGCAAGCTGCATATCCCCCGGGCATCATCACGCCCGGGGGAAACTTCCGACTTTCAATCCCTGGCGATTCCCCCCGCCGGATCGCTGCGGCAACCGCCGCTGGATGTCTCGCCACAGGATACCGCCGACCTCGCCCACGGCCTGGTGCGGGTCCTCGACGATGAGGGCCGGGCGGTCGGCGCCTGGGCGCCAGAGTTGACGCCCCGGCAGTTACGCGCCGGGCTACACCATATGCTGCATGTGCGGGCCTACGATGAACGCATGTTCCGTATGCAGCGCCAGGGCAAGCTGTCCTTCTACATGAAGTGCACCGGCGAGGAGGCGGTTGCGGTGGCCCAGGCCATGGCGCTGGAAGACGGCGATATGCTGTTTCCCACCTACCGCCAGCAGGGCCTGTTGTTCGTGCGCGGTCGCCCGTTGGTGGACATGATGTGTCACTGCATATCCAATGCCGGTGACAATCTGAAGGGGCGCCAGATGCCGGTGTTCTATAGCTGGAAGCAGGGCAACTTCTTCAGCATCTCCGGCAACCTCGCCACCCAGTACAGCCAGGCGGTCGGTTGGGCCATGGCCTCGGCCTACAAGGGCGAGGACCATATCGCCGCGGCCTGGGTGGGCGACGGCAGCACGGCAGAGGCGGATGTGCACAACGCCATGCTGTTTGCCGCGACCTACAGGGCGCCGGTACTGCTCAATGTGGTCAACAATCAGTGGGCCATTTCCACCCCACAGAGCTTTGCCTCGACCGGCACCACCTTTGCCGCCCGGGGGCTGGGGTTCAACATTCCCAGCCTGCGGGTGGATGGCAATGATTTTCTCGCCGTCTACGCGGTCACCCGGTGGGCCGCGGCCCGGGCTCGTGAAGGTTATGGCCCGACCTTTGTCGAACTGTTCACCTATCGCGTAGAGGGGCACTCCACCAGCGATAACCCCGAGGGCTACCGGTCCAGGGATGAGGCGGCGGCCTGGCCGCTGGGCGACCCCGTCGAGCGGCTCAAGCAGCATCTGGTCAATCTGGGTGAATGGAGCGATGAGCAGCACACGGCACTGGCAGCGGAGCTGAAGGCTTCGGTGGCCAGTGACTGGAAGCGGGCCATTGCGCTTGGCACTCTGGAGGATGGCCCGCATTGGCCGGTGGAATCCATGTTCGAGGATGTGTTCAAGGAAATTCCCGAGCACCTGCGGCGCCAGCAGGAGAAAGTGAGGGCGAAGTCATGACCGCCATGAGCATGGTCCAGGCCATCAATTCCGCCCTCGATTGCACCATGGGGCGCGATCCCAATGTGCTGGTGATGGGGCAGGACGTTGGCTATTTCGGCGGCGTATTCCGCTGCACCGAGGGTCTGTACCAGAAATACGGAGCACAGCGCGCGCTGGACACGCCGATCGCCGAGGGCGGTATTGTCGCGGCGGCTATCGGCATGGGGGTTAACGGTTTGCGCCCGGTGGTGGAAATGCAGTTTGCGGACTATATCTATCCCGCCATCGACCAGATCATTTCGGAGCTGGCCCGGCTGCGCCATCGCAGCGGCGGCGAGTTCTGGGCGCCTGTGGTGGTGCGCGCTCCCAGCGGTGGCGGTATTCGCGGCGGACAAACCCACTCGCAGAGTCCGGAGGGGATATTCACCCACGTCTGCGGCCTGAAAACCGTGATGCCCTCCAATCCCTATGACGCCAAGGGTCTGTTGATCAGCGCCATTGAAGACGATGACCCGGTGATATTTTTCGAGCCCAAGCGAATCTACAACGGGCCCTTCTATGGCCACAATGCCGGTGGTGGCAGGGCCAGGACCTGGGCGGAGCATCCGGCGGGCGAGGTGCCCGAGGGGCACTATTCAATTCCTTTGGGCAAGGCCAATGTGCTGCGACAGGGCACCGAGGTTACCGTGCTGTCCTACGGCACCATGGTGCATGTGGCTGAAGCGGCGATCGAGCACAGCGGGGTTGACGCCGAGTTGATTGATCTGCGAACCCTGCTGCCGCTGGATATCGACACGGTCGCCGAGTCGGTGAAGAAGACCGGACGCTGCGTGGTGATCCACGAGGCGACTCGCACCAGCGGCTTTGGTGCCGAGCTTGTTGCCGAGGTGCAGGAAGAGTGCTTCTGGCACCTGAAGGCGCCGATAGAGCGCGTGACCGGGTGGGATACCCCGTATCCCCACGCCTTCGAGTGGGAATACTTCCCCAGTCACGAGCGGATCAGCGATGCGCTGCGGCGCGCCGCGGCCTGCGATTGAGGATTGGCTATGGAAACCTATTCGTTCAAACTCCCGGATCTTGGCGAGGGCATTGTGGAATCCGAGGTCACCACGTGGCGCGTGAGCGTCGGCGACCTGGTGGAGGAGGACCAGGCACTGGCGGACGTGCAGACGGACAAGGCCATTGTCGAAGTGACTTCGCCGGTGGCCGGTACCATTGCGGCGCTGGGGTGCAAGGCAGGGGAGATGTTGGCCGTCGGGGCCGAACTGGTGCGCTTCGATGTAGAGGACAGGGAAGGCGCAGATTCAGCTGATACCGGCAAAGAGACCACCGGTACACCAGAGACTGTTTCCAGTTCTCGGGTTCCGCCCCCTGAGAGTCAGGCGGTCCGGCGCTCGACCAGCGACCGGGTATTTCAGCAGGTGCTGGCCTCTCCGTCGCTGCGCAAACGCGCCCGTGAAGCGGGCATCAATCTGGCGGAGGTGCCGGGCAGCGGTCCGCGGGGGCGCATCAGCCACCGGGATTTCGAAGCATTCCTGGCCGCCGGAGGTGAACTGGCGGTGCGGGGCGGGGCGCCGGGGCAGGGCAGCACGGAGGTCAAGCTCAGCGGCATGCGCCGGGTAATCGCGCGCAAGATGCTCGAGTCAAAGCGCAATATCCCCCACTACTCCTATATCGAGGAGGTGGATGTGACCGAACTCGAGGCCCTGCGCGTGCACCTGAACGCCAATCGGGAAGACAGTCAGCCCAAGCTGACACTGCTACCGTTCCTGATGCTGGCGCTGGTCAGGGTATTGCCGTCCTTTCCGCACTGCAATGCCCGCTTCGATGCTGATACAGAGACGCTGGCTCAGTACGCTGCGGTGCATGTTGGTGTCGCCACCATGACGGAGGCCGGGCTGATGGTCCCTGTCGTCAGGCACTGTGAAGGCCTCGACCTGTGGCAGGCTGCGACAGAGCTTGGGCGCCTGTCCAGGCTGGCCCGGGAGGGCAGGGCAGCACCGGGGGAACTCTCGGGTTCAACCATCACCATCACCAGTCTTGGTGCGATCGGGGGTATTGCCACCACTCCGGTCATCAACGCGCCCGAGACCAGTATCATCGGTATCAACAAGATGCAGGAACGGCCGGTTATCCGCAGCGGCCAGGTGGTAGCCCGTACCATGATGAATGTGTCCGCGTCGTTCGACCACCGCATCGTGGACGGTTATGACGGAGCCCGCCTGGTGCAGGCACTCAAAGGCAAGTTGGAGAATCCTGGCGCGATCTTCGTGTGAATGCCAGCTTAGGGAGAACAGGCATGCAGTTATCGGCTTTTGGCGAGAAGTTCGCAGGGCAATCAGGCATTGTCGAACTGATGACGGATCTCGGTGAGGCCCTGAACGAGAATCCCGAGATGATTTTCATGGGCGGCGGCAACCCCGGTCGGCTGCCGGAAGTCGAGGCCATTTTCCAGCAGCGGCTGGAGCAGATCATGTCTGACCCGGCCCGGCGCCACAGCCTGTTTGGTATTTACCAGTCCCCCCAGGGGGATCGCGGGTTTCGCCAGCAGGTGGCGGCGTTCCTGAACAGGCAATTCGGCTGGGACCTGGGCGAGCAGAATATCGCCGTCAGCAATGGCAGCCAGTCGGCGTTCTTTGTGCTCTACAATCTGTTTGCCGGCACCATGCCCGACGGCAGTCATCGGCGCATCCACCTGCCCCTGGCCCCGGAATATATCGGTTATGCCGACATTGGCCTTAGCGAAGATTTTTTCAGCGCTACCCGGCCGGCGATCGAACTCCTGGACGACCATTTGTTCAAGTATCACGTCGACTTTTCCCGGTTGAAGCCGGAAGACGATGTCGGTGCGCTGTGTGTATCGAGGCCAACCAACCCGACCGGCAATGTGTTGACGGACGGCGAGATTGCGCACCTGGACGAGATCGCGGCGGCGCAAGGTATTCCCCTGATCATTGACGGCGCCTATGGCCTGCCGTTTCCGAATATCCTGTTCGAGGCGGCCCAGCCGCACTGGAATAACAACACGATCCTGGCGCTGAGCCTGTCCAAGCTGGGACTGCCCGGCGTGCGCACCGGGATTATCGTGGCGCGCGAAGAGATCATCCAGGCTTATACCAATGCCAATACCATCGTCAGCCTCGCCTGTGGCACGCTGGGCCCGGCCTTGGCAAAAGCCCTGTTTGAGACTGGCGAGATCCTGTCGCTCACCCGGGACTACGTCACGCCGTTTTATCGCCAGCGCTCGGCGCAGACGGTACAGTGGTTCCGCAGTGCGCTGGCGGGGCTGCCCTACCGTATCCACAAGCCGGAAGGTGCAATATTCCTCTGGCTCTGGTTCGAGGGGCTGCCGATTTCCAGCCAGGAACTGTATCAGCGGCTCAAGCAGCGGGGCGTTCTGGTTGTGCCGGGTCACAACTTCTTTGTCGGCATCGACGAATGGGCACACAAGCATGAGTGCCTGCGAGTGTCCTATGCACAGGACGCAGAAGCGGTGAAGCGAGGCGTGGAGCTGATCGCCCGTGAAGTGCGGCTGGCTTATGAAGCCTGACAGCATTCACCTCAACGGCTGCGCAGCCAGCTAGCGCACAATGGCCACGGACTTGATTTGCGCCCAGAGCTGCTTTCCCGGCAGGAGCTGTAAATGATCGATGGACCGGTAGGTGATGCGGGCAATCACATGGTTGCTGCCGGCGCGTAAACGCACCAGCGCCATGGCGTCATCCCTGTCCGGGGCGATGTCCTCGACGGTCACGGGGAGCCGGTTGAGAATGCTGGAGTCCTCGTGGCAGGCCAGGGCCAGGCTGACATCGCGGGCCAGTATTCGTACCCTGACCTGCTGGCCCAGCGCTTCGCCGGCGTCCCGCACCCACAGCTCGCTACCCTGGCAGACCAGCCGGGCCAGATGCCACTGTTCATTGCGTTCCACCACTTCGCCCTGCCAGACCACGCCGAACTCGTTGCCACTGGGCCAGGGTAAATCGATGCGGGAAAAGAGCTCGGCAGCGGCACCCTGGGCGATGGCCCGACCCTGCTCCAGCAGCACCACCTGGTCGGCGAGGCGCGCCACTTCGTCCAGGGAGTGGCTGACGTAGAGGATTGGCATATCAAAGGTGGATTTCAGTTTTTCCAGATAGGGGAGAATTTCCTGTTTTCTGGCGAAATCGAGCGAAGCCAACGGCTCGTCCATCAGCAACAGGCGGGGTTGAATCAACAGGGCCCTGGCGATAGAAACCCGCTGTCGCTCGCCGCCGGACAGTTGGGCGGGATGGCGGTGCAGGATTCCCTCGATACCCATCAGCGCGATCACCTGGTCATACAAACTCTTCGAGCATGCAGCGCGGCAGCGAGCGGTGGCGTAATCCAGGTTCCCTTGCGCCGTCAGGTGGGGAAACAGGCTGGACTCCTGGAAGACGTAACCCAGCGGCCGTCTGTGGGTCGGCAAAAACAGCCCCTTGTCCTGCCAGGTTTCGCCATTGACCGTCAGGCGGCCCTGTTCGGGGCGTTCCAAGCCGGCGACGCAGCGCAGCAGCGTGGTCTTGCCGGAACCCGAGTGGCCGAAAATGGCCGTGATGCCCTTGCCCGGCAGGGTCAGGTCAACGTCCAGCGTAAAAGTGGAGGAGTGCGCGCCGGGGTGGCGCAGCCGGAATTGCGCCTGCAGGTCACTCGCGCCCCCGTTCACCGGACAACCCGCCGTGGTGCTCACTAGCGCAAACCCCATGCTGGGTATTTGCGCTGAAACCCGTAGAGCCCGAGTAGCACGAAAAATGAAAAGGCCAGCATGCCGCCGGCGAGTACGTGGGCCTGGGCATACTCCAGGGCCTCCACATGGTCATAGATCTGCACCGACACAACCCGGGTTTCTCCCGGAATGTTGCCCCCGATCATCAACACCACGCCGAACTCGCCGACGGTGTGGGCAAAGCCCAGCACGGCGGCGGTGACAAAGCCCGGTCTCGCCAGCGGCAACACCACGGTGAAAAAGCGATCCCAGGGACCGGCGCGCAGCGTTGCCGCTACCTCCAGTGGTCGCTGGCCCAGCGCTTCCATCGCGTTTTGAATCGGCTGCACCACGAACGGCAGCGAATAGAACAGGGATCCCACCACCAGGCCCCAGAAGGTAAAGGGCAGTGTCCCGAGGCCCAGGCTCTGGGTCAGCTCGCCGACGAAGCCGTTGGGCCCCATCGCAACCAACAGATAAAACCCGAGCACGGTCGGCGGCAGTACCAGTGGCAGCGCAACGACCGCGCCCACAGGGCCTTTCCACCAGGAGCGTGTGCGCGCCAGCCACCAGGCGATGGGTGTGCCGATAAGCAACAGCAGTATCGTCACGGTGGTCGCCAGTTTGAGCGTCAGCCAGATAGCCGCAAGGTCTGCTTCGGAGATCATGTTCGCGCCTTACTTGGTGGCGTAGCCGTGTGCATGAATGATGCCCCGGATTTCATCGCTGCGCAGGTAATCCAGCAGGGCTTTGGCCGCCTCGCTGTCAGCGGCGTTTTGTAACAGCACGGCGTCCTGGCGAATCGGGCTGTAGAGTTCAGGAGGCACGAGCCAGCTGGAACCTTTTTTGATCCGGCCCCGGTGCATGATTTGCGACAGCGCGACAAATCCAAGGTCGGCGTTACCGGTGGCCACAAACTGGTAGGTCTGGGCAACATTTTCTCCCATCACCCAGCTGGGCTCCGTGACCTGTTTCAGCTGCAGTGCTGCCAGTACTTCCACCGCGGCTACACCGTAAGGTGCCAGTTTCGGATTGGCCAGGGCCAGTTTATTGAAGTTGCCGCTGATCAGGCGGGTTGGGGTATCGTCGACGAAGCCGGGGGTGGCTGACCAGAGCGCGAGGGCGCCGACCGCGTAGGTGAAGCGGCTCCCGGGCACGCCCAGGCCCGCCTGTTCCAGCGCCTCTGGCTTCTCCTGGTCAGCCGACAGGAATACCTGAAACGGTGCGCCGTGTTGAATCTGGGCAAAAATCTTCCCCGACGAGCCGAAAGACAGTAGCAGCTCATGCCCGGTTGATTGCTCAAACTGAGGCGCAATGTCTCGCATCGCAGCGCTGAAATTCGCCGCAACGGCGACATGGATCCTGGCGGCGAGGGCGGGGCCGGACAGCAGGCAACACAGTGCGACGGCGATGAATCCGTTCACTACTCGCATGGGCTGGTCCTCATCGCTGCTGGCGGGTGCTGCATTCCGGTAAGATACTGTGCCGTTTGCGCCCCATGGTGAGTTATATAGCGAATCCGGGCAATAGAGTTGTAATCATCATAAAATACTCCGGCACGACTGGAATAGCCCTCTCTACACTCCACTGAAGGGACACAGGCAGCCATGAAAAGCCCCCGCGCTGTAACAGCGAGATTGAAGATTAAAGTTGTGCCGGGCGCGTCCCGAACCGGGATTGCTGGCTGGCTAGGCGACTGCCTCAAGGTCAGGGTCTCCCAGCCTCCCGAGAAAGGCAGGGCCAACGCGGCAGTCGAGGCGTTGCTCTGCGCAGCCATAAACCTGCCCGCCGGTTCGGTGAAAGTGGTCTCGGGAAGTACTTCGCAGCACAAGGTCGTTGAGGTAACCGGGGTGGACGACGCGGAATTGCGTGGACGGCTGGACAGTGTGTGATGTTGTGGCGCTGATGTCAGCGCGGCAGGTTCTGCAGGACCCACGCGCTGAACTGCTGCTGGGGCAGGGCGCCCGCCTGTTGGACTAGCTGTTTGCCGCGATGAAAGATTGCCAGTGTGGGGATGCTGCGAATATTGAACGCGGCCGCGGTCTGCTGTGCCACCTCTGTGTCCACTTTCACGAACCTGGCCCGGGGCTCCAGGCTGGCCGCGGTTGCGGCAAAGATCGGGGCCATCATCTTGCACGGGCCGCACCACGCGGCCCAGAAATCCACCACCAGTGGCAGCTCCTCCTTGGCCAGCAAGCGGCTGAACAGGGCGTCATCCGCAGCCAGTGGCGCGCCGCTAAAAAGTGCCTGATGGCAGCGCCCACAGTTTGGTTTCTGGACCAGTCGGGTTTGCTCAATGCGATTGATGGTGCCGCAATGGGGGCACACGGTCTGCAGGGTGCTTGCCTGGGTATTCATGTGCATTTCTCCTGAGCGCGGTAACCAGCTGGCCAATAGTGTCTATCGTGGCATGCAAATGAAAACCGGGATATCGCGATCGGTCCGCGCCTGGTATTCATCAAAGTCGGGGTACAGGCTCAGCAGGTGCGGCCACAGTTCCCGCTTTTCTTCTTCGCTGGCCTGGCGCGCGACCATGTGCCGATGCTGACCGCCGACCATGACATCAATGTCCGGGTTAGCCTTGATATTGTAGTACCACACCGGGTTGGTCTCCATCCCGCCCTGTGATGCCACCAGCAGGATGCCGTCCCTCCAGGGCAGGTGAATCAGGGCGATCTCGCGGCGCTTTCCTGATTTGCGGCCGGTGGTGCCGACCACGCAGATGGGGTGGCCGCCCGGGAAATTTTTCATCAGCCTGCCCCGGCTGAGTTTGAACACCCAGACATTGAGGCGCGTAAACCAGCGCATGAAGACCTTTACCAGTGACTGGTTGGGAATCGGGTCTACGTCCTCGCGGCGGGTCTTCACATAGTCGAACTGGGTCACGGGAGCTCCTTGGAGTGGGTTGGTACAATTCAACGGGCAATGGTGGCGCCATCCACTACCAGGGAATGGCCGTTGACATAGGACGCCTGCGCGCTGCAGAGCCACAGTGCGGCCGCTGCAATTTCATCCGCGGTCCCCAGCCGGCCACAGGGAATACTGTTGAGAATCATCGCCTCCAGCTCGGGGCCCTGGCGCATGGAGTCCTCCAGCATCGGGGTGCGGGTGGAGCCGGGCAGCACCGCGTTAACCCGCACGCCGCTGCTCGCCACCTCCATCGCAGCGGTCTTGGTCAGGCCCAGAACCGCGTGCTTGCTGGCGCAATAGGGAGCCAGGTAGGGCGTTCCGATAAGGCCCGCCCCCGAGGCAATGCTGACAATTGCGCCTTTACCTGCCGCCTTCATCGTTCGCAGCTGGTGTTTCAGACAAAGGAATACGCCGGTGAGGTTGATACCTGTCACCCGCTGCCACTCTTCCAGTGTGGTGTCGTCAAGTGCGGCAGGCCTGCCCGCCACCCCGGCGCTGTTGACCGCATAGTCCAGACCGCCGAGATGAGCCTGGCAGGCAGCCACGGCGCGTTCCACGGTGTCTTCGTCGGTGACATCACCGGCGACGACTCTGGCGTCCAGCTCCGCCGCCAGCATCTTCAGCCTGTCAACGTCCCGGTCCAGCAGCAGCAGGCGGCATCCCTGGGCGGCGAACTGGCGGCTGCAGGCTTCGCCAATACCGGAGGCCGCGCCGGTGACCAGGGCAATTTTGCCGCGCATGTCGGCATACTGCACGCCGCTGGGGGTCGACTTCACGGCCAGGCCGCCAGCACCAGCCCAATCACCGCGTACTGCACGGTATGGTAGCCGCCATTGATTAACAGCAGCTTTAGCGGACGCTGCTCGAACTGGTAGTTCACGGCGAAGGAGCCGGCCACCCAGAACAGTCCCACGGCGAGGCCGGCGCCCGCTCCCAGTGCCAGCGATGGCGCCGGCCCCAGGAACATGGCGAACACGTAGGCCCCCAGGAGGACCCACACAAAGGATATTCCAAAGACCCTGGCCATATTCGCCTGGCGGGTTTGCTCTTCAGTGATACCCGCGGCGGCCATCCAGGGCCTTGCGAACAGCAGCGGCGAGTACCAGAGGCCGCCGACAAGGAATGCCGACAGGGCGGCGACAATGACGGCGAAGTGATCAATTGCGTTCATGTTGGCTATCTCCTGGCAGTGCTACTGGCGTCCCGTACGGCTTTGAACTCGGACCCGGGTTTCCACTCCGGCCAGCGCCGGGAGTCGCCCAGGTCCTCAATCAGCAGCTGGAACAGTTCGATGTCCTGGATTGCGCCGGCCAGGTTCCAGTCCGGATCCCAGGCGTCGCAGGTCTGGTGATAGCAGTTGCCGACGTAATCGGCGACCCACTGGTCGCCCGCCGCTCGACCGCCATCCACCAGGTCATTGCCGCCGGCGATGGCCATGATCAGCAATACCGGCACACCGCCCCGTGCCATTGAAAAGTGGTCGGCGCGGTAAAACAGGCCGTTCTCTGGCAGATTTTCCGGCGTGACGACACGGTCCTGGCTGGCGGCCACCCGCGCCAGGTCGTCCTCCAGTTCGCTCTGGCCTTCACCCACCAGAATGACGTCCCGGGCGAGACCGGCAGTTTGCAGGATGTCGAGGGTGAAATTGGCCACGGTGGTTGCCAGCGGATAGACGGGATCTTCGGCGTAGGCCCTGGACCCAAGCAGGCCGCTTTCCTCCGCAGTCCACAGGGCGAACACCACGCTGCGCTGCAGCGGCGGCCCCGCCTTGAGAACCCTGGCCAGTTCCAGCACCCCGGCGGTACCCAGCGCATCGTCGTTGGCGCCCGGGCGCACGGTGCGGCCGTCGGCGTCCGGTACTCCCTGGCCGTAGGAGTCCCAGTGTGCGGCCACCATCAGGATCTCCCCGGGATGGGTACTGCCGGGCAGTAGCCCGAGCACGTTTTCACTGTCGATTTGCCTGACCTGCACCTGGAAGTCGGCGCTGAAACTCGTGTCCTCCAGTTCAAAGGCGCTAAAGTCGGGGTGGCGCGCGACGACCCTCAGCTGGTCCAGGTCATGGCCGGCAGTGGCCAGCAGGCGTGCGGCGGCATCACCGTGGATCCAGCCCTGCAAGGCCACAGGTGTCTCGCCCACGTTCGCGAGTGCATAGTTCTCTCCCGGGGACGAGGCGGCCACGCTCCAGCCATAGCCGGCAGCCCTGGTTTCATGGATGACCAGTGCGCCCAGCGCGCCGCGTCGGGCCGCTTCCTCGAACTTGTAGGCCCAGCGGCCGTAGTAGGTCATGCGGCGGTTGCCGAAGCGGCCTGCAACCGGTTCCTCCGCGGTCGCGGCGAAGTCCGGGTCGTTGACCAGGAACAGGGCGATCTTGCCGGTGAGATCGATGTCGCCGAAGTCATCCCAGTCACGCTCCGGTGCCGACACGCCAAAGCCGACAAATACCAGCGGTGCCCGCTCGACCAACAGCGCAGGGTCCGCGCGCACCGTGCTGACCTCAATGTCCTCGGCCTGCAGCAGCGGGTAGCTGTCTTCCCCGTGGTGGACCATCAGGCTGCCCTGTTCGTCGAGCAGGGTGTGAATCATCGGTACCGTCTGGGTCCAGCTGCCACCGGGACCGCCGGGTTCGATACCCATGGTCTGAAACTGCTCAATCAGATAGGCGACCGTCCTCTCCTCGCCCGGGGTGCCGGGCGCCCGGCCGCCGAATTCATCCGACGCCAGCACCCTGACGTGTTCGGACAACTGCTGGGCAGAAATGGCGGCCGGCTCTTCTGGCGGCGCTGGTTTCTCTGCACAGGCCGTGACCAGCAGCACCCCGGCTAGCAGTGTGAGCTGCGACAGACAATGTTTCACCGGCGTTCCCTCAGTGCATGTGGTGGCTGACAGTGGATTAACCTTAGCACTCGCGCTGTCTGCTGACGAGTCGCCACCGGGCGGGCGGCTTGGGCTACACTGGTGCCCAGTCAAGGGAAGGAGAAACAAGATTCATGCGATTGCTGACAGATCTGCAGCTGCCGGAGTTGCAGGCCCGGATTGCAGCCACTGTGCCGGGTGTGGAGCTGGTGCAGGTTGACAACGAGAGTGGGGTGCCGGAAGGAATGACCGGCGATGCCCTGTTCACTACTGGGATCCCGGGTCCCCACCTTGAGGCACTGCTGGCGCCGGCGGTGGGTGTTCGCTGGATTCACCTCTACGGCACCGGTGTGGACGGCTTTCCCCTGCATCTTGTGGGTGATCGCGCGCTGACCTGCTCCCGCGGTTCCACCGCAACCGCGATCGCCGAATGGGTGCTGGCAATGTTGCTGGCAGACGCCAAGCAGCTGCCCGCGAGCTGGGTAACCAGCCCTCCCGCGCACTGGTATTTCGCCTCGCTCGATGTCCTGGCGGGCAAGCAACTGGGCCTGGTGGGTCTCGGTGCTATAGGTAGCGCCGTGGCCCGGCGGGCGCTGGCGTTTGACATGTCGGTCAGTGCCCTGGTGCGCTCGCCCAGGTCCCTGGCAGAGGGCATACAGCGTGCGGGTGATATCGAAACCCTGTTGGCCAGCAGTGATTACCTGGTGTTGGCGGCACCTGCCACGGCATCTACCCACCACCTGCTTGATCGCAGACGGCTCGCCATCGCCAGGCCAGGATTGCGGCTGGTCAATGTTGCCCGTGGCAGCCTGGTTGACCACGATGCGCTGCGCTGGGCGCTCGACGAGGGCATCGTCGCCCACGCCTATCTGGATACCGCGGAACCCGAGCCTGTGCCTGCGGCTCACTGGTTGTACACCCATCCTGGAGTCAGCTTGAGTCCGCACATCTCCTGGTGCGAGCCGGCGGCGCTCGAGAGAGTGCTGTCCCTGTTCCTCGCCAACCTGGAATGTTTCATGCGCGGTGAGCCACTGGCGGGTGGCGTCGACGTCGACGCCGGCTACTGAGCGGACGGGGAATTGACTGGGGCTGCGGCGGCATGACCCTGTGGGCAGTGGCAGGCATTGTGGCACTGGCGACGGTGTTGATCTTTATCCTGCCCGCCCGGCGGCGTCGCCGCGCGTTGGCCGCGCCTTTCCCCGACGCCTGGGATGCCCTGCTGCGGCGGCGACTGGAACCCTATGCCGGTCTTGCCGACCGGGAACGCCGACAGTTGCAGGATCTGCTGCGCCTGTTTCTCGCCAGCAAGCGCTTCCACGGTTGTGGTGGGCTGGATGTCAGCGAGGAAATGCGGGTGTGCATCGCCGCCCAGGCTTGCCTTCTCCTGCTGAATCGGCATACGGAGGGCTTCCCGCATCTGCATCATATTTTGGTCTATCCCGGCGCCTTCGTGCGCGAGGGCGAGGAGTGGCACGAGGACGGTACGGTCAGCGTCGTCAGCAGCGAACTGCTGGGCGAGTCCTGGGATGCGGGCAAGGTCATACTGTCCTGGGAGGACGTCGATCGCGACCTCGCCCACTTCGACGATGGCTTCAATGTGGTACTCCACGAATTCGCCCACCAGCTCGACAGCGAGAGCGGCAGCGAGAACGGCACACCGGTGCTTTCCCGCGCGGAGTCGGAACACTGGGTGCGGGTAATGACACGGGAGTACGAGTCCCTTGTCGCCGCCGCCGAGCGCGGGGAGGAGACCTTGCTGGACCCCTACGGCGCCACCGCTCCGGCGGAGTTCTTTGCGGTGGTGACGGAAACTTTTTTCGAGCTGCCGGATCAACTGAGGGAACGGCATCCCGAGCTGTTCACACTGCTGAAGGAGTATTATCGGGTGGATCCGGCGGTCTGGTACCGTGCATTGACTGCGGGGTGAGCGTGCTCGCCGGCCCCCTCGTGGTGAGGTTAGCGCAGGCAGCCGGGCTTGACTATTGTTGGGGCAGGCTCATCAACCAAGGTATGGTTCTTTAACGGGAGCGACGGCATGAACATCACCAACAGCCAGAGCGGTACCAATGTGTATGAAATCGCGTCCGGCATTTACCGCATCAATACCCCGGCAACTCTGCCAGCAGCGGGGGGATGTTCCTTCAACCAGTTTCTGGCCGATCGGGAGCCACGGGCTCTGGCGGATGAGCTGTGTGGCTGAGCTGAGGCACCCCGCCAGTCAAGCAACCGGCTCCGCCGGGGGCTACACGCTGTCGCTACCAGCGCTGCTGGGCATGGCCATTGCCCTCACCGTGCTCTATACCTATCCGCTGCAGAAAATGACCGTGCTGACCCTGCCGCTGGTGCTGTTGGTGCTGGGCTGGGTGATCTATCAGTATCTGGAGCCGCTGCGCCTGTTGCAGAGGCACGCGTATCTGAACGCACTGACACGGCGGGAAAGCTGGGTCAGGCGGGTGTTCTGGCAGGGGTTTCTGCTGCGCCTGAAGCTGGTGGTTACGGCGCTGGCTGCGGCCGCTGTTGCCCTGCTGTACGTGGCTACCATCAGGCCTGAAGAGTGGCTTATGGTGTTGGCCAGTGTGCCTCTGTTCGCGGTGATGTTTGCGCTCGCCTCCGCTCTGTTGCGCAGCCAGCTGGTCCCCCAGTACCACTATCCGCTGGCACTGCGCTGGGCCTGCCGCGCCACCATTGTGCTCTTGGTTGTGGGGCTGGCCTTGTGGCAGCTGTACTGGCTGGAGGTGCCGGCAACGCGGGATTTGGACTTGACTGGCGTGCTGCGCGGTGGCTTCGAGCGCGGCGCGGCGACAACCCCGATACCGCTGCTGGGCCAGGCGCTGGGTGTTGCCCACGCCCTCGACGCCGGGGTCTGGCACCTCATGCAGGTGACCACTACAGCGTCCGGCACCAGCCGCTGGGCTTACCTGGCCGCCTGGACAGCTGTATTGCTCTGGAGTGCGCTCAAGGTGAGTGCCGTGTGGATGGTGCTGCTGGGGGCGACCACCCTGGCGGGGCGGCGTGATACGCGGCCCCGGCAGGCTGCCGCTGACAGCGCCACCCTGCTGGCGTTTGCGCTGGTGGTGGCGACCACCGGCATTGTCTACCTGGCAGTTACCCGTATTGAGCTGGGCCCTTCGGCAGCTGCCGTCGATCCCTGCCGGACTCTGGCCGGTGAGGAGCACGCCAGGCTGGTCACCGCTGCCCGGCAACGCCTGCATGCCGAGGAACAGGGTTTTAACCTGGCCATGAGCAGCATGGTTGAAGAGCGTATCGACGCCGCCTACGCGCTAGCCGGTCAGGGCGTCGAGGATTTCCTCGACTGGAATTTCAGCCTCAGGGGTCAATATCAGCAGCTGGCCTGGGTACTGGGCGCCGGGGTGACCGAGGTTCCCCTGTCGGAAAGGGTCGGGCTGCAAGTGGATCGACAGGTTCACGGGCTGGTAGCGCCCGCGCTCAGTGTGGTTGGCCCCGGTATGGCAACGGAACTCGAGGACCGCGTGCATGCAGCTTACGCGGGTCAGGAGGCCTTTGTCCGGGACTGGCTGGCCGGGGCGGATTGTCTGGCCCTGCCACCGCCTGAGACATCCCTGGCAGGGCTGGCGCCAATCGCGTGGGGAGGCGGTGGGGCTGCCGCCGGAATCGTTGGCAGGCGGGTTGCTGCGGGACTCGGAGCAGCTGTGGTCAGCCGCGTGGGGATGCGTCGGCTGCTCGCGGGAGTGGCGGCGCGGACGGGCGCCAAGGCGGCGACCGCCGGCCAGGCCAGCGGCTCCGGGGCACTCTGTGGCCCCATGGCCTGGGCCTGTATTCCGGCGCTGGTCGGTACGGCCTGGCTGGCCACTGACCTGGCCGTCAATGAGGTCGACGAGGCGCTCAACCGCGCCCGCATGCGCGCGGAACTGCTGGCTGCGATCGAGGCCGAAAAAAACGCCCTCAAGTCAGAACTGACGAGATACTACGGCCAACTCGCCGCCCGGATATTCAGCGACATCGAGCGCCGCCAGGGAGACGTCTTCAACCTTTACCGTGACGGCGGGAGAGTGTCTATTTGACAATAGCGTACATATCCCACCCCGACTGCCTGCTACACGACATGGGGGATGGTCACCCCGAACAGCCTGCGCGCCTGCGTGCCATTCACGCCCGGCTGGAACAAAGCGGGCTGCTTGCCCGGCTGCAGCAGCATGCGGCCCCGCTGGCCACCGATGCCCAGCTGCGCCTCGCCCATCCCGAGAGCTATTTGCGCCGTCTGCAGGCCAGCAGCCCCGCTACGGGCAGTTATCCGCTGGACGCCGATACCCGCATGAACCCGCATTCCCTGGCCGCCGCCCGGCGGGCCGCCGGGGCGGCGGTGTTGGGGGTGGACCTGTTGCTGGGTGGCGAGGCCAGCGCGGCTTTCTGCGCCGTGCGCCCGCCGGGGCATCACGCCGAGCGGCAACGGGCCATGGGTTTTTGCCTGTTCAGTTCAATTGCCATTGCCGCCCTGTATGCGCTGGAACACCGGGGCCTGCAGCGGGTGGCCATCGTCGACTTCGACGTCCATCACGGCAACGGTACCGAAGACGTGGTGGCGGGCGACGAACGCATCCTGTTCTGTTCCACTTTCCAGCACCCGCTGTATCCGTATTCAGGTACTGGCCCTGCCGCGCCCAATGTCATCAATCTGCCGCTACCGGCGGGCTGTGATGGTGCGCAGTTCCGCGCCGTGGTCCGGGAACAGTGCCTGCCCCGGCTGAGGGCGTTTGCTCCCGAACTGGTGCTGGTTTCCGCGGGGTTTGATGCCCACCGGGCAGATCCGCTGGCGGGGATGGCACTTGTCGCGGAAGATTTCTCCTGGGTAACGGCCCAGCTTGCGGAGCAGGCTGCGCTTAGCGCCGGTGGCCGGGTGCTGTCCTCGCTTGAGGGCGGCTACGACCTGGCGGCGCTGGCGGAAAGTGCGCAGGCCCACCTCGAAGCCCTGCTCGCGGCAGACCGGTCGCCGTAGCACAAGCGCTCGCTGGAATCACATATTGAACCGGTGCCGGGCAGTTCCGCCCGGACTTTGCAAAACCGGGCCGATACCGACATATTGCCGTAGCCAACCTGCCTGTAACGAGAGGAATCCGCCTGTGTCTCCCCGATTCTCCGCCGCCACTCCCTGCCGCCTGGACCAGGTACCGCAATGGGACAGTGAAACCGATGTTATTGTGGTTGGCTTCGGCCTCGCCGGGGCCTGCGCCGCGATTGAGGCGGCCAGCGCAGGGGCGCAGGTTGCCATTCTCGAAGTAGCCGGGACCTACGGCGGCAGCGCCGCCCTGTCAGGCGGAGAGTTCTACCTCGGCGGGGGTACCTCTGTGCAACGCGCCGCCGGCTTCGACGACAGCCCGGATGAACTCTTCAAGTACCTGCTGCTGAGCGGTGGCCCGGGCGCGGACCCGGAGAAAGTACGGCTGTATGCCGATGGCGCGGTCGACCACTTCGAGTGGATCCGCGCCCAGGGCATACCGTTCAAGGGGACTTTCCTGCCGGGTAAATGGCTGGAGCCGGTCACGGACGATACCCTGATCTGGTCCGGCAGCGAGGCTGCCTGGCCATTCTCGTCCGCGGCCATACCCGCGCCGCGAGCCCATGCGGCGCAGATGGAGGGCATGGGTGCCGGCCGCATCGTTATGGACGCCTTCGCCGCCCGGGCGCTGGAGGCCGGCGCCGAAGCGCACTACAACGCCCGCACCCTGTGCCTGGTGGCGGATGGGGTCGACGCCGTGCACGGTGTAGTCGCGCGCATCGACGGCGAGGTGCGCTATCTGCGCGCGCGCAAGGGCGTGATCCTGTGCGCGGGCGGCTTTATATGCAACAGGGAGATGCTGCAGCGTTTTGCGCCTGCGGCCCTGGAAGCGGCGGGGCAGCCGACCTCCGGCGGCAATGACGACGGCTCCGGCATTCGCATGGGCATGTCGGTGGGCGGCGCGGTGAGCCACATGGAAGAATTCTTCGCCACCAAGCCATCCTTCCCGCCCGACAACATGGTCTTCGGTATCTTCGTCAACGAGCGCGGCCAGCGCTTCATCAACGAGGATGTCTACCACGGCCGGGCCACCCGCTACGTCATGCGCCAGCCCAACGGCCGCGCCTGGCTGCTGATGGATAACGGGATTTTCGCCCGGCCCGACTTCAACCCGGATATCCGCATCGCGGCGGTGGGGGAAACCTGGGCCGAGGTGGAGGCGGAACTGGGTCTGCCGCCTGGCGAGCTGGTGCATACGGTGGAGTCCTACAATCGCTACGCCGCCGCCGGCGAGGATCCCGTACTGCACAAGGACGCAAAATGGATGCGACCCCTGGTCGAGCCGCCTTTTGCCGCCCTGAGTTTTGGCGCCGATGATTACCCCGCCACCGGGTTTACCTTGGGCGGGCTGCTCACACGACCCAGCGGCGAAGTCCTGAATGCCGATGGCGAGCCGGTGCCGGGCCTGTTTGCGGCTGGGCGTACCAGCTGTGGTTTGCCGCGCTGGGGCGAGGGCTACTGCTCCGGAATATCGCTGGGTGATGGCAGCTTCTTCGGACGCCTCGCGGGACGCCGCGTCGCGGGGTTGCCGGTGCAGCCAGACTAGCCCCTGGGCCAGTCGTTGCCGGCGAGAAAAAACCGCCGGCTCTCATCGCCCTGGTCGTTCACCTGCACCACCAGTGCGGGCCGTCCGCCCCGGGTAAAGCGTTCCTGCAACTGTGTAAACAGCGCCTCCGGGGACAGGGTGTCGGCGCTGTGAAGCAGCGGGGACAGCCAGCGCAGGCGCGGCAGGACAAGGAAGCGTTCCTCTGCCCCGGCCTGGGCGCGCCAGTCGGTCAAGGTGTACCAGTGCGGCAGAGGCAGGGCGGGGTTGTAGCCGGCCGGTGGCGACAGACGGTCATGGGCCGGCTGGAACAGGCTGCCGCGCAGGGCGATCTCGCGCAGCGGCTGCGCCAGCCCCCGGCTCGCCAGCAACGCGCTGCCGACAGGATCCAGGGAGAGTCGGCTCTGGTGCTGCAGCAGGCGCTGCAGTTTGAGGTCGAGGCGGTCCACCGGGTTGGGCCCCAGCCACTCTGCGGCGCTACTCTGTTCTGCGCCCGTGGTAGTGCGGCGCCAGCCAAGGTAAAACTTCACCGCGAGCTCCAGATGCACCGGTTGCTCGCGGGCTCGACAGTAGTACAGGCAATCAAATTCTCCCAGGGTCTGGCCTCCGCTGCGTACCGGCAGGTTGTGGGCGAGCAGTTCGGTTTCACTGTCGTGGGTCAGGAAAAAGTACCATAAGCGCTCAAAATACAGGCCCAGGCGCGTGGCCTGCTGTGCCGTCAGCCAGTCGATGAGCGGCTGCGGTTGCCGGTCCAGTTCTTGCAGCCAGGCCGCCCGGGCGGCTGTGAGCGGCAGCCTGGCATCGGTGACGCCGTTCCCGGGTTGAAGTGTCTCCAGATGCAACAGGGGCGGTCCAAGACAGGCCCACGCCAGGTCGCGCAACTGGGGTTGCGCCAGATTCAGCGCAGTCAATGCTGGGCAGGGGACGGGCATGTGCAGGGCCACGGTGGTTTATCCTGGTTGGCCGCATGATAGCGGTCGCCACGGTGTTGACGCCAGGCGCGGGCTGCTTACAATGCCCCCCGCTCCAACCGCGCTGGAAATTGTCGTGATCGAAGTAATATCTCTCGCTGTCGCCCTCAGCATGGACGCCTTCGCCGTGTCCATCGGTCTCGGCTCGAAACCCCACCGCAGTCCGCGGCGCCTGGCAATGCTCTGTGCGCTCTATTTCGGCGCATTCCAGGGGCTGATGCCGCTGTTCGGTTACCTTGCCGGCACCAGTGTGCTGGGCTGGGTGGAAGTGTACGCGCCCTGGATCGCTTTCCTGCTCCTGGCTGTCATTGGCGGCAAGATGATCGTCGAGTCCTTCAGCGAAAGTGTCGAGGAGGCGGTTACTCACATCAGCCAGCGGCTGTTGCTGGTGCTGGCGCTCGCGACCAGTATCGATTCCATGGCCGCGGGCTTCGCCCTCACCTTGCTGGAGGTAAGCCCGCTTGTGGCCTGTCTGATGATCGCCGCGGCCACCGCGCTGTTCAGCTGGTCCGGGGTGTATATCGGTCTGCGTAGCGGCACCTGGCTGGAAAGCAAGGCGGAGCTCTTGGGCGGCGTGGTGCTGCTGCTGATCGGGCTGCGAATTCTCTTGCAGTAATTACCATTGCTCACCGCGCTGGTCGCTGCCACAGGCAACCGGCGAGGGGCACAGGAGGTGCCGCTCAACCGGTGCCGTGTTTGCTCGGAGCGGGTCGGGGCGCGTGTTCCAGGCTGTAGCGTCCGGTGCGGTACAGCCAGGAGGGCAGCAGGGCGTGGGCCAGGGCGCGCCGGTGTGCAGCGGGCTGGAAGCCGGACACCGGCGTCAGTTGCTTTCTGGCCGCGTCAAAGTGTGCAAACACCGGCGGCTGCTCCGGCGTCAGGATCACCAGTTCACTGTTTTCCATCCAGGCAAAACGATCACCGAACTGCATGATCGCGCGCCCGTCCGCATGATCCCCAACGGCGCTGAAATCGCGGCCCAGCATGGGGTGATCGGCACTGACGCCGATCAGCGACAGGGCGGTGGTAGGCAGGTCAATCTGGCTGGCTACGGTCTCAATCCGGCGCGGCGCTATGTCTGCGCCCAGAATCAGCGCGGGAATGTGGAACCGCTCCACCGGTACCACATTCTCGCCCACGACCTGATTGTCGTGGTCCGCCACGACGATGAACACCGTGTCCTGCCAGTAGTCCCGGCCGCGGGCCCTGGCGAAAAACTCTCCCAGCGCGTAGTCCGCGTAGCGAATGGCGTTGTTCTCCGTGGCGGCCGGCTCGTCGTAGTGTTGGATCCGGCCCTTGGGGTAGTCGAAGGGAGTATGGTTGGAGGAGCTGAACACCAGCGTGAAGGTCGGTTGACCCGCGGCGTGGTGCTGCTGCAGGCGCTCGTCGGCCTTGGTAAACAGGTCTTCGTCGGACACGCCCCAGCTGCCGCGGAAAGCGGGACTTTCATAGTCCCGTTCATCGACAACCTGGTCGAAACCATTGGCCAGGAAAAAGCTCGCCATATTGTCAAAATGCCCCTCGCCGCCGTAGATGAACTCGCTGTGGTAGCCCTCGCGCCCCAGCAGCTCTGCCAGGGAAAAGAAGCCGCCCTGGGATCCGAGCAGTTTGACCACCGCCCGGGCCGGCGTCGGCAGGAAGCCCGTGGTGACGGCCTCAATTCCCCGCACTGAGCGGGTGCCGGTGGCGTAGAGTTGCTCGAACCACCAGCCCTCTCTGGCCAGACGCTCCAGTTGCGGTGTCAGCCCGGGAACGCCGCCGAGTGCGCCGACATAGGTCGCGCCCAGGCTCTCTTCCAGGATTATGACCAGGTTCAGTCGCCGCTGATCGCCCCGGTTGCTGGCCTGGTAGTGCAGTGTTGGTAGCTCGGGGTTGCCGGCAAAGTTGCCCACGCCGTAGCGACCTGCGGTTTCCCTGACTTCGTCCACCATGTCAGCAACCGGCATCTCGCCGTAGCGAGCACCTGACCGGGATTCATGGCGCAGGTTGTAAACCGCGTGTGCCAGCGACCAGGTGGAATTCAGCATCAACTGGTTTACCAGGTTGTCGCCGGCAAAGGCAAACCAGGACGGGTTGAGCGGACGGTGCTCAA
The DNA here is from genome assembly GCF_040222615.1 of Haliea sp. Lineage (GTDB taxonomy): Bacteria > Pseudomonadota > Gammaproteobacteria > Pseudomonadales > Halieaceae > Haliea. The sequence goes on from NZ_JAVKCQ010000048.1 coordinate 31,323, forward strand.
GCGTCGAGCGCACTCCAAGGGCGAGTGCCAGCAGCAGCACTGGCCAGGCGGCAATATTCAACCAGCCAGGAGCTCGGAATTGCAGCGTCGTCAGGGCTCGGCGCAGCCACCAGCCCAGAATAAGCGCAGTACCGGCCACTAGCGCAACGCTGGCCAGCAACTGCAACCTGAAGCCGCCCCAGAGCATGCGCAGCGTTTCCCCCGGCCACTCCAGGTATTCGAAGAACAGGCGGTTGGGACGGGCTTCGTACTGCCCCAGGAAGGCCGGTGTCGAGGCTTCCATGAAGACCAGGGTCAGGCCGCAGAGCGCCAGCCAGCTGACTGTCAGCAGGCGCCACACCGGCCAGCTTCGTTGCCACCAGGCCAGCGGCAGCAGGAGCGCCGGTGGCAGCGCCACCAGGCTCATCATGATGCTGTCCGCCCGCAACCCGTACAGGAACACCTGCGGCAGCAGGCCTGCGGCGCTGACGCGGTCCAGCTGCCACAACACCAGGCCGAGGCGCGACAACAGCAGCAGCGCCAGGCCCAGTACGAAGGCACTGAGCAGTAGGCGTACAGCGGGCATACGGGGCGCGGGCAGCATCGTCTCTCCAATTGGGAATCAGCTGCGAAGGAGAGTAGACCTGGCAGCTTAACGGACGCTTAACGGTCCGATTTGACAAGCGATTCACCCTGAAAGACTATACAAATGTGCAATTTTATCGCATTGTCTCGTTGCGAACCCCTGTACTTGAACGGAGAGCCCTATGTCAGGCTGCCCCTTTTCCAACTTGCTCGACCCCACCACCTACGTAGAGGGGATGCCCTACGCCGAACTGGCCAGGATTCGCGAGGCCGGGCCCCTGGTGAAGCTGGATGACCCGCTCACCGGGGTGCCCTACTGGGTAGTGACCCGGCAGCGGGAACTGGACGAGATCTGCAAGAATCCGCAGCGCTTTTCTTCCGCCGAGCGAAGCCCTTTCCCCACCGAATATGACGACTGGCTGGTCGAGGCGGTGCACCGCCGCACCATCATCGGCATGGACCCGCCTGAGCACCAGATCGTGCGCCGTATTGTGCGGGCCGCCTTTACCCCGGCCAAGATCGCCGCCCACGAGCCTAGTCTGCGCGCCCACGCCAGACGTATCGTCGATGCGGTCGCAAGCCGCGGCGAGTGCGAGTTCGTGGAGGAGGTCGCCGCCGAGCTGCCGCTGATTGCGATCCTGGAACTGCTGGGTGTCCCCATCGAGGATCGCAAGCAGTTTTTCACCTGGACCAACACCATGATTTTTGCCGATGACCCGGAGATGTCGGTATCCGAGGAAGCCGGCCAGATCGCCTCCGCGGAGGTGATTGGCTATGCCATGCAGCTGGCGGAAAAGCACCGGGCGAATCCAAAGCCGGGGCTCCTGCAGGACCTGCTGGAAGGCGAAGTGAAAGGGCGCACGATTACCGAGGAAGAGTTCGGCTGGATGTTCATTCTCATCCTGGTGGGTGGCAACGAGTCCACCCGTACCGTACTTTCCCACGGCATGCGCCTGTTGATGGAGCACCCTGAGCAGCTGCAGTACCTGGTTGACAACCCCGAGCGGATTCCGGATGCCTGTGAGGAAATCCTCCGCTACAACACCGCTTTTACCGCCATGCGCCGCACCGCCATGGAGGACGTGGAGATCGGCGGCCAGCAGGTGCGCAAGGGTGACAAGCTGGTGCTCCACTACCACACCATCAATCATGATGAGGACGTGTTCGGCGCCGACGCCACACGCTTTGATGTGCGCCGCATCGAGCGCCAGCCCGACCTGTCCAACCAGCTGCGCTCCTTCGGTATCGGCCAGCACTTCTGTATCGGTTCGCATCTGGCTCGGCTGGAGCTGCGCATCATGCTGGAGGAAATCATTCCGCGCCTGCGTAACCCCCGTTTTGTTGGGTCGCCACGCTACGTGCAGTCCTTTTTCGTGAATGGCATGAAAGACATGCACATTCGCTTTGATCCGGAGGTCTGAAGCGGTGACGGCAGAGCAGTACGACTACATCATCGTCGGCGCGGGGTCCGCGGGCTGCGCCCTGGCCTGGCGCCTGTCCCGGGAAGCCAGTCGCAAGGTGCTGCTGCTGGAAGCCGGCGGCGCGGACCGCAATCCCATGATCCATGTCCCGCTGGGCTTCGCCTTCCTGATGAAGAACCCGTCGCTGAACTGGTGCTACCAGACCGATCCGGAGCCGCAGCTTGGCAACCGTCGCATCGCCTGGCCCCGCGGCAAGGTCCTGGGTGGTACCAGTTCCATCAATGGCATGATCTATGTGCGCGGCCAGCGCGAGGATTACGACGGTTGGGCGGATGCCGGCTGCGAGGGCTGGGACTTCGACAGTGTGCTGCCGTATTTCCGTCGCGCCGAGCACAAGGCCGAGGGCGGCAACGCGTTGCACGGCACAGGAGGGCCGCTGTGGGTGGAGGAAGTTGCGGCGGCGGAAAAGATGTTGCCGGCGGATATGTTCGTGCAGGCGGCGATGGAAACCGGCCTGCCCTTCAATCCCGACTTCAACGGGGCGCAGCAGGAAGGTGTCGGTTTCTATCAGCTCAACACCCGCAACGGGCGCCGGCAGAGTACCAGCAAGACCTACCTGGCCCTGTGCCGCTCGCGGCCGAACCTGACCCTGGTGACCGGCGCCCAGGTGCAGCGGGTGCTGATCGAAGACGGCCGTGCTGTGGGGGTGGAGTATGTGACCCGGCAGCGAAAAAAGGAGCAAAGCCATCGCGCGCGCAGTCGCCGGGAAGTGCTGCTCTGCGGCGGCGTCATCAACAGTCCGCAGTTGCTGGAGCTGTCCGGCATCGGTAACGGCGAACGCCTGGATGCGCTCAATATCAAGGTGGTAAAGGATTTGCCCGGAGTAGGGGAGAATCTGCAGGACCACCTAACCGTCAACGTGATCCAGGGCTTGCACGGGGTGCGGACGTTCTACGAGGAGAGCCGCCCGCTGGCGCTGCTCGGCAATATCGCCAGGTACCTGGCATCTGGCCGGGGCCTGCTGGCCCACCCCGCGTCCCAGGTCGGCGCCTTTTTCCGCACCTCGGACGCCCAGCAGCGCCCGGACGCCCAGATTCATTTTACTCCCGCCGCGGGGGAAACCGATGCCAACGGGGTAATGAAAACCTGCCCCGGTACCACGGCCACAGTTTGTCATCTGCGCCCGACCAGCCGCGGCAGCGTGCACGTCCGCAGCGGCCTGCCGGAAATGGCGCCGGCGATCATTGCGCGCTATCTGGACACGGAACACGATCGCCAGGCCATCGTTGCCGCAGTGCGGAGAGTGCGGGACATTTTCGCCGCCGCTACCTTTGACGGTTACCGCGACCGGGAATACCTGCCCGGCGAGCGGGTGCAGTCAGACGCCGAGATTCTCGCCTATATTGCCGAGATCGCCGAATCCGTCTACCACCCGGTGGGGACCTGCAAAATGGGCGATGATCCCCTGGCGGTAGTGGACCACCGCCTGCGAGTGCGCGGCGTTGATGGTCTGCGGGTGGTAGACGCGTCGATCATGCCCAGCATTGTCTCCGGCAACACCAATGCCCCCACGATCATGATCGCGGAGAAAGCCGCGGACATGATTCTGGAGGACGCCGGGGTGCTCACCCGTGTTCAAACCGCTGTCAGTGAGGAAGCCATATCATGAACCAGGCCATAGCCCCGAAACCCGTTGCCGCGCCGCTGGCCGCCCTGCTGGACAATCAACGCGCGGCGTTCAGCGCCGAGGGCGAGGTGGCAGCCGCAACCCGGATCGACCGCCTCGACCGCTGCATCGCACTGCTGGTGGATCACAAGGATGAGATCTGCGCGGCGGTGGAACAGGACTTCGGCTGCCGCTCGCGCTATGTCACGTTGATGATGGATGTGATGAATTCCGTCGGCAGCCTCAAGCACGCGAAGAAACACCTGAAAAAATGGATGAAGCCCGAGCGCCGCACGCCAATGATGCCGATGAACTTTCTCGGTGCCAAAGCCTATGTGCAGTACCAGCCGAAGGGCGTGGTCGGGATCATGACCCCCTGGAATGTGCCGATCAACATGATCTTCAGCCCGTTGGCAGACGTGTTGGCTGCCGGGAACCGCGCCATGATCAAGCCGTCGGAGTTCACACCAGCCACTGCCGAATTAATGCAGCGCCTGTTTGCCAGCTATTTTGAGCCCTCCGAGATATGCCTGGTGACGGGTGGCCCCGAGGTTGGCGCCGCCTTCAGCAGCCTGCGTTTCGACCACCTGATCTTTACCGGCGCCACCGGTATTGGCCGCCATGTCATGCGCGCCGCCGCGGAAAACCTGGTGCCGGTGACCCTGGAACTGGGGGGCAAGTCACCGGTCATCCTCTCGGCCCGGGCGGATCTGCGCAAGGCCGCGGAGACGATCATTACCGGCAAGGCGATGAACGGCGGCCAACTCTGTGTCAGTCCGGACTACTGCTTTGTGCCGCGGCATCAGCTTGAAGCCTTTGTGCGCGAATGCCAGGCGGTGATCGCCGGAATGTTTCCCACGGTCCAGGGCAATCCGGATTTTGTCGCCTGCGTCAACGAGCGCCATTACGGCCGGATCCGCAGCTATATCGAGGAAGCGCGCGAACGGGGCGTGCGGGTGGTGGCGCTGTGCGCGCCGGGCGAGGAGCTCTCCGACCCCGAGGCACACAAGATTGCCCTGCACCTGCTGATCGACCCCGCGGACGAACTGGCCTGCATGACCCAGGAGATTTTCGGGCCCCTGCTGTGCATCAAGACCTACAGCGCGATTGACGAGGTGATCGACTACATCAATGCCCGGGACAAGCCGCTTGCCCTGTACTACTTCGGCACGGACAAGGCAGAAAAGGAGCGGGTCCTGGGCCGGACCAGCTCCGGCGGCGTCGCCGTGAACGCGATTGCCAACCATGTCGGCTGTGACGACCTGCCATTCGGCGGCATCGGCCACAGCGGCATGGGCAATTACCGCGGCCGCGACGGCTTTCGCACCTTCAGCCACGCCCGGGGTGTCTACGAGGAGGGCTGGGTGAATATTGCCAAGCTGGCCGGCACCCTGCCGCCCTACGGCGAGAAGATTGCGAAAATGCTGGAGGGGCAGATCAAGCGCTGAGCGGGAGCCGCGCCGCGAATCGTTGGCGCCGGTGGGCTCCGGGCTGTTATATTCCGTCGCGAACCCAGCCCAAAAGCAATAATTTCCCGGGGAGCCAGATGGACAATGCCGCCAAACTCTCGGTGATCAGGGCCCGAACACGACGTCGCTTCGTGTTTACCCTGATTACCCTGCTGCTGTATTTTTCCTTTATCCTCAACTGGACCGCCTCCGGCGACAGCCTTGCCGGCCGGCTGGGGATGTCGCATGTCACCGGCTCGCTACTGATGTTTGCCGTACTGATCGTCACTTTTATCCTGCTGGAGCTGGTGTTCCTGCTTCTCAACCGGGCGACGACCCGTTCCGGGGAGGAGCCCTAAGTGGATGCCGTCGCCATCAGCATGTTCCTGGTTTTCGTGCTGGCCACGCTCGCCATCAGCTACTGGGCATCCCGGCGCACCCTCAGCAGCCAGGATTTCTATACCGCGGGGGGGCAGATCACCGGGCTCCAGAACGGCACCGCCATCGCCGGTGACTTCATGTCGGCCGCCTCGTTCCTGGGCATCACCGGACTCATGTTCCTGGGTGGGTTTGACGGCCTCGTGCTCGCGCTGGGCGCGTTCGCGGCCTGGCCGCTGCTGCTCTTTTTGCTCGCGCGCCGGGTGCGCAACCTGGGCAGCTGTACCTTCGTCGACGTAGTCTCCCAGCGGCTGGAGCGAACCCGGATCCGGGTGGTGGCGGCGGGGGGCACTATCGTGGTGGTGGTGCTGTACCTGATTGCGCAGATGGTGGGCGCCGGCAAGTTGATCCAGCTGCTGTTCGGGCTGCCCTACGAAGTGGCGGTCGTCGCCATCAGTGTGCTGGTGCTGGCCTACGTGACTTTTGGTGGCATGCTGGCCACCACCTGGGTCCAGATCATCAAGGCGATTCTGCTGCTGACGGGCGTGACGATCACGGCGTTCATGGTCATGTACCTGAGTAGCTTCAGCCTGGAGAACCTGCTGGCAACCGCAGTGGTCCAGCACCCCCGGGGGGAGAGAATCCTGGCCCCGGGCGTACTGTTCGATTCGCCGGTGCAGGTGGCTACCATCCTCGTTTCCATGCTGTTCGGCACCCTCGGCTTGCCGCATATCCTGATGCGCCTGTTCACCGTGCCGGACATGCACGAAGCCAAGAAATCGGCGTTCTACGCCTCGCTGTTCATGGGCTATTTCTACCTGGCACTGGTCATCGTGGGCTTTGGTGCGGTGGCGTTTGTCTACGGCAACCCCGCGTTCTTTACCGCGGAGGGCCAGTTGATCGGCGGCAGCAACATGGCCGCGATTCACCTGGCGACGGCAGTGGGCGGCAACCTGCTGACCGGCTTCATGTCGGCGGTGACTTTCGCCACCATTCTGGCGGTTGTCGCCGGGCTCACTGTCTCAGGGGCAGCGGCAATCTCCCACGACCTGTACGCGGAGGTCCTGTGCAAGGGCGCTCCGGACGCGCGCCGGGAACTGCAACTCACCCGGCTCACCACGGTCGTTATCGGGGTCATTGCGGTGGTGCTGGGCATCCTGTTCCAGAACGAGAATGTGGCCTTCATCGCCACCATGCCCATGGTAGTCGCTGCCTCGGTCAATTTTCCCATTCTCTTTCTTTCCCTGTACTGGTCGGGGTTGACCACCCGGGGGGCTATTGCCGGTGCCCTGGTGGGCCTGGTGTCGTCGGTGTCGCTGATCGTGGTTGGGCCCCAGGTGTGGGTGTCGGTGCTGGGTTTCGAGCGGGCCCTGTTCCCCTACGACTACCCCGCCCTGTTTACCCTGCCGCTGGCAGTACTGGTGATGTCTGTAGTATCGTGGCTGGACAACTCCGACCGGGCAGCTGTGGATCGGAGGAATTATCATTCACTGCTGGTGCGCTCGGAGTTTGGCGAGTCGGGCCGGCCCCCACCGGTGGCGCGCCACTGATCCGGCGGCGGGGAGCGAGTCGAGGGTCACAGGCACAATGCTGAAGACTACCGCATCTCTGGAACGGTTCGATGACCAGGTCAGCGCAACCTTTTTTCCCATGGACTGCGAACTGGCGCGTGATTACCCGGGCGAGTTTCACGGCCTCCTGAATTCCCGCCAGCTGGGTCAACTGGGATTTGCCGCAGTCAAGAGCACTCCTCTGGATGTTTACCGGCGCCGCAGCCACATCGGCAAGGTGACCGACTCCATCTATCTGGTCAAGGTCCAGGTGGCCGGTGAGAGCCAGATTATCCAGCGCGGCCGCGAGGCCCACCTGACGCCCGGGGACTTCACCCTGTGTCTCAGCTCGGAACCCTACGAGCTGCATTTCGCCAGCGATTATTCCCAGGTGGTGCTGGCCATCCCGTCCCCCCTGATGGAGGAGTGCGTGCACCAGCCCGAGCGGCACATGGGCGTGCGCATGGCCGCCGAGGCCGGGGCCAATGGCCTGTTTTCCCAGTTTGTGACCTCCATCGTGCAGAGACTGGACGACATGGACGGTGTCCTGGCCCAGCGGCTGGAGGCCAATGTCATTGACCTGCTGGCCACGACCCTCAGCTATGCCGGGGAGAATCAGCGTCGTGACCTGCTTTGCAATGGCGTAAGGCAGGAGTATCTCAATCGGGTCCGGCAGTTCGTTCGCAAGCATCTCGGTGACCAACGTCTGAACCCGGACTGGATCGCGGCCGCTCACAATATTTCAACCCGTTACCTGCACATGCTGTTCGAAACGGAGAGTGTGTCGATCTGCCGCTACATCCAGCAGCTGCGCCTGCAGGCCTGCGGCCAGGCACTGGCGGACAGTGCCTTTGCCCGGTTTACCGTGGCCGAGGTCGCATACCACTTCGGCTTCAAGGATGCCTCCCACTTCAGCCGCGCGTTCAAAGCTGAATTCGGCATGACTCCGGTTCAATACCGGCGTGAGCATGGCGCCGGCCTCACCGATCAATGATCGTCGTTACCCGCAGCCAGCCCTGCATTTAACTACCCCGACGCTGCTGGCGTTTGCTTGCTGCCTGCGATTGATTAACCACGGTTGTGCTGCTATATGTTGGTGTTCCAGGTGGGCGCATGCGCCGGGCTCGGGGTCTGTCGCTCGGCGTCCGGCCAAGGCCGCTTCGCTCACAGTCAAGCCGTGAGTTCGCTGGCGCGCAAACGCTTTCCCGGCAGGTCTGTTTAAATGATGTGTTACGGGAATGCATAACAATCACGTGGAGAGGTATCGTATGACTAATGCCAGACGCCCCATTGCAACCGCCCTGACTCGCATTGCCGGTGGCTCCGCCATCTGCCTGCTGGCCGGTACGGTACAGGCGCAGGTGCTTGAGGAAGTGACTGTCACTGCGCAGAAGCGGGAGCAGAACCTGCAGGATGTGGGTATTTCCGTCACGGCCTTCAGCGGCAATCAGCTGGATGCGCTGGGGATGACCAGCTCGGTGGATATAACCCAGCAGGTTCCCGCCATGCAGCTGCAGACGTTCACTCCCGCGTTTACCATCATCAATTTGCGCGGTATTTCGCAGAACAATTTCCAGGACAATCTTGAGGCACCGGTAGCGGTTTATGTCGATGGGGCCTATGTTCCCAGCATGAACGCGATCAACGGCCAGCTGTTTGATGTCGACCGGGTAGAAGTGCTGCGGGGCCCCCAGGGGACCCTGTTCGGGCGCAATACCACCGGCGGGCTGGTGCACTACCTGACGAACGGGGCGAGGGACCAGGAGTTAAACGGCTATATGCGTGTCCAGGGCGGTGAGTTCGGCATGCGCGCCGTGGAGGGCGCCGTCGGCGGCGGCTTCAGTGACACGGTTCGCGGGCGCCTGGCGGGCCGTTGGGAGGAAAATGACGGTTACACTGAGTCCGTGGTTCCAGGTATTCGCGATGCCCATGGCGCCGATGGCTACACCCTGCGTGGCTCGCTGCAGTTTGATATCAGTGATGATGTGCTGTTGGACCTGCGGGTGACCCGGTCCAAGGACGACGATGTACCCTCTGGCACCTACTCCATCAACTTTGCCGACTTCGACCCCGAGACCGGCCTGGGTGTCGACGTCCCGGGGCGTCTTACCGGCGGGCTCGAGCACGCCTCGTCCATAGAGGGAAGCTACAGCCGCGACTCCACCAATGTCACAGCGACCCTGACCTGGGACCTCGGCCCGGACATGGAGCTGGTGTCCATTACCAATTACATGGACCTGGAAAAAGAGTACCTGGAAGATGCCGGCGGCGGCCTGTTCTTCTTCCCCTATGAAAACAACTCCGACTTCGACACGTTCTCCCAGGAAGTCCGTCTCTCCGGCGACAGCGACCGCCTGCGCTGGCAGACGGGCTGGTATTACCTGGACATGACCACCGACAACAACTCCAGCGTGCGTGGCGCGGCCATCCTCGAGGGGTCCGGGGCGGTCTCCGACTCCGCGGTACAGTTCACGGACTACAAGCTCGATTCCCGCAACTGGTCGGTGTTTGGCCAGATGGAATACGACTTCACCCAGCAGCTGACCCTGATTACCGGCCTGCGCTGGTCCGATGACACCAAGGACCTGGATTTCCTGCAGAGCTATGCGGAGCCCGACGCCGGGATTCCCCTGACGCAGGTCTTCGATATCTCCGCAGTGCCGATTGCCGGCCTGGATGAAATCGAATATGACGACTTCGCCGCCCGGGTACAGCTCAATTTCATGACCGAAAACGGCGCCCTGTTCTACGGCTCCTGGAGCCGCGGCATCAAGGGCGGCAACTGGTCCATAGATCCACTGGGCACGGTTGCGGCGATTGAACCGGGTAACCTCAAGCACAACGAGGAGGTCCTGACCTCCTGGGAGCTGGGGGTCAAGGCTGAACTGACCGACTTTGCGCGACTCAACGCGGCGGTCTACTATTACGACTACGATGACTACCAGGCATTCTCGATTCTCGGCCTGACTCCCCAGGTCACCAACTCGGACGCGGATTCCAACGGCGGCGAACTGGAGCTGACCATCAATCCCATGCCCGGGCTGGACCTCCTGTTCGGTGCGGCCTATATCAATTCGAACGTGGACGCGGTGCCCGATGTCTTTGGTGGTACGGTCGAGGCGGAATTCCCCAACGCGCCGAAGTGGAGCTTCAACTCGCTGGTGCGCTATGAGTGGGGCCTGGCGGGCGGCCGGATGGCGGCGCAGGTGGATGGGGTCTGGAACGACCGGCAGTTCATTGAGGCCACCAACTCCAACATCTCCGCCGAGAATTCCTACCTGGTCTGGAACGCGCGCCTGTCCTGGGCCAGTGCCGCCGACACCTGGGAAGTGGCCGGCTGGGTAAAAAACGGGGGTGACGAGGAATACCGCCTGTACAACCTCGACCTCGGTCTGCTGGGGATCAGCGAGGAGGTCTTCGCGCCGCCACGCTGGTATGGCGCTACCCTGACCTATAACTTCTAGCACTGATAAGAATTGACGGAGTCCGCATGAGCGAGTACCACATGATTATCAACGGCAAGAAGGTGGCTTCCACAGCCACCTTCCCGGTCATCAACCCTGCCACCGAGCAGGTGGCAGCCCAGTGCCCCAAGGCGACTGAAGACCACCTCGACCAGGCAGTGGCCGCTGCCCGGGCCGCGTTTCCGGCCTGGAGCGCCCGGCCCGGCGCGGAACGCGGGGCCATCATTCACCAGATCGGCCAGGCGATCGAGGAGCATCAGGCGGAACTGGTGACCCTGCTGACCCTGGAGCAGGGCAAGCCCGCTACCGGGTTTGCGGGCATGGGTGCGGCGTTTGAGATCGGGGGCACGCTGGCCTGGTGCCACGCCGCGGCCGATCTGGAACTGCCGGTGGACGTGATCCAGGACAACGACGAAGCGCGAATCGAAGTGCACCGGAAGCCGCTGGGCGTGGTCGGCTCGATCACGCCCTGGAACTACCCGCTCATGATCGCCATCTGGCATATCATGCCAGCCCTGCGCAGCGGCAACACCGTGGTTCTGAAGCCCTCGGAGTACACGCCGCTGACGACCCTGCGGTTTGCCGAAATCGTCAACGACCTGCTGCCTCCGGGCGTGTTCAACGTGGTGACCGGCGACGGCGGTCTCGGTGCCGCGATGACCACCCACCCGGATATCAACAAGATCGTCTTTACCGGTTCCACACCGACCGGCAAGAAAATCATGCAGAACGCCTCCTGCAACCTCAAGCGCCTGACTCTGGAGCTCGGTGGCAATGACGCGGCGATCGTCCTGCCCGACGTTGACGTGGCGGCGATTGCACCGAAGATCTTCGCTACCGCAATGTTCAATAACGGTCAGACCTGCGCTGCGCTGAAGCGCCTGTATGTGCACGAAGATATCTACGAGCAGATGTGCGACGCACTGGTGGCGATCGCCAACAGTGTCAGGACCGGCGATGGCAGCACCGATCCCGATTTTGGCCCGGTCCAGAACAAGGTCCAGTTCGCCAAGGTCTGTGCTATCGCCGAGGAAGCCAGGGCGAGCGGGGCCCGGTTCCTCACCGGCGGTGAGCCGATGCCCGGTCCCGGTTATTTCTATCCGGTTACCATTGTGGCGGATGTCGGTGACGATACCCGACTGGTGCGGGAAGAACCCTTCGGGCCAATTCTTCCGGTGATGAAGTTCAGCGATGTGGAAGATGCCCTGCGTCGCGCCAATGACAGCCCCAGCGGCCTCGGCGGCTCGGTGTGGTCAGGCGACCCCCAGAAAGCGGCGGCATTGGCCAGTCGCCTGGAATGTGGCACAGCCTGGGTCAACAGCCATGCCATGATCCAGCCCGACACGCCTTTCGGTGGTTCCAAGGAATCCGGCATCGGCGTGGAGTTCGGACGCTACGGTCTGGAGGAGTACACTAACATCCAGACGGTCTATATCAGCAAAACCTGAAACAGGACAAGCGACTATGTGGAAAGGACCTGAAATGCGCGTGCTCGCCGCTGTGTTTTCCGGCCTGATGGTGGCGTTGCCATCAATAGCCAGTGACCAACCGCCGCCGCTGCCGGTGGAGCCCATCGGGGTCGTGGAGACCCTCCCGCGGGAGTACCCCGAGAGCTGGTTTTTCGTCCACGACGCCGCCTTCTACCATATGTCTGATGGCAAGGTGTGGGTGCTGGATACGGCAGAGGATAAACTGGCGGAGCAGGTCAAGGGCAGCTTCAATGTGTCGATGATCGGCAATACCAAACAGTCTGCCAGTCGCGCCGAGATCTATGCCACGGAAACCTTTCAGCCTCGCGGCACCCGCGGCGCGCGTATCGATGTCCTGACCATCTGGGACCAGGAGAACCTGAGCGCGGTGGCCGAGGTGGTGCTGCCTCCGGGCAAGCGCTTCATGGGGCTGCCGGAGCGCGATGCGCTGCTATTGTTGAACGAGCAGCGCTGGCTGGCGGTTGCCAACTTCAGCCCGGCTGCGTCGGTGACCCTGGTGGACCTGGAGGAGCGCAGGATCATTGGTGAAGTCGCCACACCGGGCTGTGTCCTGACCTACCCAGCCGGCAAGCGCGGTTTCAGTTCCCTCTGCGCCGACGGTCGCTTCCTGAGCACGGAACTGGCGGCGGATGGCAGTGTGGTGGCGCAGGTGCGCACCGAGGCGTTTTTCGATTCC
>NZ_JAVKCQ010000049.1:0-3366 GCF_040222615.1 Haliea sp.
CGAGCCGGGCGCGGCGATATCCACCGCGCTGCCCCAGTTCGAAAAAGCGGCCCGCTCGCCGTGGGCGTCCAGCGCCGCCACGGTGATGACGTTGTCGAGCCCCGCGGGCCAGAAAGCCTGTGTGTCGCTGTTCTGGTTGCCGGCGGCCACCACCACCAACGCGCCCCCGTCGTGTGCATAGCGCACCGCGGTTTCCTCGGCAGCGGCGAACTGCTCGCCGCCAAGGCTGACGTTGATCACCCGTGCGCCGCGATTGACCGCCTCGGTGATGGCGGCGGCTACGCCGACGCTGTTGCCGTCGCCGCGCCGGTTGGTGGCCTTGAGCGGCAGAATACGCGCCCAGGGATTGACGCCGGCCATGCTGTCGTTGGCATCGCCGCGGGAGGCGATGATGCCGGCGACCAGGGTGCCGTGGCCGTTGTCGTCTTGCGTGACCGCATTGTGGGCGATGTAGTTCCAGCCGCTGATGTCGTCGATCAGGCCGTTGCCGTCGTCGTCGCGGTAGTTGTAGCGTTCGCCGGGGTTGTGCCACAGGGCGGCTGCGAGGTCCGGGTGGCTGAAGTCGGCGCCGCTGTCGATCACCGCGACCAGCACTTCGCCGGGCTGGCGCGCGGCTAGCTGCGCCATGCGGGCGCTATCCAGGCCGATGAGCAGGCGCCCGTACGGGCTGTGGCTGCCAGCCGATGCAGTTGGGCTGGGCTGTTGCGAGGAGCGTGGCACGGCAGGCTCGGCCTTGCCCTCTGGAGAGGGTTTTTTCTCCCGGTCGAATACGGCAGCGCCGTTCGCCCCGGCCGGGTAAGTCATCCGCGGTGGATCCTCGCGGGTCGAAAAAGCCCTACCTGGCAGGGTGTATTTGAAACTGGGGGAAAACTCGCCCCAGCCACCCTCCTCGGCCTCGGTGCTCTCAGGCAGCGCCTTTCGACCGGGCCCGCCGAGCAGCGCTTCTTGAACCAGGTGAGGTAAACTCCGGTAGCCTCGGCCCCCACCAATCTCATAGCGCGGGTCGTAATGGATTGAGCTGCGGCTGCACCACTTCTTCTCACACTCCCGCAGGTCGGCGTCCAGGTTGACCATTTCTGTCCACAGCGGCAGCCGCCTTGCGCGAATGGTAGCGAGGTCGCGGTAGATGCTGTCGCGTACCCGGATCAGGCGGCTGATCTCGGCTGCCTGGCAGTCGCTGCAGTTCTTCAGCGTGGCACCGGCTTTCGCGAGTTGCGCTTCCAGCGAAATGATGGTGTCCATGAGATCGGTATAAACGGGGTTCCGCTGAGCCAGCTGTTCGGCGAGGAACAGGCAGTCGGGGTGCAGGCAGTGTGTCTTGTCGGTAAAGTAGTTGTAGGGCTCCTTGGTGGGCGTTGCACGCGTCGCGGTGTCGCTGGGCATCGCAGGGCTGCCGTCGGTAGCCGGGCCGTCTTCGTCTCGATTGGCGCAGTAGAGGTCCTCGCAATTGCGCAGCGCGGCGAGTCGTTCGCCGTACTGCTGCTGAAACAACGCGGTGTCCTCCTCCCCGTGCGTGGTGCGTCGCACGGCGATTTCCTGCGCCTCGCCGGGTGCTGCGAACCTGCCCCAGAGGTAGTTGCGAATCATCGTGGGTTTCAGGTGCGAAAGAATCCAGTCGTTCATCTCGCGCACCTGCTTGCGGCAGAGCTCGCAGCGCGTACTCACAAACAGCATGGAAAAGTCGATATCGCTGGCGCCGGGCGTGTTACCCGCATTGCCCCAGTCGGGCATGCTCACGGGCCCGAGTATGCCGTCGGGACGCGGCTTCTTGTCTGTGGAGGTGAACGTGGCTTCGCAGTAGGCGAGTGTGGCGCGGATACTCACCAGTTCCTCGGTGAGTTCCTGCACACGCTTCCTGTTGTGGGGCAGCCAGTGGGAGCGGTCCTCGCCGATGTCTCGCAGTAGTTCCGAGAGGTCTTTCTCAACATAGGCAAGGCCTTCTCTCCAGAGCTTTTCGCAGTCTTGCCGGAGCGCTTGCAAAGAGGGGGGTGCTGCAGTGGCAGCGCCGCCTGCGCCCGGCCCCTGTGACCAGGCGGGAAATGAGGCCACCAGCGCGGCGGCCAGCAGGGCCGGGATGGCGAGCCGGTGGAAATGTACTGCAGCGTTGCGCGTAGCCTTCATCACTGAAACAGCTCCCTCGGCGGCCAATCGCTGGTCGGAGTCTGTTAGTGTTCATATTAAACTAGCAGTCATTTCCCGGGATCGCAAATTGGCGTGGTTGTGCGCTGCGCGTGGACAGGCGGTATTTGCGCACCAGGCCGCGCAACTGGTCATAGGTCAGCTGCAGTTGCCCCCGCATCCCGTCCGAGCTTCATAGCACTGACCTTTGTTTCATCCCAGTCCTAAGCTTCCATGCAGCCTTCTTCATAAACCGCTGCAAAAATTTCCGGAATTTTGGATTAGCTTTCCATCAGGTAGACTAGGTCCATGGCGTTCCTGGGTTTGACCGCTACCTCGCGTTCAACCCAGGCCACCAGCTTGAGCATGGCAACACCGGCCAGGGACGCGACAGAAATAGTCATATCAGGGTTATCGCTGATCTGTATGGAAAATGCAGTTTCCATGGCTTCAGTAAAGCCGAGCACTGACATGACAACCGCCAGGGAGTCGATATCCAGGCTCTTCGCCACTTCGTTGATATCGCCATACAGCGCTACCAGTCCCCGAGGCAGCTTGCCCGCGATATTAACGAAGGTATTTTTCACGAAGCCGTTTAGCCGTATCGAGGTTGCGCGGGTCGCCCGTTGCCACCAGGTCTGCATAAGCGATGAGAGGGTGCACCAGACCTCCACGTTCCGTCCCGCTGTCCTGTGTCCGGAAGGATTGTGCAGTTTTAGCTGGGTCATAACAGTCGCGTCTCCGCGGAGTTTTTTTAAGACCATGGTAGGCGGTTTTCGATGTCCTCCACAGATTCAGCTTGCGGCAGTGCCGTAGAGACCCGCGGAGGTATCCGCAGGGCCTCAACCCGATGGCTTTTGCCGACTCCACCAGAAAATACAGGTTGGCACTGGCTTTGACGCCGTACACCGAATCCGAGAACACCCAGTTTTTTGCGGTTATTCCAATATTGCCATAACCGCAAGAAACTGGATGTTCAGTGACTCGGTGGCAGGGGTGAACGCCAGCGCCAGTGGAGGCCATTGAAGCGCCGCTGCCTTGGCGTGGTAGAACAGCATGAGCATGGAGATTGATCACCTGAGTGCCGATGAGTTGGTGGCACTCAACCACCGGATTGTTGAACGCCTGAAGATGCTGGAATCACTGCAGGCACACCAATCCATGATGCAGTTCCACCCGGGCGCTCGGGTGAGCTTCGAATCACCACAAAACGGGCGTCTTACCGGCACCCTCATGAAGTTCAACCGT
>NZ_JAVKCQ010000050.1:0-25528 GCF_040222615.1 Haliea sp.
ACTACATCTTGTGGTCACGGGTCGGCGATTGGCGCTCAAGTAGAGCGCTATTTTCGTTTAAAAACAGCTGGTTATATAAGTTAGTTAAAGTTATATGCGATTAAAGTCCATCAAGCTCGCCGGCTTCAAGTCCTTTGTCGACCCGACAACCGTGAACTTCCCCAGCAACATGTCCGCGGTGGTGGGCCCCAATGGTTGTGGCAAATCCAATGTGATCGATGCGGTGCGCTGGGTGATGGGCGAGAGCTCCGCCAAGAACCTCCGCGGCGAGTCCATGACCGACGTTATCTTCAATGGCTCGGTGAACCGGCAACCGGTGGGTCAGGCTTCCATCGAGCTGGTCTTTGACAACAGCGATGGCGGGGTTGGTGGCGAGTACGCCAGCTATGCCGAGATTTCCATCCGCCGCCTGGTCACCCGTGAAGCCCAGTCGGAGTACTTCCTCAACGGCAGCCGCTGCCGGCGTCGAGACATTACCGACATCTTCCTTGGTACCGGCCTGGGGCCGCGCAGCTATGCCATTATCGAGCAGGGCATGATTTCCCGCCTGATCGAGTCCAAGCCGGAAGAGCTGCGGGTATTCATTGAGGAGGCCGCGGGCATCTCCAAGTACAAGGAGCGGCGCCGCGAGACCGAGAACCGCATGCGCCGCACCATGGAGAACCTTGAGCGCCTGACCGATCTGCGCGATGAGCTGCAGCGGCAGTTGCAGCACCTGCAGCGGCAGGCCCAGGCGGCGGAAAAGTATACCGAGTACAAGAATGAGGAGCGGACCCTCAAGGCGCAGTCGCAGGCTTTGCAGTGGCAGCAGCTGGACGGTCAGGCGTCGGCCTGTGCCCAGGCGATCGGCGAGCTGGAGGTGAAACTGGAGGCGGTGAATGCCGAGCACCAGCAGGTGGATACTGCCATAGAGCAGCGCCGCCAGGACCACAGCGAATGCACGGATGTGTTCAACCAGGTTCAGGCGACTTATTACACCCTCGGTGCCGAGGTGGCGCGTATCGAACAGGCCATCAAATACCAGCAGGAGCGGGCCCGGCAGCTCAATGACGATCTGCGCCAGGCCCTGGCCAGTCTGGAGGAGTCAGGGCAGCACCTGCGCCAGGACGAGGAGAAGCTGGAGACCTGGGAGGCGGAGCGGGAAACCCTGGCGCCGGAACTGGAGATGCTGCAGGCGGTGGAAGAAGAGTCCGCCTCGTCCCTGCTGCAGGCCGAGGATGCCATGCTCCACTGGCAGCAGCAGTGGGACGAATTCAACCCGCACGCTGCCGCGCCGCGGCAGCAGGCCGAGGTTCAACAGTCGCGGATTCAGCACCTGGAGCAGGCCCAGCAGCGCCTGCAGCGGCGTGTCCTGCAGCTGGAAGAGGAGCGGGCGGGCCTGGTTCAGGATGACGACGAACCGGGTCTGGAAGTGCTGGCGGAAGAACTCGCCCTGCTCGAAGAGCAGATGGCTGCCTTCGAGTCGCACAGCGACGAGCTGGTGCAACAGTTGGCTGCCGCCCGCGACGAAGAGGGTAGCCTGTCGGGCCAGCTCAACGACAGCCGCTCGCGTTTGCAGCAGTTGCGCGGTCGCCAGGCGTCGCTGGAAGCCCTGCAACAGGCGGCCACCGAGGATCGCGACCAGGGCGTCAGCGCGTGGCTGGCGGCGCGTGAGCTGCAGGATCAGCCGCGCCTGCTGGAGCAGCTGCAGGTGGATGATGGCTGGCAGCTGGCGGTGGAAACCGTGCTCGGCGACTACCTGCAGGCGGTCTGTGTCGATCGGCTGGGCAGCTTTGCCGGTTTGCTGGGCGAGTTGCAGCAGGGCCAGCTCAGCCTGGTGGAGCCGGGTGGTACAGCGACTGCCGGCCCCGGGTACCTGGCAGCGCGGGTACGGGGCCCCGCGGCGGCCACAAGCCTGCTCGCAGCTGTGCGGGTGGCCGACGACCTGCCCGCCGCCCTGGCCCTGCGGCCCGCACTTGCGGCCGGCGAATCGGTAATTACCCCCGAAGGCATCTGGCTGGGCGCGGACTGGCTGCGTGTCATGCGGCCGGGCGACCAGGAAGGCGGCGTTATCCAGCGCCGGCAGGAGTTGGAGCGGCTCGCCGCCGAGATCGAATCCACCGCCGCGCAGGTGGCCGAGCTGGAAGCGGGCCAGCTGCAGGCCCGGGAGCGACAGCAGACCCTGGAATCCCGGCGCCAGGACAGTCAGCGTGAGCTGCAGCAGGCGACGCGGCAGCACTCGGACATGAGTGCGAAGCTGTCGGCGCAGCAGGCCCGGCTGGAGCAGATCAGTGCTCGCCGGGACCGTCTGGCCGCGGAAATCAACGACACCCGGGAACAGTTCCGCGTGGAACAGGAGGCGGTGTCCGAGGCGCGGCTGTTGCTGGCGTCTGCGATTGAGCAGATGGAGGTGGACTCGCGCCAGCGCGAGGATCTCCTGACCCGCCGCGATGAAGCCCGCACCCAGCTCGACAGCGTGCGGCAGAAGGCCCGCCACGACAAGGATCTGGCACACCAGGCTGCCATGCGGCACCAGTCGCTGGAGACCCAGCTGCGTGCCCTGCGCGATACCATGGAGCGAACCCGTTCCCAGCTGGCCCAGTTGCAGGAGCGGCGCGAAGTACTCGAGGGCAGTCTCATGCAGGCCGACGACCCGCTGGCCGGCCTGCAGGGAGAGCTGGAATCCCAGCTGGAGCTGCGCCTGGCCTCGGAGGGAGAACTGACCCGGGCCCGGCAGGCAGTGGCGGAAGTGGAGCACGCCATGCGCCAGGCCGAACAGCAGCGCGCCGCCATCGAGCAGCGTGCCCAGGGTGTGCGCTCGGAGCTGGAACAGCAGCGCCTGCAGCACCAGGGCCTGCAGGTGCAGCGCGAGAACGTGCTGCGCCGGTTGCGCGAGGGCGACCAGGATCTGGAACAGGTATTGGCCAACATGCCCGAGGGTGCCAACGAGCCCGACTGGCAGGTGGCGCTGGAGAAGGTGGCTGCGCGCATTGCCCGCCTGGGTCCAATCAACCTCGCCGCCATCGATGAGTACGCCCTGCAATCCGAGCGCAAGAACTACCTGGATGCCCAGAACGAGGACCTGGAGACAGCCCTCGAGACCCTTGCCTCGGCCATTCGCAAAATCGACAAGGAAACCCGCAGCCGCTTCCGCGACACCTTTGACAAGGTAAACAGCGGACTGCAGGAGCTGTTCCCGCGGGTGTTTGGCGGCGGCAACGCCTATCTGGAGATGACCGGGGACGACCTGCTGGATACCGGTATCACCATCATGGCGCGGCCTCCGGGAAAAAAGAACAGTACCATTCACCTGCTCTCCGGCGGCGAGAAGGCCCTCACCGCCATAGCCCTGGTGTTTTCCATCTTCCAGCTCAATCCGGCGCCGTTCTGTATGCTGGACGAGGTGGATGCGCCGCTGGACGATGCCAACGTCGGCCGCTATGCGCGGATGGTCAAGGAAATGTCCGCCAAGGTGCAGTTTATCTACATTACCCACAACAAGATCTCAATGGAGTTGGCGGATCAGCTGATGGGTGTCACCATGCATGAGCCGGGTGTGTCGCGCCTGGTGACGGTGGATGTCGACGAGGCGGCGGAACTGGCGGCGAGTTAGAACAACCGGAGGAAGCGGGTGCAGCTGTGATGGACTTGACGATACGCGATTGGATGGTGATAGTCGGAGTGCTGCTGATACTGGCGGTGCTGCTGGATGCCTGGCGCCGGGTTCGCAATGAACGCCGCTCCCCGGTCCGGGTCAAACTGGCCAACAGCGATACCGGCGCCGCGGCTGTCGATGACGATATCGGCCTGCTCAAGGAATTGCCCAACGGCGGGGCGCGGGTTGTCGAGCGCAGTCACCTGCTAGATGCCACCGCCCAGAACAAGGCCGACAGGGCGGAGCGGGCGGAGCAGGCAGTGAGGGCCGAGCGCATTGCCAGGTCTGCGGGGAGCAGTGCCGCCCGGGGGCCCACCGCAGGCCCGCGGGCCCCGGAGGCGCCGTCCCGCGGCAGCGATCCGGCACCGTCCCGGGAGCCCGGGCCGAGACCCGCAAAAACCGCAGGAACGCCGCCAGCGCCCGCCACCGATGACGACCTGGTGTACGGCCTCAGCACCCGGGATGAGCCGGAAAATCTCGACTGGTTGGACGCGCTGGAGGCAGAGGAACGTGCGCGTCCGGCGTCCGATGTGCCTGAACCGGGGCGCCTGCCGCGGGACGTCCAGCCCGAGGTTTTCATGCTCAATGTCGTGGCCCGGAAACCGGAGGGCTTCCGCGGTGATGATATTCTGCACATTCTGCTGGCCTGTGACCTGCGCT
Source organism: Haliea sp. (assembly GCF_040222615.1). Taxonomy (GTDB): domain Bacteria; phylum Pseudomonadota; class Gammaproteobacteria; order Pseudomonadales; family Halieaceae; genus Haliea. The sequence continues at coordinate 4,295 of NZ_JAVKCQ010000050.1, forward strand.
TTGGCGACATGAGTTTCTTTCATCGCCACGAGTTCGAGGCCGGCCGCGGTGCGATCCAGTTCAGTGTCGCCAACATGATGCAGCCCGGTGTGTTTGATATCGACAACATGGCGGATTTCACCACACCGGGACTGGTGTTTTTTGTCACCCTGCCGGGTCCCGACGACATGATGAAGGCTTTCGATTACATGTTGGAGACGGCCCAGGCCGTGGCGCGCAACCTCGACGGCGATGTGCTTGACGAAACCCGCAGCGCCCTGACGCGACAGACCCTGGAGCACAGTCGTCAGCAGATCCGTGATCTCGAGCGGCGGCTGCTGGCCCGCTCGCGCTGAGGCGGCCGGGAGATGGTGGCGGTGGAACCTGAGCTGTCCGCGGCGGCGGAGGTCGCCCGCTTGCGGGATCAGTTGGAAGCCTGGAATTACCGCTACTACGTGCTGGACGACCCCAGCGTTCCGGACGCCGAATACGACCGCAGCCTGCAGCGCCTGCGGGTACTGGAGGCGGAACATCCCGAACTCCTGAATCCCGAATCGCCGACCCAGCGTGTCGGTGGTAGCCCCCTCGCCCAGTTTCACCAAGTGCAGCACGAACTGCCCATGTTGTCCCTCGATAACGCGTTCAATGCCGAGGATATGCACGCTTTCAACCGGCGGCTGCTGGAGCGGCTGGGCCGGGATCCTGCGGATGCGCTGGAGTTTGCCTGCGAGCCCAAGCTGGACGGTATTGCCGTCAGCCTGCTGTACCGGGACGGTCGCCTGCAGCGCGGTGCCACCCGCGGCGATGGCACTACCGGCGAGGATATCACCCACACCGTGCGGACCGTCGCTTCCGTACCCCTGCGCCTGCGCGGCGAGGGCTATCCGCCGCTACTGGAAGTGCGCGGTGAAATCTACCTGCCGCGGGCCGGGTTCGAGCAGATCAACGCCGAGGCCCGCGAGCGCGGTGAGAAAATTTTCGTCAATCCGCGCAACGCCGCGGCGGGCAGCCTGCGGCAGCTGGACGCGCGGGTCACCGCGCGCCGGCCGCTGCAGATGTGCTGCTACAGCGTGGGCCTGTTTGAGGGTGGCGATCTGCCGGCACGGCACTCGGAGGTGCTGGACCGCTTGCAGGCCTGGGGCCTGCGTATCAACAGCGAGTCCCGCGTGGTCACCGGCATTGATGCCTGCGATGCCTACTACGAGGAGCTGGCCGCGCGCCGGGCGGAGCTGGGCTATGACATCGATGGTATTGTATTCAAGGTCAACGACCTCGCCCTGCAGCAGCGTCTCGGCTTCGTTTCTCGCGCACCGCGCTGGGCCATTGCCCGCAAGTTCCCCGCCCAGGAAGAAATGACCCGGGTGCTGGCGGTGGAGTTCCAGGTTGGCCGGACCGGCGCCATTACCCCGGTGGCCAGGCTGGAGCCGGTGTTCGTCGGCGGTGTCACGGTCAGCAACGCCACACTGCACAACGGCGATGAAATCGAACGCCTCGGCCTGCGCGTCGGCGATACGGTGATCGTGCGCCGGGCCGGGGACGTGATTCCGCAGGTGGTGGCGGTGGTGCCCGAGCGGCGTCCGGCGTCTGCAGCCCCGGTAGTGTTTCCCGCTACCTGTCCGGTGTGCGGCTCGGCGGTGGAGCGGGCCCCGGACGAAGCCGTGCTGCGCTGCATGGGCGGGCTGATCTGCCAGGCCCAGCAGAAGGCGGCCATACGGCACTTTGTCTCGCGCCGGGCGCTGGATGTGGAAGGCCTGGGCGACAAGCTGGTGGAGCAGCTCGTCGATCGAGGCCTGGTGCGCAGCGTCGCGGATATCTTCACCCTGCCGCGTGAGCAGTGGCTGGGTTTGGAGCGGATGGGAGAGAAGTCGGTGGACAGGCTGCTGGCAGCGCTGGAAAGCAGCAAGCAGACCACCCTGCAGCGGTTCATCTACGCACTCGGGATTCGCGAGGTCGGGGAGGCCACAGCCGGTAACCTGGCCCGGCATTTTGGCAGCTGGGAGGCGCTTGTTGCGGCCGGCGAGGAGGCCTTGCTGGCGGTGCCGGATGTCGGTCCGGTGGTCGCGGATCACCTGCGTCAGTTTTTTGATTCCGGCGACAGCCTGGCGGTGGTGCAGGCCCTGCGCGATGCCGGGGTGCACTGGCCGGATCTCGAGCCACCAGCGGCGGAGGAGTTGCCCCTTGCCGGCCAGACCTGGGTCGTGACCGGCACCCTGGAGGCGCTCGGGCGCAACGAGGCCAAGGGCCATCTGGAAGCGCTCGGTGCGCGGGTGGCGGGCAGCGTGTCGGCCAAAACCCACACGGTGGTCGCCGGCCCCGGCGCCGGTTCCAAGCTGGGCAAGGCCACCGAGCTGGGGATTCCGGTAATTGACGAAGCCGCGCTTCTGGCGCTGTTGGCGGAGTGTGGAGTAGAGCTTTGAGAATCCTGTTCGTGTTGATACTCGCGGCGCTGTTGCCCGCCTGCGCCACCGCGCCGCCGGCCAGGGTGGACAATGCCTGCAGCATCTTTCAGGAGAAAAAGGGCTGGTATGACGACGCGGTCAAGGCGCGCGATGACTGGCAGAGTCCAATTCCGGTGATGTTGGCGATCATGCATCAGGAGTCGCGCTTTGTGGCCAAGGCCAAGCCGCCCCGGCGCCGCATCCTCGGTATCATCCCCGGGCCGCGGCCCTCGGATGCCTTTGGCTACAGCCAGGCCCTGGATTCCACCTGGGAAAGCTACCAGCGCAGTACCGGTCGTCACCGGGCCAGTCGCAAGAATTTCGCCGATTCGATTCACTTTATCGGCTGGTACAACAACGAGTCCCTGCACCGCAGCGGTATACCCCGGGACGACGCCTACCGGCTGTATCTCGCTTACCACGAGGGTCATGGGGGTTATAACCGGGGTACCTATCGCGGCAAGGCATGGCTGCAGGGCGTTGCCGGCAAGGTGCGCACCCGCGCCAGTCAGTATCAATCCCAGCTGGCGGCCTGTGAGAGCTCGCTGCCGCGCCGCCGCGGCTTCTTTGGGCTGTTCTAGGCCGAGCACGAATGGTTCAATAATGCTGTCGGTGGCGGTTAAATCCTGTGATTGGCGCCAAACAGGGCTCGAATGCAACTGCGGGGAGATGAAAATGAGGCTTGTTTGTGACAAACTTTCGTCCAGCTCGCCCCGGTCGCGAATTCACTCCATAACGATGTAAAACAGGCCTTTGCCGTGAACCCAACCGATATCAAGAACCCCGAGTACTTTCACAAGGTCGTCGATTGCCAGTACGCTTGTCCGGCGCACACGCCGGTCCCGGAATACATCCGGCTGATTGCTGCAGGCCGCTACGACGACGCCTACATGATCAACTGGGAATCCAACGTGTTCCCCGGGATACTCGGTCGTACCTGCGACCGACCCTGCGAGCCCGCCTGCCGCCGCGGCCGTATCGCCAAGGGCGAGGAGCCGGTGGCGATTTGCCGGCTGAAGCGGGTAGCTGCGGACAACAAGGCCGACATCAAGGCGCGTTTACCGGCGATCCCGCAGAAAAAGAACGGCAAGCGGATCGCTCTGATCGGTGCGGGTCCCGCCTCCCTGACCGTGGCGCGCGACCTGATGCCGCTGGGCTACAGCATCGATATCTACGACAACCAGTTTGCCGGCGGCGGCATGATGCGCAGTCAGATTCCCTCCTTTCGCTTGCCCGTATCGGTACTGGACGAGGAGGTGGGATATATCCTCGACATGGGTGTCGTCACCCATTTTGATACCGAGGTAACCAGCCTCAAGAGTGTTCTGGAAAAGGACTATGACGCGGTTTTTGTCGGCACCGGCGCCCCCCGGGGCAAGGGTCTGAACCTGCCGGGTCTGGAGGAGGCGGGCAAGCGCGTCCACATCGGCATAGACTGGCTGTCCAGCGTCGCCTTCGAGCATACCGGGAGCATTGGCAAGCGGGTTCTCGTCCTCGGCGGCGGCAACACCGCCATGGACTGCTGCCGGACCTCGCGTCGCCTCGGCGGCGAGGATGTGCGGGTGGTCGTGCGCAGTCCGTTCGCCGACATGAAAGCCTCGCCCTGGGAGAAAGAGGATGCCATGCACGAGGGCATTCCGATCTACGACAACCATGTGCCGAAGGACTTCGTGATCGAGGACGGGCAGCTCAAGGGGATGCGGTTCGAGAAGGTCGAGGCGCAGTACGATGCCGACGGCAAGCGCAGTCTGGTGCCCACCGGTGAAGACCTGGTGTTCATGGCAGCGGATGATGTGCTGATGGCTATCGGCCAGGAGAATGCCTTTCCCTGGGTCGAGCGCGATCTGGAGATCGAGGTCGATAAATGGGATATGCCGGTGGTGGATAAAGTGACTTTCCAGTCCACCAATCCCAGGGTGTTTTTCGGTGGCGACGCTGCGTTTGGGCCCGAGAACGTCATTACCGCGGTCGCCCACGGCCACCAGGCAGCGGTCAGCATCGACCTGTTCTGCCGCGGTGAGTCCGTTGGCGATCGGCCGCCCCCCTTCGCCAACCTGGTGAGCCAGAAAATGGGCATCCACGAGTGGAGTTATGACAACGCGGTGGAAAACGACAAGCGCTATGTCGTGCCGCTGGCGCCGCTGGAAAAGACCCTGCGCGACCGCAAGCTGGAGGTGGAGCTGGGCTTCGATCCGCTGACCGGGTTCAAGGAAGCGGAGCGCTGCCTCAATTGCGACGTGCAGACGGTGTTCGACGCGCCGCGCTGCATCGAGTGCGATGCCTGCGTGGATGTCTGTCCCACGGACTGCATCACCTTCACCGCCAATGAGGAAGAGCCTGAACTGCGCCTGCAGTTGAGTGCCCCGGCCGGCAACCTGGCCCAGGATCTGTATGTTTCCGAGTACCTGCCGACGCGGCGGGTCATGGTCAAGGACGAGAATGTCTGCCTGCACTGCGGCCTCTGCGCCGAGCGCTGCCCGACAACGGCCTGGGACATGCAGAAGTTTCTTTACAGCGTTACCAAAGCGGGGCAATAAACCATGCAAGCGCTGCAAGCCGTCAACGAGTTCGTCATCAAGTTTGCCAACGTCAATGGCACCGGCAGTGCCAGTGCCAACAACCTGTTCGCCAAAGCCGTATTCCGCATGGGCCTGCCGGTCTGTCCCAAGAACATTTTCCCCTCCAATATCCAGGGTCTTCCCACCTGGTACGAGGTGCGGGTCAGTGAGCGCGGTTACCTCGGGCGCCGCGGCGGCGTCGACATCATGCTGTCGGTGAATCCGCAGAGCATGCCCCAGGACATCCAGGAGCTGGAGCCGGGCGGGTACTTCATTTATGACAACACCAAGCCGCTGGACCTGCGCCTGATCCGCAGTGACGTCAATATCATGGGTATTCCCCTGACCCGGATCTGTAACGAGCAGTACCAGGATCCGCGCCAGCGCCAGCTGTTCCGCAACGTGATCTACGTCGGTGCCCTGGCAGCCCTGCTGGACATGGACTTCGCTGTGCTGACCGGTCTGGTGGAGGACCAGTTCAAGGGCAAGGACAAGCTGATCCTGCCCAATATCCAGGCACTGGAACTGGGCTACCAGTACGCGACCGAAAACTTCGACTGCCCGATCGGGATCCGCCTGCGCAAGTCGGACAAGGTCGGCGACAACATTCTGCTGGACGGCAATACGGCTCTGGGCCTGGGCGCCATTTACGGTGGCGCCACAGTGGCGGCCTGGTATCCCATTACGCCCTCAACCTCGGTGGTGGACGCGTTCGAGAAATACGCCAAGCGCCTGCGCATTGATCCGGGCACGGGCCGCAGGAATTACGCCATTGTGCAGGCGGAGGATGAACTGGCTGCCATCGGGATGGTGGTGGGGGCGAGCTGGAATGGCGCTCGCGCCTTCACCGCGACCAGCGGCCCCGGCTTGTCCTTGATGAGCGAGTTCCTGGGACTTGCCTACTTTGCCGAGATTCCCACGGTATTGTTCGACGTGCAGCGCGCCGGCCCGTCCACCGGCATGCCGACCCGGACCCAGCAGTCGGACATCCTCTCCGCGGCCTACGCCTCCCATGGCGATACCAAGCAGGTGCTGTTGTTTCCCGCCACGCCGAAGGAATGCTTTGATTTTGGCGCCCTGTCGTTCGACCTGGCGGAGCGGCTGCAGACTCCTGTCATCCTGATGACTGATCTGGACCTGGGTATGAACGACAATATGTCGCCGCCCCTGGTCTGGGACGACGACCGCCGCTATGACCGTGGCAAGGTGCTGAGCGCCGGGCAACTGGACGAGATGGAGCGCTTCGGGCGCTATCTGGACGTGGATGGCGACGCCATCTGCTATCGCACCATCCCCGGTACCCACCCGGATAAGGGCGCGTTCTTCACCCGCGGTACCTCGCGCGACGAGTACGCGGTCTATACCGAAAAGGGTGAAGAGTACGAGAAGAACATGCACCGCCTGATGGCGAAGTGGGAAACCATCAAGCAGTGGGTGCCGGCGCCAATCGAGACACCCTCCGGGAAGGAAACGGACACCGCTATCCTGTTCTTCGGCACCAGCGAGGAATCCGCCATGGAGGCTCGCGACTACCTGGCCGAAGACGGTATTCCGCTGGCCGCCATGCGGGTACGGGCCTTCCCCTTCAACGACGAGGTGGAGGAGTTCATCGCCCGTCACGAGCGCGTTTTCGTTATCGAGCAGAACCGCGATGCGCAGCTGCGTACCCTGCTCATGGCGGAGTTCGAGCTGGGGCCGGACAAACTCAAATCCGTGCTCTGTTTCGACGGTACCCCCATCAGTGCCCGCAACATCCGCAAGCAGATCCTGCTGCAGATGCCGGGATATAACGTCACCCCCTTGCGTCGCGAGCGAGTGGTCGCCGGCGCGGAGATGAACTCATGAGCTACCAGCTGCCCAAGTTCAGGCATCCTGACCTGCCGGTTAACGCCCTCGGTTACACCAAGGCAGACTACGAGGGGGCGATTTCCACCCTCTGCGCAGGCTGCGGTCACGACTCCATTTCCGGCGCTATCGTCCGTGCCTGCCACGAGCTGGCCCTGGAGCCGCACCGGATCGCCAAGCTGTCCGGCATCGGCTGCTCCTCCAAGGCGCCGACTTACTTCCTGGGCAAATCCCACGGCTTCAATTCGGTGCACGGGCGCATGCCCTCCGTGGTCACCGGTGCCAACATGGCCAACAGGGATCTACTGTACCTGGGGGTTTCCGGCGATGGCGATACGGCGTCGATTGGCATGGGCCAGTTTGCCCATGCGGTCCGGCGCAACCTGAACATGGTCTACATTGTCATGAACAACGGCTGCTATGGCTTGACCAAGGGCCAGGACTCCGCCACTGCCGATGAGGGCTCCGCCAGCAAGAAGGGCGACCCGAACCCCTTTTCCGCCATTGACCTGCCGGGCCTTGCCCTGCAGTTGGGCGCCACATTCGTGGCTCGCAGCTTCTCCGGCGACAAGGGCCAGCTGGTGCCGCTGATCAAGGCGGCAATAGCACACCGGGGCTTCGCCCTGATCGACGTGGTCTCGCCCTGTGTGACGTTCAACAACAATCAGGGCTCCACCAAGAGTTACGATTTCGTCCGCGAGCACTCGGAGGCCACCGGTACCGTGGATTTCGTGCCCATGCGCGACGAGATCACGGCCAGCTATGTTGCCGGACGTACCCAGGAGGTCACCCTGCATGACGGTTCCGTCCTGCACCTGGAAAAGCTGGCCGAGGACCTGGATCCCTTTGACCGCGTGTCGGCCATGATTGCCCTGGAGCAAAGCCGCGCCGCGGGACAGATCCTGACCGGGCTGGTCTACATCGACAAGGACTCCCGGGATCTCCACGATGTCCTCGAGACCTCGCGTCGGCCGCTGAACAGCCTGACCGAGGAGGACGTCTGTCCCGGCAACAAGGTCTTGTTGAACATCAACGCCAGCCTCCGCTGAGTATCGTCCCCGGGCGCTAGCAAGGGCTGCCACTCGCGGCGGCCCGCCCTGGACTTTGCGCCCGGGGCCTCCCGTCCGCGAGTATCCGCCGGGGATATCCTTCCGGATTGTCCGTCGGGGGAGCAAAAACAGGCTGAAAAAGGCGGATTGTCATTTTATTGTCACAATTTCCTCATCTAATACCTTGCACTGAATCGCCAACGAGGGAAATGTGACCGATGAATGAACGCAAGGTGCTGATCGTCGACGACGAGTTTGCCATACGGGATATGTTACGGATGGCGCTGGAAATCGCCGAGTTCCGTTGCATTGAGGCCGAAAACATCCAGGATGCCTTTACCCTGATAGTCGATGAACGCCCCGATATCGTGTTGCTGGACTGGATGCTGCCCGGCGGGAGCGGCCTTGAGCTGTTGCGCAGGCTCAAGCGCACCGATACCACGCGCGACCTGCCGGTGATCATGCTCACAGCCAAAACCGCGGAAGACAACGTTATTCAGGGCCTGGACGTTGGCGCCGACGACTATATCACCAAGCCGTTCGCTCCCCGGGAGCTGATCGCCCGGATCAAGGCCCTGTTGCGTCGCGCCAGCGGCGGTGATGAGCTGGATCGAATCCAGGTCGGGGAGCTGGTGATCGACGGCGAGAGCAGGCGGGTGTTCCTCGCCGAGGACCCGGTAGACATGGGGCCCACAGAATTCAATCTCCTGCATTTCTTCATGTCCCATCCCGAGCGCGCCTACACCCGCAGCCAGCTGCTGGACCAGGTCTGGGGCGCCAATGTCTATGTCGAAGAGCGCACGGTGGATGTGCACATCCGTCGCCTGCGCAAGGCCCTGCAGACCGGGCATGCTGACTACAGCGATTTGATCCAGACCGTCCGCGGCACAGGCTACCGCTTCTCTGCCCGCGGGGTGCCCGCGCGGTGAATGCTGCCGGCGCCTGGCTGGTCGAGCTGCGGCGGCTGGTTCTGCTGTCCATCGGTGCCCTGGCGGCGGGCTGGATACTCGGATTTCCCTGGCTGGTGCTGGCGCTGGCACTGCTGGCCTTGCTGGGACGCTGGCTGTACCAGCTGCAGCGTCTGCAACGCTGGCTCGCAGACCCGTCGATCGAACCCCCGGAGGCGCAGGGTATCTGGGGTGTCATCTACGATCGCCTTTACAAGGTGCAGCGTGCTGCCCAGGAGCGCCAGGCGCTACTGCAGTCGCGACTGGACTACCTGCAGGGTTCCCTGTCCTCCATGCATGACGGCGCGATCATGGTCAACGCCCAGGGTGCCATTGAGTGGAGCAACAGTGCGGCGGAGCGACTGCTGGGGCTGCGATATCCCACTGACCGTGGCCAGGCCCTGCTCAACCTGGTGCGTCTGCCGGAGTTTCATCGCTACTTTCTCGCCGCTGCCTTCGACAGCCCACTGCAGGTGACGATCAAGGGCGAGCACGCGCAATACCTGCAGTTCTCCGTGACCTCCTTCGGCGGCGGCGACAGGCTGGTGTTCGTGCGCGATGTGACCAAGGAGGCCCAGCTGGAGCAGATGCGCCGGGATTTCGTCGGCAACGTCTCACACGAACTGCGCACACCGTTGACCGTCATCAAGGGCTATCTGGAGACCATACTCGCCAATGCCGGCCAGCTGGAAAGCCGCTATCGTCGCCCTCTGGAACAGATGGAGCAGCAGGCAGCCCGCATGGAGTCCCTGCTCAAGGACCTGCTCTGGCTGTCACGGATCGAGAGCGTACGCACCCAGCCCCGGCGCGAGCAGGTCAACATCTGTGCGCTCCTGGAGGAGTTGGAGGACGAATTACACACCTCTCATCCAGGGCGTAAACTGCTACTGGAGCTGGCCGCAACCGACACGGTGGCGGGGGACTACCGGGAACTGCACAGCGCGGTGTCGAACCTGGTGCTGAATGCCTTCAAGTACAGCAAAGATGACAGTATTGTGACAGTGAGCTGGCGGCGGGAGGGCGGGCGCCTGTCGCTGTCGGTGCAGGACCAGGGGATTGGCATCGATATGGTTCATCTGCCGCGCCTGACGGAGCGCTTTTACCGGGTGGATGACAGCCGTTCCTCGGCAACCGGAGGCACGGGGCTCGGGTTGGCTATCGTCAAGCACGTGGCCGCGGCCCACCGGGCCGAGCTGCGTATCGAGAGCACACCGGGTGCAGGCAGTACCTTCACCCTGGTGTTCCCCGGATAGTAGCTGAGTGGCTGCGGGAAGATTTTCTGCCCTGTTACACGGAGCTGTCATATTTTTGTCATAAACTGCGTTTACTGTAGGCAGGGTCAACCTTCTTCATAGACGGGAGCACCACATGTCGATCAAACACCTGTTCCACGCCGCTGTCGCGGCCGCCGGTATCAGCCTCGCGCCGGCTGCCTTTGCCGATCTTGACCCCAATCTTCAGGACTACCAGGTTGCCAGCGGCGTGTCCGGCAACCTGTCCAGCATCGGCTCCGACACCCTGGCCAACCTGATGACCCTGTGGGCGGAAGAGTTCAAGCGGGCTTATCCGAACGTCAACATCCAGATCCAGGCCGCGGGTTCTTCCACAGCGCCGACCGCCCTGACCGAAGGCACGGCCAACTTCGGTCCCATGAGTCGCGATATGCGCGATCAGGAAATTGAGGCTTTCGAGGCCCGCCACGGTTACAAGCCGACCGCCGTGCCGGTCGCCATTGACGCCCTCGCGGTGTACGTGCACAAGGACAACCCTATTGCCGGCATGACAATCGAACAGGTGGACGCGGTTTTCTCTTCCACCCGCAAGTGCGGTGGCGCAGCGGATATCAGCAAGTGGGGCCAGCTGGGCCTGGACGGGGCCTGGGAAAATCGTGATCTGCAGCTGTTCGGTCGCAACTCGGTTTCCGGCACCTACGGGTATTTCAAGAGCGTCGGTCTGTGCAAGGGCGATTTCAGGAACAGCGTCAATGAGCAGCCCGGTTCGGCCTCCGTGGTGCAGTCGGTATCCACTTCGATCAACGGTATCGGCTATTCGGGCATTGGCTACCGTACCTCCAGTGTGCGCACCGTGCCGATCAGCAAGCGCGAGGGAGAGGCCGCGGTTGAAGCCAACGGGGAAAACTCCATCAATGGCAGCTATCCCCTGGCGAGATTCCTGTACGTCTACATCAACAAGAATCCGAACAAGCCGCTGTCACCCCTGGAGCGCGAATTCATCAAGCTGGTGTTCTCGCGCCAGGGCCAGGAGGTGGTGCTGAAAGACGGCTACATTCCGCTGCCAGCGGCGGTTGTTGAGCGTTACAGCAAGCAACTGGAGCTGTAAGTCCTCCAGCCCGTCGGGCAGCCGTTCACGCCCGGGCGTCTGCCCGGGATTTTACCTCACAGTCGAGAACCGCAACCTTGGCCAGATTAAGCGAGCACGTTTCGCCCTTTACGCCCCGGTGGCGCCACTTCAAGGACCGCGCCGCCACCGTCGCGGTAACCACCGGCGGCGCCGGGGTACTGATCGCCATTCTGTTGATATTCTTCTACCTGCTGTACGAAGTGCTGCCGCTGTTTGGCAATGCCCGGATGGAGCCCCGGGCCGCTGTCGAATCCCCTCTGGCCGAGGCGCCGCTGTTCCTGGCAGTGGAAGAGCAGACCGAGCTGGGTTTCGGCGTCTTCGCCGATGGCAGCGCCCGTGTTTTCGTGCTCGACAGCGGTGAACTGGTGCTCACCGAGCCCCTGGCGCCGGAGCTGGGCGCAATAACCGCGGTGGCAGCCGAGGGGGCCGAGGGCCGCCTGTTCGCGGTGGCGCACGACTCCGGCGGTATTTCCCTGCACAGTCATGAATACCGCTTGACCTATCCGGGCGGTGAGCGGGTCATCACGCCCAGACTGGAGCGACATTACGCGGGGCTGGCCCTGGATACCGGTACCGAGCCGGTGGTAAAACTGGCCGTAGGTGATACTACTGAAGGCCTGGTGGTCGCGGCCCTGACCCGTTCCGGCGAACTACAGGCGCACCGTGTTGTTCGTGAAGAGAACTTCATAACAGGGGCAGTGTCCCTGTCCCAGGAGCAATTGAAGATACCTGCGCTGGGCGGTGTGACTGCCGCGTTCCATATCGACGAAGACCTGCGCTGGCTGTTCCGGCTGGACGCATCCGGTGGCTATACCGTCCTGAACCTGCGGCAGCGCGACAGCAGTGGCTACCTGCAGGTGGCCGGCCAGGGTGCGTTGTTCAATGGCGGCGGTCGCCTTTCCGCCAGCGCCATGTTGCTCGGGGGCATATCGCTGCTGGCGGCCTCCGACCGCGGTGAGCTGGTGCAGTTCTTCATGGTGCGCGACGGAGAGGGAGGCAACCACCTGCAGCGCATTCGCGAGTTTGGCACCGATGGAGTGGTGATCACCAGGCTGGTGCCGGAGCAGCGCCGCAAGGGCTTTCTGGCGCTGGGACTGGACGGTGAGCTGCAGATTTATCACAGCACCGCTCACCGGCGCCTGCTGAGCCAGGAAGCCCTGCCTCTGGGTGAGGGCGCAGCGGCGATCTCGCCGCGGGCCGACGCACTGGTCATGGTGGATGCCAATGGCAGCCTGCGCAGCTGGCACATCCACAACGAGCACCCCGATATTTCCTGGTCGGCGCTGTGGAGCAAGGTCTGGTACGAAAGCTATGACGAGCCCGCTCATGTCTGGCAGTCGTCTTCCGCCGACAATGATTTCGAGCCCAAGTACAGCTTTGCGCCCTTGGCCTTCGGCACCCTGAAGGCGGCGTTCTACACCATGATGATCGCCGCGCCCCTGGCAATATGCGGCGCCATCTACACCGCGTATTTCATGGCCGCACCCCTGCGCCGCAAGATCAAGCCGATGATCGAGCTGATGGAAGCCCTGCCCACGGTGATCCTGGGATTCCTGGCGGGGCTGTGGCTGGCACCGCTGGTTGAGGACAAGCTGACCGCGGTGGTGACCCTCATGCTGGCACTGCCGGTCGGGGTGCTGTTGTTCGCTTTCCTCTGGTCCCGCCTGCCGATTGCCGTGCGCTCCCTGGTGCCCGAGGGCTGGCACGCGGCGGTGCTGGTTCCCGTGGTAATTCTCATCGGCTACCTGAGCTTTGCTGCCAATGACAGTTTTGAGCTGCTGTTCTTTGACGGTGACATGCGCCGCTGGATCACCGCGGAGCTGGGAATATCATTCGACCAGCGCAACTCACTGGTGGTGGGTATTGCCATGGGCATGGCGGTAATCCCCACGATATTCTCCATCGCCGAGGACGCCATTTTTTCTGTACCCAAGCACTTGAGCTACGGCAGTCTGGCGCTGGGAGCCACGCCCTGGCAAACCCTGGTCGGGGTGGTAATCCCGACCGCCAGTCCGGGCATTTTTTCGGGGTTGATGATCGGCCTCGGGCGCGCAGTAGGGGAGACCATGATTGTGCTGATGGCTACCGGCAACACGCCGATCATGGACGTCAATATCTTCGAAGGCATGCGCACCCTGTCGGCCAATATCGCGGTGGAGGTGCCCGAGGCCGAAGTGGACAGCACCCATTACCGCGTACTGTTCCTGGCGGCGTTTGTACTGTTCATGTTTACTTTTGTGGTCAACACCATTGCCGAGCTGGTGCGGCAGCGGCTGCGGCTCAAGTACGGGTCCCTGTGATGAAAATGATCAACGAACAGGATTTACACAGCGAGCGAGCCCCCCGGGTCAATGCCTGGGTACGCAGTGGCGAGCCGCTGATCTGGCTCAATGCCGCCGCCGTGAGTGTGAGCGTGATCGCGGTGGTGGGCTTGCTGCTGTTGCTGGCGGTGCGTGGTCTCAGCCATTTTTGGCCGGCGGATGTGCTGGCGGTCAAGGTCAGCTACCAGGATCAGTCGCGGGAGCTGCTGGGCGAGGTCGTGGAGGAAGTTGAGGTAGCCGGTATCCAGCTGCGGGAGGCGGGTATCGAGCTGCAGGGCCCCGGTCCCTATTTTCGGCGCACCCTGCTCAAGCAGGGCAATCGCGATTTCCTCGGTACGGATTTCACCTGGCTCATCAACGAGCAGTTTGGTGAACGTCGCTTGCCGCCCGATGTGGTGGTGATCGAGCGGCTGGAATGGGGCAATTTCTACGGCTATCTGCGCGGCGTCAGCCGCTTCAATGCGCCGGAGATTACGGTCGCGGCGGACGGCGCGGAGGCTACCTGGCAGGCACTGCAGGCGTTGATTGCCGACACCGTAGCCGTGCGGGAAGAGATCCGCCGAATCGAGCAGGTGGATATCGGCGCAATCAACTACGAACTTGAGCGCCTGCGTCTGCGCGAGCGAAGGCTGGAACTTGACGGTGCCCTGGATGCGGCGGCAGCGGCGGACCTGGCCGGCCTGCGGGCGGAGCAGGAAGCGCGCTTCCGTGTTCTGCAGGAGGAGCTCTACGTTCTTTACGACAGTATCAAGGACCACAGCTACAGCGCCGAACTTGCTGACGGGCGGGTGGTGACCCTGCCTATTGCCAAGGTGGTGCGCGCCTACCAGCCCAACGTGATGGGTGTGTTCGCCAAGCTGGGCATGTACTCCGAGCGCCTGTGGGAGTTCCTCACCGCCGAGCCTCGCGAGGCCAATACCGAGGGCGGTATTTTCCCCGCCATGTTCGGTACGGTGTTGATGGTGATCCTGATGTCTATCATCGTTACTCCCTTCGGCGTGGTTGCGGCGGTCTACCTGCGCGAATACGCCACTCAGGGCTTTATTACCCGCACCATCCGGGTGGCGGTCAATAATCTGGCCGGGGTGCCATCAATCGTCTATGGCGTGTTCGGCCTCGGGTTCTTCGTGTACTTCGTCGGTGGCGAGCTGGATGAGGTATTCTTTCCGGCGGCCTTGCCACGGCCTACCTTTGGTACTCCGGGCCTGATGTGGGCCTCCCTGACCCTGGCCCTGCTCACCCTGCCGGTGGTCATCGTCGCGACCGAAGAGGGGCTGGCGCGGATCCCCAAGACCTTGCGAGAGGGATCCCTGGCCCTCGGTGCCACCCGTGCTGAAACCCTGTGGCGGGTCGTGCTGCCGATGGCGAGTCCGGCGATGATGACCGGCCTCATCCTGGCGGTAGCGCGGGCAGCAGGAGAAGTGGCGCCGTTGATGCTGGTCGGTGTGGTGAAGCTGGCGCCGACCCTGCCCCTGGACGGCAATTACCCGTATCTGCATCTGGACCAGAAGTTCATGCACTTGGGATTCCACATCTATGATGTGGGCTTCCAGAGCCCCAATGTGGAGGCCGCGCGCCCCCTGGTCTATGCTACGGCGCTGCTGCTGGTGCTGATCATCGCGCTGTTGAATCTTGCCGCCGTAAGCCTGCGCAACCGCTTGCGGGAACGCTACAAGTCGCTGGAACACTAGACAGGATCTGACCATGCAAACCCATGCCATTGACATCCAGGCGCTGAAGCGCGACCAGCCTCAAGCATCCGGGCCGGCCACTCCCGCTGAAACCAGTCTGCGAATGGAAAACCTGAATCTGTTCTACAACAGCGCCCAGGCGCTGTTCGATATCAATCTGGAAATACCCCGCCAGCGCGTGACCGCCTTCATCGGGCCCAGCGGCTGCGGCAAGTCCAGCCTGCTGCGCTGTATCAACCGCATGAACGACCTGGTGGACGGCTGCCGGGTGGATGGCAGGTTGCTGCTGGAACACGAGGATGTCTACGACCGGCGAGTGGACGTGGCGGCCCTGCGCCGGCGTGTTGGCATGGTATTCCAGAAGCCCAACCCCTTTCCCAAGAGCATCTACGAAAACGTCGCCTATGGCCTGCGCATTCAGGGCATCAACAAGAAGCGCGTTCTCGATGAGGTGGTGGAGAAGTCCCTGCGCGCCGCGGCGCTGTGGGAAGAGGTCAAGGATCGCCTGCATGAGAGCGCGCTGGGCATGTCCGGTGGTCAGCAGCAGCGTCTGGTGATTGCCCGGACGATTGCCGTTGAGCCGGAAGTGCTGCTGCTCGATGAGCCTGCTTCGGCCCTGGACCCGATCTCCACGCTGAAAATTGAAGAGCTGATCTACGAGCTCAAGTCGCGTTACACCATCGTGATCGTCACCCACAACATGCAGCAGGCGGCCCGGGTATCAGACATGACCGCTTTCATGTACATGGGCAAGTTGATCGAGTACGACGACACCGATACGCTCTTTACCAACCCGGAACAGAAACAGACCGAGGATTACATCACCGGCCGTTACGGCTGAGGACATTGTCATGCTGCAACAGGATAGCTATAAGCAACATATATCAGCCCAGTTCAATGCCGAGCTGGAATCCGTCAAGAACCACCTGCTGGAAATGGGCGGGTTGGTGGAACAGCAGATCGGCAAGGCTGTGGATTCACTGCTCAATCGCGACAGCGGGCTCGCGGAAGAGGTCATAGCCGGCGATGAGCAGGTGAATGACTTTGAGATCAGCATTGACGAGGAGTGCTTCCGCATTCTTGCCCGCCGCCAGCCGGCTGCCAGCGACCTGCGCCTGGTGCTGGCGATTTCCAAGGTCACGACGGACCTGGAACGGATTGGCGACGAGGCCAGCAAGATCGCCCGCCAGGCTGTGAAGGCCTCCGAGGAAGCCGCGTCAAGCAGTGCCACTTTCACCGAGATTCGGCACATCAGCAACCATGTCGGTGAGATGCTGCGACACGCGCTGGACGCTTTTGCCCGTCTCGATGTCGACATGGCGGTGGAAACAGTGATTGCCGATCGCTCGGTGGACTCGGAGTACGCCACGGCAATGCGCAGCCTGGTGACTTTCATGATGGAGGACCCACGCACGATCAGCCCCGTGCTTGGGCAGATGTGGACGTTGCGCAGCCTGGAGCGGGTCGGAGACCACGCCTGCAATATTGCCGAGAGCGTGATTTACCTGGTTCGCGGCCTGGATGTACGCCATGTCGAGCCCGATGAGCTGATTAATCAGGTTGAGGACAAATAAAGCGTCGCGTTTTGCTCACTGTCATGGTTTTGTCATAAAAAAGACATAAAATCGCCATGAAACGGTCATGCGCCACCGCGCTGACACTGACAGGTGAGGACGACATATGAACAACACACGACAAGCGTCAGTAGTGGCTGCCGTTGTTGCCAGCTCGCTGTTGGCCGGCACTGCCCAGGCTGCCGTCAGCGAAGCGGAATTCGAGCAGCTCAAGGCCCAGATGTCCACCCTGATGCAGCGGGTTACCCTGCTCGAGCAGGAGAACGCCGAGCTGCGCGAGAGCACTGCCAGCGCGGTCTCCGAACTCAAGTTGACCCGGGCTCCCGCCGCGGCGACCCGTCCGGCAGGCCACTGGACGGACACCGTCCGTTTCAGCGGCGACTTCCGCTATCGCTATGAAGAAATCGATATCGCGGCGCGGGATGTGCGCACCCGGCACCGCCTGCGCGCCCGCGCGGGAATGACCGCGAAACTTCCCAACGCGGTGGAAGTAGGATTGCGCATAGCGGCGGGCAACGAGTCACCGACGTCGGGCAATACGACTCTCGGTGGCGGAGCCACCAGCAAGGACCTCTACCTGGATCAGGCCTACGCCACCTGGCGGCCCTTTGACGGCGCCTACCTGACCGGCGGCAAGATGAAAAACAACTTCTACCGGCCCCAGGGCACTGGCCTGGTCTGGGACTCGGACTATACCCCGGAGGGGATTGCCCTCGGCTGGTCTGGCAATGGCCTCTTCATCAACGCCGCAGCAATTGCATTGGAAAGCGACAGCAATCGCTCGAACAACACTTTCTATTACGGTGTGCAAACGGGCTTTACCGTGGATCTGTCCGAACAGCTCGCAGTGACCACGGGCGCCGGCTACATCGATATTCCGGTGCAGGGCAAGACGGTATTCTTCGACGACAACGACGAGTTCTATGGCAACAGCTTCAGTTGCGCAGGCGATGGCAGCTGCACCTACAATACTAACTTCGAGGAGCTGGAGCTGTTTTCCGACCTGACCTGGCACGGGCTCGGGCTGCCCCTGGCGGTCTATGCGCATTACGTGCAGAACCTGGACGCTGACGAATTTGACACGGCCTGGTTGGCGGGAGCACGGCTGGGCGACGCAGACGGCGCGGGAAGCTGGGACGTCGGCTATCAGTATGAGCGCGTGGAGGCAGACGCGGTTCTAGGCCTGTTGCGTGATTCCAACCTGGCCGGTGGTGGCGCCGATGCCCGCGGTCACAAGCTGTTCGGCAGTTATGCGATCGACAAGCAGTGGCATGTGGGAGTTGCCCTGTTTCTCGACAACGAGTCGGGCACGAACCTGTCAGGCGCCGGTCGTGGTTACGATCGTGTCATATTCGACACCCAGTTCAAGTATTGAGCGGCACGCGTAGTGCGGCACGCGTAGTGCGGCACTCGCAGTGCGACACGCAGCTTGCAATGCCGCCTTGCTCAAGTAAAATACTGGCGCTTTCGGTTGTATGCCGAGACAGCTGCGTCCCCTTCGTCTAGTGGTCCAGGACACTGCCCTTTCACGGCGGTAACAGGGGTTCGAACCCCCTAGGGGACGCCACCAATCGCCCATTCGCGACTCCCATAGCGGGAGTCAGCGGACCGCAGGACTGAGTGCATGAGCCGCTTCTGGAGTGACCTTACCCGGCGCCTGACGCCCTATGTGCCCGGTGAGCAGCCCCGACATCAGCGGCTGGTGAAGCTCAACACCAACGAGGCGCCTTATCCGCCGTCACCCCGCGTACTGGCCGCGGTTCAGGCCACCGACGGCGATTCCCTGCGCCGCTATCCCGATCCCGAGTCTACCGAGTTGCGCCAGGCCATGGCCGCGTACTATGGACTGGTTGAGGATCAAGTGTTTGTGGGTAACGGGTCGGACGAAGTGCTTGCGCACGTTTTCCAGGGGCTGCTGAAGCAGGACCAGCCTCTGTTGTTCCCCGATATCAGCTACAGTTTTTACCCGGTCTGGTGCGATCTCTACGGAGTCGACTTTGTGCAGATCCCGTTGAGGGGGGATTTCACGGTCGATGTGACCGCCTATCAGCGCCCCAATGGCGGCATTATCCTGCCCAATCCGAACGCCCCCACGGGTATGGTGCTCGAGCTCGCGCACATTCGCCGCCTGCTGGATGCCAATCCGGATCGGGTGGTGGTCATCGACGAGGCCTACATCGATTTCGGCGGTGACTCCGCGGTGGCGCTGATCAATGACTACGACAACCTGCTGGTGGTGCAGACCCTGTCGAAGTCCCGCGCCCTGGCCGGGTTGCGGGTGGGGATGGCGTTTGGCCAGGCCCACCTGATCGAGGGCTTGCAGCGGATCAAGAACTCGTTCAACTCCTACCCGCTCGACGCCGTTGCCCAGCGCGCGGTCATCGCCTCCCTGGCCGACGAAGACTGGTTCCAGAGCTGCCGCCGCAAGGTTATCGCGACTCGCGAGCGGCTTCACCGCGGACTGGAGGCCCTGGGTTTCACGGTGTTGCCCTCGACCGCCAACTTTGTCCTCGCCACCCCCGGTGCAGGGCGCGATGCGGGAGCCATCTTCCGCGCGTTGCGGGAGCAGGGCATAGTGGTTCGCTATTTTAACAAGCCGCGCATTTCCGACTATCTGCGGATTACGGTGGGTACGGATGAGCAGTGCGACGCGCTGCTGGAGGCACTGCCGCCCTTGCTGTCCTGAGCACTCAGCGGCACTTCGAAGCTCGCAAGGCAGGAAAAAGCGCAAGGGGAGGGCGACGTGGAGCCGGGTGGAGGTGGCAGGACCGTAGACGGCATGGATCCGTGGGGCCGCCCAACTCACCGAGCCCACATGGAAGTATTTGCGGCGTGTCCTGCCACCTCCACCCGGATGCGCGGTGCCCGGGTTGCTGGTTGCTTGTGTTCAGTGCTCGCAGAAGTCAATAGAGACAGTGCTGCGGTGAGGGCGTCAGACCCGCTGCAGAACTATACTCCCGATACTGTAACCCGCACCAAACGAACACAGCACGCCCAGATCGCCACTGGCAAAATCCCCGCGGTGCTTGTGGAACGCGATCACCGAGCCGGCGGAGCTGGTATTGGCGTACTCGTCGAGGATGGTGGGCGCCTCTTCCTCGCGGGCATCGCGCCCCAGCACCTTGCGAGCGATGAGGTGGTTCATGCTCAGGTTGGCCTGGTGCAGCCACATACGCTTGAGGGTGTCGGGTGCGATATCCAGGCGTTGCAGCTGCTCGCTGATTTGTTTTGCCACCGCGGGGCAGACTTCCTTGAACACCTTGCGCCCCTCCTGCACGAACAGCTTGTCGGGCGTGCCAATCCCTTCCTCAGCGGCGCGGTTGAGGAAGCCGAAGTTATTGCGGATATTGTTGGAGAACAGGGTCTGCAGCTTGCTGTCGACGATGCGGTAGCGCTCCGCCGAGGTAGCCTTCTCATTCCGCTCGACGATGATTGCGGTGCAGACGTCGCCGAAGATGAAGTGGGAGTCGCGGTCGCGGAAGTTGAGGTGGCCGCTGCATATCTCGGGATTGAGGATGAGTACGCAGCGGGCGCTGCCGGAGAGGATGCTGTCGCGGGCCTGCTGGATGCCGAAGGTAGCGGAAGAGCACGCCACGTTCATGTCGAAACCGAAGCCCTGGATGCCCAGTGCCTCCTGGACTTCCACCGCGATCGCTGGGTAGGGCCGCTGCAGGTTGGAGCAGGCGACGATAACCGCGTCAATGTCCGCCGCGGTCTTGCCGGCCTGGGTCATCGCTTCCCGGGCCGCGGCCACGGATATCTCGCACTGGATTGACGGGCTGGCGTCCGGGCGTTCCGGAATTCGCGGAACCATGCGCTCCGGATCCAGTACCCCTGCCTTGTCTATGACATAGCGGGACTTGATCCCCGATGCCTTTTCGATGAACTCCGCAGAGGAGGGCTGTACGGGTGCCATCGTGCCGGCGGCAATGGCCTCCGCGTTCTCGGCGTTGAATTGCTCGACCCAGGTATTGAAAGAAATGACCAGCTCTTCGTTGCTGATGGACTGGGGCGGGGTATACAGCCCTGTGCCGCTGATGACGATGTCACTCATGACCTGCGTTTTCCTGTTGCTATGCCCTGTTGAAGGGCAGTGTAACGAAAAAAGGCCGCTCGGGGCGGCCTTGTTGTCTGCAGCGCGGCTACCGCCGCGCTGGCCCAGGGGCACGAAATCCCGCTGGGCGTGGCCCGTGTAGAGCTGGCGGGGGCGACCGATGCGATAGGGGCCGCTGATCATCTCGTGCCAGTGGGCGATCCAGCCGACGGTGCGGCCCACGGCAAATATCACGGTGAACATGCTGGTGGGAATGCCGATGGCCTTGAGAATGATGCCGGAGTAGAAGTCCACGTTCGGATAGAGCTTTTTCTCGATGAAGTAGGGGTCTTCGAGCGCAATCTGTTCCAGGCGCTTGGCGATGGCCAGCAGGGGCTCGTTGTCAATACCCAGTGCCGCCAGGACTTCGTCGGCGGC
>NZ_JAVKCQ010000051.1:0-9845 GCF_040222615.1 Haliea sp.
GGAAGTGTCCGCGAGCTTGACCCGAAACCCCTGCCGGACCAGGGCTTGGGCAATGGCGCGCGCCACACCGTTGGCGCCCACGATCAGCACGCCGTTCGGCTCCGCTTCAGCCAGGCCAAGGGCCCGGGTCGCGGCGCCCGCGGTCAGGCTCTGCAGCACCACTGTGGCGATAATGATAAGAAAGGTATACGCCACCAGGTCGGCCGCGCCGGGGTAACCCAGGTCGTCCAGCCGGAGCGCGAACAGGGAGGACACGGCGGCGGCGACGATACCGCGCGGCGCTACCCAGCTCAGCAGCGCCTTCTGCCGCCAGCTGTAGTTGCCGCCGAGGGTACTCGCCCACACCACGATGGGCCGCGCCAGCAATACCACCAGCAACACGATCACCCCGTTCCAGCCGGTGGCAAGAATGTCCAGTGGATCAACCCGGGCCCCCAGGACAATGAACAGGACCGAAATGATCAGTACCGACAGGCTCTCCTTGAAGCTGAGGATTTCGCTGACACCCACGTCCTTCATGTTGCCGAGCCAGATGCCCATGATGGTCACGGTGAGCAGGCCGGATTCGTGGGCGATGTAGTCGCTGCCCGCGAACATCATGACGACCCAGGCGAGTGTCAGCACGTTGACAAGATATTCCGGTACCCAGTGTTTGCGCAGCACGAAACCCAGGCTGATGGCGCCGGCGAAACCCGCCACCAGACCGACGCCGATACTCTGGGCAAACACTGCCCAGGAATCGGTGCCCGACAGCAGGTACTGAAACACCAGCACCGCCAGCAGGGCGCCCACCGGGTCGATGAGGATGCCTTCCCAGCGCAGGACCTGGCTGACCTGCGGTTTGGCGCGCATGGTGCGCAGTAGCGGGTTGATGACCGTGGGGCCGGTGACCACCACCAGCGCCGCAAACAGCAGGGCGATGGGCGGGGAGAAACCTGCCAGCAGCCAGCAGCCGGCCGCCATCAACAGCCAGTTCAGCAGGGCCCCCCAGCTGACCAGGTTGGTCACTACCCGGCCGTGGCCCTTGAGGTCGCGGAACTTGAGGGTCATGCCACCTTCGAACAACACCAGGGCAACGCCGAGGGACACCATCGGGAACAGCAGGTCGCCGAACTGTTCGTCCGGGCGCAGCAGGCCGGTGACCGGCCCCGCGATAATGCCCAGCACCAGGAGGGCCAGGATAGATGGCTGTTTCAGGCGCCAGGACAGCCACTGGGCGCCAACGCCAAGTACCAGCACGGCGGCAAGGATGTACAACAGGTTTTGATCCACGGGCAGGGGGCCTCTGGTGTCTGGCAGTCAATATGGCGCCCAGCATACCGCAATGATGTGGGTTGCGTGTTGGCAATTTCGCTGTTGCAGGGTGAGGTTCGCGGCCTGGATACACTGGCGCCCCCGGTCAGGGGGCCGGACATCGCGCAGCCGCTGCTCGCTGGCTATTGCCTGGACCGGAAGCCCGGCTTTTTTAACCGCGAAGCCGACTTAACGGTGCCCGCCGGGCGCTATAGTCCCGCTGCGAGTCCACCGGCGTCTGCCCTTATCGACACAGGACTTGCAGCCGTTCGGCTTCGCACCGCGCCTTGTTCTGAAACTTTAGCCCCGCATCGTTGCAGGTTTTGTACATGAGCTGGACAAACGTCCCGGTATTGCTGGTGTCGCTCAACGACTTCTCAGCCATTGGCAGAATGGCCTTGCAGCTGGTATCGGCCTCAAATGGCTGCCTGCCGGCATTGATCGCATCCATCTTGATCTGCGCTGCATATAACTGCTCCACATTCCATGCTGCAAACCATTTATCGTCGCTATTCGCCGAAGACTGGTCTCCGCCGCAGCCGGCTGTTGCGACGGCTGCGAGTCCCAGCATCGCATACGAGAACATCCTTTTGGATGAGTAGCTCATGGCAAGGCCCCCCCTTGCTGCTGTGTTGTGCCTCTGGGTGTGGCGTGTCTATTGTGCGCCCCTGGCCCGGATGACAATGACAGAACAGAGGTTGCCGACAAGTATAGGCAACAGTTTTTCATCTTTCCAGAAATGGCCTTTCACCCGCCCATGATACTTGCCGGCAGGCGCCTTGCGGATCGAGAGGCGGCAGGCCCGGCTGCGGTCCAACGGTTTGTTCCCCGGTGCGGACCTATTGCCGGAGCCTCAGGCGCCGGAGCGAAAATCCGCTACCGCTTCCCCGACCCGCTGAACTTCCTCTTCATGGGCCGAGTCGCGCCAGGGCTCGGCCAGCGCGGCAGCGTACCACTCCCGCATCCCCGGCAAGTCGAGCGTGCGCGCGGCGTACTCGTTGCAGGCGGGGGACAGCGACAGCTGGTAAGTCTGGAGACGAAACACCACGGGAGCGAAGAATGCATCCGCTGCGGTAAAGACAGGGCCTGCGAGAAACGGGCCGCCGAAACGCTTCAGGCCTTCGCTCCAGAGTACGTCGATGCGTGCCAGGTCCTTTTCCAGTGCGTCGGGGCGTGACTTCAGTCGCACACGGATACCGCAGTTCATCCCGCAGATATCGCGCAAGGCCTGGAAACCGGAGTGCATTTCCGCGGAGGCGCAGCGCGCCCAGGCGCGAGGCCTGGCGTCTGCCGGCCAGACCTGGGGCACGTGTTCGGCCAGGTATTCGGTAATGGCCAGCGAGTCCCAGACCACAGTCTCGCCGTCGTGCAGGCAGGGTACCCTGGCGGTGGGGGAAAAACTGTCGAAGCCGTTGCCCGAACCGTCGCTGCGGAAGGGCACCAGGTTTTCCCGGAAGGGGATCTCGAGCTGTTGCAGCAATAACCAGGGGCGCAGTGACCAGGACGAGTAGTTCTTGTTGGCGATGTAGAGTTCCAGCATCTGCTTGCTCCTGAGATGTCTTTCATGCGCTCGGTCAGCCTGCGCTGGTAGTTGAAGGACCGCGTATTGTACGGCGCCTGTATAGTTCCATGAGCGCAGCCACGGCGTGGCGTCCGCGAATGCCGGTATGTGGGGGAAGTTTTGCAGTCCCCCTCTCTTTGCATTCCAGCATTGTCAGGAAATTTTACATCATGGCCCCGGGGTAGTCTTCGTTAATAGCGCAACCTCCTAAAAAGCTTGGAAATTTACTATTCTGGTTCGCCTTTTGCGTAGTATTTTCTTGGCGTTGTCGTCAGGCTTCGCCAACGATAATCCCCGCTTACGTATCCTTGCGGGCAAAACAATTCCTAGAGGTGCAAGCACATGATAAGAAAACTCTTGGTAGGTGCAGGCTTGTTTATCCTAACCCAGCAGGCTTTCGCGGGTCTCCCATTGGGAGTTGATTTGGGTCTCCAACTCGGAGGAGTGTTGAGTTCTGTTTTACCGGCAGCCTTGCCCGGTAGTGCAGGAGGTGCCGCGGGCATTGCGGCACTGACCCTGGTCGTGGGTGCTCAGCTGATAAAGCGTCGCAAGTAAACAGCCGTTAAGCTGGGCAGGAAGTTCGCCTGCCCGGCGGTGAGGTATGGCCTTGGATGTTGCTAGCCTGACAGGTGCGCTTCTGTTTGCGGTCGGCCTCGGCTTGTTACTGCTGGAAAGGTTAGCACAGGGTGGTGAACGTGCAGCCATTCCCTGGAATCGCTGGTCCACTAATATTGGATTGATGATTTGCGGGGGTATAGCGCCGGCGCTGATTGTGGGAGGGGATCTGGTCAGCGTGGCTGCTGATCTGGAACGCGGCCTGGTTGCTGATCTGAATTTGCCACTGGGCGTGGAGATCGTCGCGGTATTCCTGTTGCTCGATTTCTGGCGATACTGGGAGCACCGCCTGCTGCACGAGGTACCCCTGTTGTGGCGCCTGCATCTGGTGCACCACAGTGACACCGAGATGGATGTGACCACCGGCCAGCGCCACCACCCGCTGGAGTCGGCATTCACCACGATCGTCATGTTGATCCTGCTGTTCTCAATGGGGCTTTCACCCCTGGCGCTTGGTATTTACATTCTCTGGGGGACCATGAGTGCCCTGTATACCCATACAAAGCTGACAATACCAGAGGGCGTCGATCGGTATCTACGCTATTGGCTGGTGACCCCGTCGGTTCACGTGATTCACCATTCCGAACATCAGCTCCAGACCGACTCCAACTACGGCAGCATATTTTCAGTTTGGGATCGTTTGTTCGGTACCTATACCGACCCTGCGCTGGCCCGCGTCGAGCGCGTGGGCCTGGAACAGTTCCGTGAGCCGGCGGACACGACTCTGGCCGCGGCATTGCTGCAACCGTTCGAATACCGAACACGCCAAAGCGCAGCGTATTCTCGGGCTTTGGCTTCGGCTTCGGCTTCGGCTTCGGTTTCGGCTCCGGTGGCCACGGAGTTTCCTCTCCAATGGATTCCCCCTCTTGTAAAAGGCGCAACCGGCGTGCTGCTCGTACTGTTGGCCATGTGGCCTGTTGTTCAGGATTTATTGCAATTATGGACTAACGCCGACCCTTATCAATACGCCTGGCTGGTGTTGCCCACCTTCGTTTACCTGCTGGGCTGGCACCATCGCGAAACTCTGCTGGAGACAAATCCCGCCCACGGTCTCGCGGGTTTACCCCTGGTGGCCTTTGCTCTGGCGCTTTGGGTGGTTTCCTCGGCTGTAGATATTCGCCTCGGTCAACACCTGTCGCTGGTAGTGGCACTCCAGGGTGTCCTTCTTTGTACTCTTGGCCGGGTCACTTACCGCAGGCTGTTGCCGGTGATGCTGCTGCTGTTTCTGGCCGTGCCCAGCGGCGACCTGCTGCAGCCACTATTGCGGGAGTTGACGGTACGCTGGATCGAATGGTTTTCCCTGGCGATGGATTTCCCTTTCAGCCGCGACGGCTACACCGTGTATATCTCTCAACACCGGTATGTTGTTGTGGACGCCTGTGCCGGGTTGGCGACGTTTACCCTCGCCGGATTCCTCGGCTACAGTTTTGGCGCGATGCTCTATCGCTCTCTGGTGCGAGTGCTTGCGTTTGCGGCCCTGGCTGGACTGATTGCAATTCTGAGCAATGGGGTGCGGGTTTGCATGATCGTTGGTCTCGACTACCTCCATGGCAGCCAAATGAGCCTCGAGGATCACGGCGATATACAGCTGTTTTTGCTGCTTGGCGTACTCGGCGTGCTACTTATTCTGGCCAGCCGCCTGCCGGCTGAGGCTCTGCCCGACTATCGGCAGCGGCCGGGAGAGCGCTCTGAGTGGCCGGGCTCCAGCTACGCGCCAGCTGCTGCAGGAGTACTGGTTGCTGTGGTCGTCGGCACCTTTCACTGGTTTGGCCCCATACCAACCGCACAGGCTGGGGCAATTGGCACGCCGTTGCGCGACCTCGCCGCGCATTATCGGGGCAGCCACTGGGTTGGTAGTGCTACGGAAGGATTTCTCGAGCTGCCGGTGTCGCCTGGGCTGAATGCGCGAATCCATGCCAGTGCCACCAGTGCCGGGCGCATGCCTGAAGCCTTGTTGGTGCGCCCGGAGGGAGAGGGCTGGCGCCATTCCGCCACGCACAACCGCCGTCAATGTGGCGTCGTT
Organism: Haliea sp.; assembly: GCF_040222615.1. Taxonomy (GTDB): domain Bacteria; phylum Pseudomonadota; class Gammaproteobacteria; order Pseudomonadales; family Halieaceae; genus Haliea. Next base: position 5,493 of record NZ_JAVKCQ010000051.1, read on the forward strand.
GGATGTGTTGAGTTCACGGAAATGGTCTGGACCAGGGCCGGTGAAGAGCAGAGCCGGCATAGTTTCCACACTTATTTCGTGGGGCAGACACTGACCCGTTCCAAACTGCGGCAACGCTTGATGAGCGGTTGGCAGCGATTCCAGGGCTCCGGGGATGTCACTGGCATGCTCGCTTTCCAGTCTTCAGGCGATGGGGTGGCTTCTGGACTGGCGGACCGGTTCGACGAGATTCACCGGCTGGTCGGGAATACGGTCGTAGATGTCGCTTTCGCAGCTGGCGGGCAAGCCGCAGGGCGCAAGTAGCAGGCTAGATCAGCCGTCAGAATGCACTTCCACCAGCGCCTCCAGCAAGGTCGCCACCACCCGGCGGGGGGGTGGCGACTGGCGCAGGATCGCGCTGAACTGGCAGACATACTGGAACCTGTCGCTGGCCAGGGGGCACATGCGGCCGGCGCTGACAAAACCGTCGGCGTAATGCTGGGGCAGGTAACCGAGGTAGCGGCCGGACAGTACCAGGTGCGCGACCGCCTCCTGGTCCCAGGCAGTGGCGTCACGGTGCTGGCCGCGCTGGCGAGTGACCTCCATATTGGGAGAGTGATAGCCGATGCCGACGTATTTGCTGGCCAGGATCTCGCTGTCCTCCAGTACCTTGCCCGCGCGCGAGAACAGGGAATGCCCCTCCCCGCAGTACAGGTACATCTGCTCGTCAAACAGGGGATGGTAACTGAGGCTGCTGGACGGGCGGTGGTCGGGAATGATGCCCAGGTGATACCGGCCCTCCATGACCCCGCGCTCGATCGCGTTGATCGGTTCGACGTGGATCTGCAGGTGAACCCCCGGTGCCTGCTGATCAAACAGCGCCAGGGCGCGGTCGATATGGCAGGCGGGGTTGGAGGCGGTCTTGTCGAAGATGGCGATGGCCAGCGAGCCGGTCAGGCGCTGGTTGATGTCGTTGACGTCGTGCTGGTAGTCCTCCAGCGCCGCCATCACCTTCTGCGCGGCAGTGTAGAATTGCGCGCCCTCGTCGGTGAGGGCAAAGCCACTCCGGCCCCGGCGACACAGGGTGAACCCGAGACGGGTCTCCAGATCCTTGATATGGCGCGAGATGGTGGAACGGTTGATGTTCAGCTCCAGCTCCGCGGCAGCGAAGCCACCACAGGCGACTACCGCGCGGAACACCCGCAGCAGGCGCAGGTCATTGTCGGTGACTGTGCCCAGCAGAGCTTTGCGGGACATGAGAACACCTCCGGTACAGGTTGCTTGAAAGTTTCATATTAATGAATCTCAGTGGCGATAGATAATGATTTATACAACCTTGTGGTGCGCCTAGAATACGCGCATTCGCCCTCAGGAAGAGTGTCATGACCCGTATGCCTGCCAGCCAGAAACTGACCCGGGAGCAGCTGGAATCCCACTGGATGCCCTACACCGGCAACCGCCAGTTCAAGCGTGATCCGCGCATGATCGTGGCTGCGGAGGGGGCGTACTTCATCGACGACGACGGCCGCCGGATACTCGACGGCCTGTCGGGGCTCTGGTGCTGTGGTGCCGGGCATAACCGGCCGGAGATTGCCGAGGCGGTGCACCGCCAGTTGACGACTCTCGATTACGCGCCGGCCTTCCAGTACGGCCACCCGAAATCCTTTGAACTCGCCAACCGGATCAAGGCGCTGACCCCGCAGGGTCTGGACTACGTCTTTTTCACCAACTCCGGCTCCGAGTGCGCGGACACCGCCCTGAAAATGGCGCGGGCCTACTGGCGCCTCAAGGGGCAGCCCGCCAAGACGCGCCTGATCGGCCGCGCCAAGGGCTACCACGGGGTCAACTTCGGCGGCATTTCCGTCGGCGGCATTGGGCCCAACCGCAAACTGTTCGGCCAGGCGGTGGAAGCCGACCACCTCGCCCACACCCTGCTGCCAGAGAACGCGTTTACCCGCGGCATGCCGCGCCAGGGTTGGCAGCGCGCCGACGAGCTGCTGGAGCTGATAGCCCTGCACGATGCCAGCAACATCGCCGCGGTGATCGTTGAGCCAATGGCGGGCTCCGCCGGGGTGATACCGCCGCCCGCTGGCTACCTGCAGCGCCTGCGTGACATTTGCACCGCCCACGACATCCTGCTGATCTTCGACGAGGTCATCACCGGCTTTGGCCGCTGCGGCGCCATGACCGGCGCCGATGCGTTTGGGGTAGTGCCCGACATAATGAACGTCGCCAAGCAGTTGACCAACGGCGCGGTGCCCATGGGCGCGGTGATCGCCAGGGCCGAGATCTACGACACCTTCATGGCCCAGGGCGGCCCCGATTACATGCTGGAGTTCCCGCACGGCTACACCTATTCCGCCCACCCTGTCGCCTGTGCTGCGGGCATCGCCGCCCTGGATATCCTGGAGCAGGAGCAGCTCCCGGCCCGGGTCGCGGCGCTGGCGCCGTATTTCGAGGATGCGCTGCACCAGCTGAAAGGTGCGCCCCACGTGGTTGATATCCGCAACTACGGTTTCGCCGGCGCCCTGCAGCTGCGGCCCTATGAGGGTGAGCCCGCGCGACGCCCCTTCGAGGTGGCCATGCGCATGTGGGAGAAGGGCTTCTATGTGCGCTACGGCGGCGACACCATCCAGCTGGGATTGCCCTTCGTGATCGAAAAGGCCGAAATCGACAGCCTGCTGACAGCGCTCGGAGAATCCCTGCGGGAGCTGGCATAATACTGGCCCCTTGCCATGGCCCCTGACGTTTGCCGGTGTTTGACCTTCCCCAGCTGATCCTGACAGCGCTCTCAGTCAGCATCCCCACCTTCGGCTGGGTGGTGCTGGGCATGCTGCTGCGCCGGGTGGGCCTGCTGCAGCAGCGCCATGTCGATGCTGTCTCCCGGTTTGCCTTCAGGGCGGCCCTGCCGCTGCTGCTGTTTATCAGCGCCGCCGGAGTGGATTTTGCGGGGCTGGGTGGGGCGACCTACCTGCTGGCGGGTGTTATCTCCACCTTGCTGACCTTGGCCTGTGCCTGGACCTACGGGCACTGGCGCGCTCTTCCCCGGCCGACGCTGGGCATTTTTGTCCAGGCCTCTTTTCGCTCCAATCTCGCCGTGGTCGGCTTCGCGCTCTGTCACACCGCCTACGGCGAGGAGGGACTGGTCCTGGCTGCCCTGCCGGTCGCGGTGCTCACAGCGCTGTACAACGTGCTGGCGGTGTGGGTCCTGCAGGTGACCCACGGCGGTAGTCGTTCGCTGCTGGGGCTGCTGCGGGGCATTGCCACGAATCCCTTGCTGGTAGGCATTGCCTGTGGGGTGCTGGTGGCGCTTGCGGGCTGGCCGCTGCCATCCTTCACGCCGCTGTTGAGCCAGGGCCTGTCACAGTTCTTCCTGCCCCTGTTGCTGGTCTGTATCGGCGGGGCGTTGCGGATCAGCGTGCTGCGCACTGCGGGCAGCGTGACCTGGGAGGCGGCGCTCTGGCGCCTGCTGGTCGGCCCGCTGCTGGGGGTGCTGGTGGCAGTGGTCCTGGGTGTGGACACCATGCAGCTGGGTGTCATGTTCCTGCTGCTGAGTGCTCCGGTGGCCGCGGCCAGTTTTGTCATGGTGGTGGCGGCGCGGGGTGACGGCACCCTGGCGGCCAATATCATTGTGTTGACCACGCTCCTGTCCATCGCCACGGTGACGCTTGGCTTCGCCGTGCTGATTCTTGCCGGCCTGGCGGCGGCGCCGGTCTGACGGCGACAGCGGATCAGGTACAATCGTCGTTTTTTCCGGGAGGGTAGCAGGTGACAACAGGAACCAGGCCGCTTGAGGGCTTGCGGGTTATCGAGCTGGGTCAGCTGCTGGCGGGGCCGTTTACCGGCACCATCCTGGCGTATTTTGGCGCCGAGGTGATCAAGGTGGAGCCTCCAGCCGGCGACCCGATCCGGGGTTGGCGCGTGGTCCAGGATGGCACTTCGCTCTGGTATCGCAGTCTGGGGCGCAACAAGAAGAGCGTCACCCTGGACCTCAGGAGTGAACGGGGCCGCGAGCTGGTGCTGCAACTGCTGGATACCGCCGATGTGCTGGTGGAGAACTTCCGCCCCGGGGCGATGGAGGACTGGGGCCTGGGGCCGGAGGTGGTGAAGGCCCGCAACCCGCGCCTTGTCTACGCCCGCATCTCCGGCTACGGCCAGACCGGGCCCTATGCCAACAAGCCCGGCTATGCCTCGGTCACCGAGGGTTTTGGCGGTTTTCGCTACATCAACGGCGAGCCCGGCCAGGCCCCGGTGCGGCCCAATATCAGCCTGGGCGATACGGTCGCGGCCCTGCACGCGGCCCTGGGCATTACCCTGGCGCTGCTGCAGCGCGGCAAGACGGAGGACGGTGCCGGGCAGGTGGTGGACGTGGCG
>NZ_JAVKCQ010000052.1:0-1885 GCF_040222615.1 Haliea sp.
TCGGGTTCCGGCTGCGGTTCCGGCTGGGGCTCGCCGGGACCTGTCACGACTATAGTGACCACGGCGGTATCCTGATTGGTGCCGTCCGGGGTCGTCGCGGTATACGTAAATGTGGTTTCCCCGACGAAATCCTGATTCGGGGTAAAGGTCAGGGTGTTGTCCGGATTGATGACCACCGTGCCGCTCTCTGGCTGGGTCACCGCAGTGACAATGCTGCCTTCGGTGAAGATGTCGTTGGCCTGAACGTTGATCAGCACCGGGATATTCTGCTCCGTGGTCTCCTGATCATCGATCGCGTCCACGGGCAGTATCTGCTCGGACTCTTCCAACGGCAGTACGGCAGCCCGGTCACCGAATGCGGCCAGGCCGGTGAACTCCGGGGTTTCCTCGACGATGCGGCCGAGGCGGACGAAGCTGTGAGTCTCACTGTCTGCAGCTTCACCACCAGCACCCGCCGCCGGCGCGTCCAGTTGTTCCAGAATGTCGCCATCGCCCTCCAGGGCCGCGAGGACCGCGGCGACGGTGTCGTCCTGCACCGCACTTTCATCCGCCGCAGCCGCACGCTCGGCGACGATATCGCGGGTCAGCGCCAGCTCGGAAACATCACTGATGACAAACGGAGAGCCATCCTCCAGCGCCAGCTCGACGGCACCACCATCCGGCGTTACCACGGTCTCGCCTTCCAGCAGCACATCGCCCGGCCTCAATTCCCGCAGCTCACCCTCTGCTGAACGGGCATAAGCCTTGCCGGTGATCGCTGTAACTGTTGCTATTGCTGTATCCGCCATCTCGGTCATTCCTGTATTGAACCTGCGGCAAAGCGCGCCGCCTCACTGGGTCTTGGAATTCTGATAGTAAACGACCGACAACTCGAGCACATTGTACTCAGGTACAGGACAAGAGCGCGGTTATGTGAGTCAGTTCACAGGCCGGGGTATGCGTGTGCAGGGCACTGCCCCAAAGCCCCCGGGCAGGGCTGGTCGTGCGGCGGAATGCGCACGGAACCGGCATGAGAGAGGTGGGAAGGGGCCGCTGGCGGCCCCGGACATCAGATCAGGCTAGAGCAGGGATTCCCGGTAACTGCGCTGGAACGCCCTGTCCCGGAAACTGCCCTGCTCCTTGTCCACGCATTCGACCACTGTCACCGGGCCGGCGTCCCGGGGACCGCGAACCCGGTACCAGGACTCAGCGGCAACGACCGCCGCCTGTTGCAGATCATCTGCCTGCACCAACACCAGCGACGAGGCACCGCTCTGGTCCTTTACCTGACAGGCGTATTCGTTGGCAGGCAGACGCGGTGCCCCTGTTGCTGCCGGTATCGCCAGCAGGAGTGAGGACAGAGCACCCAGAACTGCCGCATTGCAATATTTCTTGTAGGACATAGTCACTAATCTCCAGCTTAAACCGTGTTACCAGCATTCCGCCGGGTCAGTACCGTCAGCGGAACGGGTGCCGCGGGAATCCAGGGTAAATGAACCGCAGCGCGTATCCTTGGCCTGCGGTGAGCCCGCCCGGGGCGCCGCTGTCAGCAGATAGCAGGTAGCAATGGTGCCACCGCCACAGGCCGCTGCGGAAACACTGTAGTGCTCCTCCTCGGAAACAAACGGGCTGGCGGCAAAACCAAGATCTGTGAGATCCGTGGTGTAGGTGCCGCGATCCAGCATGAATTGCTCCTGCCGGTTGGCGACATCCATCAGAGCGGACATGGCATCACTGCGACGCCCCTTCTGCAGGCTGCCCTGGTAACTCGGCAGTGCAATGCCAACCAGAATGGCCACAATCACCACCACGATCATGACTTCCATGAGCGTGAAGCCGCGCTGGCGGCGGGCGACCACCGCCCGGCCACCGTGTTGCCGCGGCAATGCCTGCGAAGCCATTAATA
>NZ_JAVKCQ010000053.1:0-8795 GCF_040222615.1 Haliea sp.
TTGAGGCGGGGCTGCGCTGCATCCAGGGCAAACCGGTGGTAAATTCCATCAGCCTCAAGGCCGGGGAAGCGGAATTCATCGAGCAGGCGACCCTGTGCAAACGCTACGGCGCCGCGGTCGTGGTCATGGCCTTTGACGAGGATGGCCAGGCCGACAACCTGGAACGGCGCAAGGCCATCTGCCAGCGCTCCTGGGACCTGCTGGTGAACACGGTTGGCTTCAATCCCAGCGACATCATCTTTGACCCGAATATTTTCGCGGTCGCCACCGGGATCGACGAGCACAACAACTACGCGGTGGAATTTATCGAGGCCACGCGGTGGATCCGTGAGCGGCTTCCCGGCGCGCTGGTTTCCGGTGGCGTCTCCAATGTGTCCTTTTCCTTCCGCGGCAACAATGTCGTGCGCGAGGCCATTCACTCGGTGTTCCTGTACCACGCGATTCGCGCCGGCATGAACATGGGTATCGTCAACGCCGGTCAACTGGCGGTCTACGATGAGCTTCCCGGGGAACTGCGCAATGCGGTCGAGGACGTCATCCTCAACCGCCGCAACGATGGCACCGAACGCCTGCTTGAGCTGGCGGAGACCTACCGCGACAGCGGCACCGGCAGCGCCCGGGTGGAGGATCTCAGCTGGCGGGAAAAACCCGTCGGCAAGCGTATGGAGCACGCCCTGGTCAAGGGCATCAATACCTATATTCTCGAGGATGCCGAGGAGGCCCGGCAGCTCTTCGAGCACCCCATTGAGGTCATCGAAGGCCCGCTGATGGACGGCATGAACGTGGTCGGCGACCTGTTTGGCGAGGGCAAGATGTTCCTGCCCCAGGTGGTGAAGAGCGCCCGGGTCATGAAGCAAGCGGTGGCCTACCTGCAGCCCTATATCGAGGCGGAAAAGACCGACAGCAACCAGACCAACGGCAGGATTCTGATGGCCACGGTCAAGGGCGATGTCCACGACATCGGCAAAAACATCGTCGGGGTAGTGCTGCAGTGCAACAACTTCGAGGTAATCGACCTCGGGGTGATGGTGCACTGCGAAAAGATTCTCAGCGTGGCGCGCGAGGAAAAGGTCGATATCATCGGCCTGTCCGGCCTGATCACACCCTCGCTCGACGAAATGGTGCATGTCGCCCGCGAAATGCAGCGGCAGGACTTCCAGGTTCCCCTGATGATCGGCGGGGCCACCACCTCCAAGGCGCATACCGCGGTGAAGATAGAGCCGCGCTACCAGAACGATCTTGTGGTCTATGTGCCGGACGCCTCACGCAGCGTTTCCGTGGCCACCGCCCTGATGGGGCTCGGCAAGCCGAAGTTCGTCGCCGAGCGGCGCAGTGAATACACCGCTGTGCGCGAGCGCGTCGCGAACCGGCAGCCGCGCACCCGGCAGCTCCCCTACGCCGAGGCCGTCGCCCACGCCGCAGCCCTGGAATGGGACCAGTACACCCCGCCGCGTCCCAGCTTCATCGGTATTCAGGTGCTGGATGATTTCCCGTTGGAGAAACTGGTGGACACGATCGACTGGACTCCTTTCTTCATCTCCTGGGAGCTGGCGGGGAAATACCCGAAGATCCTGGATGACGAGGTGGTTGGAGAGCAGGCCAGGGAGCTGTTTGCGGATGCCCAGGCCATGCTGCGGAAGATCATTGATGAGAAACTGATCACGGCCCGCGGCACGCTGGGCTTCTGGCCGGCGGTGCGCCAGGGCAGCGACGACATCGACCTGTTTGCCGATGACAGCCGCAGTGAGGTTGTTGCCACCCTGCATCACCTGCGCCAGCAGATGGACAAGCCCAATGGCGAACCCAATTTCTGTCTCGCGGACTACGTGGCTCCCGCGGGCGCTGCGCCGGATTACATCGGCGCGTTCTGCGTCACTACCGGTCACGGCGTTGACGAACTGTCGAACCGCTTCCTGGCCGAGCACGATGATTACAACAGTATCCTGGTGAAGGCCCTGGCGGACCGCCTGGCAGAGTCGTTCGCCGAGTACCTGCACCGCTGGGTACGTACCGAACTGTGGGGTTACGCGCCGGATGAGCAATTGGACAATGCGGAATTGATCCGGGAGAAATACCGCGGCATTCGCCCTGCTCCCGGCTATCCGGCATGCCCCGACCATACCGAGAAGGCCGCCTTGTTCGAGTTGCTGCAAGCCCGCAACAATTGCGGCGTGACCTTGTCAGAGAGTTACGCCATGTCACCGGCGTCATCGGTCAGCGGGTTTTATTTTTCCCACCCGGATGCACGTTACTTTGCGGTGGGCAAAATCGGTCGCGACCAGGTCGCAGATGTCGCCCGACGCAAGGGCATGAGCATTGACGAAGTGGAGCGCTGGCTGGCACCGGTGCTGGATTACTGAGCGGCGCAATAACCGCAACAATTAACGACCTGGAGCAGGATCATGGCTGAACGCCGCGAACAACAGGACACACCATCAACGGACAAAGAGCAGGCCGGGAAGCAGGAGCACACCCGCCTGCGGCCATGGCATGTCATCAGCAGCGTATTCGCCGCCGGACTGGGGGTTCAGAGCAGCCGCAACCGGGAGCGGGATTTCAAGCAGGGCAAGGCCGGCGTGTTTATCGCCGCCGGCCTGATTTTTACGATCCTGTTCATTGCGGCTGTGTTCACCATTGTGCAGCTAGTGCTCAGCAGCGCGTCCTAGCCGGGCATTGCTGCCAGCCAGAGGTAGAGGGCAACAACCACAATGCTGATAATGGCGGTGGCGGCGATGGCGTCGGCAACGCCGTCGTCGTTGTGATCGGTTGATCCGGACATGCTGCAAGCTCCTGTATTGCGGGTGGGGCCGGCCCCGGGGCCAGCACGGTCGAGCGCAAGATTATATCAGGAAACCCCGTGATGCCAGCGTTCCCCACTGCAACAGATGGGTTCTAACCTTATAGAAAATCAGCATTAATAGCCTCCCGGTTTTCTGGTAATGTAGCGCCCTTTCACAACCCGCCCCTGCGCAACAGGACCCTTTGATGTATCAGTACGACCAATACGACCAACGCATCGTCGATGAGCGCGTAACCCAGTTTCGCGACCAGACCCGGCGCTATCTGGCCGGCGAGCTCTCCGATGCCGAGTTCTTGCCGCTGCGCCTGCAGAACGGCCTCTATGTCCAGCGGCTGGCGCCCATGCTCCGCATCGCCGTTCCCTACGGCCTGCTCAGCAGCACCCAGCTGCGCAAGCTTGCTCACATCGCCCGGCACTACGACAAGGGCTACGCCCATGTCAGTACGCGGCAGAACATTCAGCTGAACTGGCCGCAGCTGGAGGAAGTGCCGGATATTCTGGCGGAGCTGGCGAGCGTCCAGATGCATGCGATCCAGACCAGTGGAAACTGTATCCGCAACACCACCACCGACCAGTTCGCAGGCGTTGCCGCAGACGAACTGCAGGACCCGCGCCCCTGGTGTGAAATCATCCGCCAGTGGTCCACCCTGCACCCGGAATTTGCCTTTCTTCCCCGCAAATTCAAGATTGCGGTATGCGCCAGCAAGCAGGACCGGGCCGCCATCCACGCCCACGACATCGGCATTGAGCTGCTAACCAATGGCGCCGGTGACTACGGCTTCAAGGTACTGGTCGGGGGCGGTCTCGGCCGCACCCCGGTCATCGGTTCGGTGGTCTGCGAGTGGGTGGACAGTCAACATCTTCTTACCTACCTGGAGGCCATCCTGCGGGTCTACAACCAGCACGGTCGCCGCGACAACAAATACAAGGCGCGGATCAAGATCCTGGTCAAGGCCATGGGCGTCGAGGCCTTCCGGGAGGCGGTCGAACGCGAATGGGTGACGCTAAAGGACGGCCCCAGCACACTCACCGACGAGGAGATCGCGCGCGCCAAATCCTTTTTCACTACTCCACCCTACGCCAGCCTTGACGGGGCAGAGACTGCAAAAGCCCTGCGCGAGCGCTGCGCAGCCGACCCCATCTTCGGTAATTGGGTGGCGCGCAACACCACGGCTCACCGCGCTCCGGGCTATCGCGCCGTCACCATCTCACTCAAGGCAACCGGGGTGGCCCCGGGAGACGTCACCGACCGCCAGCTGGAACTGCTGGCGGACCTCGCGGACCAATTTTCCTTTGCTGAACTGAGAACCACACACCAACAGAATATGGTGCTGGCCGACGTCGAGGAGACGGCGCTTTACACGCTCTGGCAGCAGTTACAGGGCGCCGGGCTGGCGACACCCAATATCGGCTACATCACCGATGTGATCTGCTGCCCCGGGGGCGACTACTGCTCACTGGCCAACGCCAAGTCCATCCCGGTTGCGGAAGCCATCCAGGCCCGCTTCGAGGATCTCGACTATTTGTATGACCTCGGTCCGATCGAACTCAATATCAGCGGCTGTATGAACGCCTGTGGCCACCATCACATCGGCCACATCGGCATCCTCGGGGTCGACAAGAAAGGCGCTGAGTTCTACCAAATCAGCCTGGGCGGCAGCCAATCCAAGGAGGCTGCTATTGGCAAGATCCTGGGGCCCTCCTTCGGCCAGGAGGACGTGCCGGATGTGGTCGAGAAAATTCTCGATAGCTACGTGAACCTGCGCGAGGAGGAGGAAACCTTCCTGCAAACCTTCAACCGGGTCGGAATCGAACCCTTCAAGGAGCGGGTCTATGCCAAGACTCATTAAACAGGGCCAGATAACCAGCGATACCTGGCTGCCACCAGCCGCGGATGCCCCCGCCGCCCCCGACTCGCACCTGCCCAACCTGAGCCAGTGGCTGTCCCTGGCCGACAAGACCGGTTCCGCAGTGCAATTGGAACCCGGTGACGGAATTGCCGAGCTGTTGCCGGCGCTGGATACCATCCACCTGATTGCAGTGAGCTTCCCCCTGTTCACCGACGGTCGCGGTTTCTCCTATGCGCGCGAACTGCGCGAGCACGGTTATCGCGGGGAACTGCGCGCGGTCGGTGCGTTTCTACCCGACCAGATGCACTACCTGCGCCGCTGTGGTTTCGACGCATTCCAGTTCAGCGACGAATCCCGTCTCGAGGAGGGGCTGCGGCAGCTGGATATCTTCTCCGAGCACTACCAGGGCGCTATCGATGAGCCGCGGCCGCTGTTCCGGCGTCGCAACTGAGACGACCTGCGCCCTCCTTCTCGCAACGCAGCAACAAAAAAGCCGGCTTGGAGCCGGCTTTTTTGTATCCTGGGAACCCGCTCCTCAGAGCGCAGCTTCCAGTTCCGGCAGCGCGTTGAACAGATCCGCTACCAGGCCGTAGTCGGCCACCTGGAAGATCGGCGCGTCCTCGTCCTTGTTGATGGCGACGATGACCTTGGAGTCCTTCATGCCCGCCAAATGCTGGATGGCACCGGAAATGCCGACGGCGATATACAGGTCCGGGGCAACGATCTTGCCCGTCTGCCCAACCTGCATATCGTTGGGCACAAAGCCGGCATCCACAGCCGCCCGGGAGGCGCCTATCGCAGCGCCCAGCTTGTCGGCAATGCCGTCCAGGAGTTTGAAGTTATCGCCATTCTGCATGCCCCGACCGCCGGAGACTACCACCGGGGCGGCGGTCAGTTCGGGCCGGTCGGATACCGCCACTTCCTGGCCGACAAAGCTGGATATGCCCGCATCGTGCACGGCGGACACCGCTTCAACGGTGGCCGAACCGCCCTCTGCCGCAACCGCGTCGAATGCGGTGGTACGGACAGTGATGACTTTCTTGGCATCGCTGGTCTGGACCGTGGCAATGACGTTACCGGCATAGATGGGACGCTTGAAAGTGTCGGCAGATTCAACGGAGATGATGTCGGAAATCTGGGCGACATCCAACAGGGCCGCAACGCGCGGCAGGGTGTTCTTGCCGTTGCTGGTCGATGGCGCGACGATATTGTCGTAGCTGGCCGCGACCTCGGCGATCAGCAGGCTGACATTTTCCGCCAGCTGGTGTTCGTAGGCAGCGTTGTCAGCCAGCAATACCTTGCCCACACCGGGGATGGCTGCCGCCTGGTCGGCTACCGCACTGCAGCCGGCACCTGCCACCAGGATATCGATACCCGCGCCCATGGCCTGTGCGGCGGCTACCGCATTCAGGGTTGCCGGCTTGAGACTGCTGTTGTCGTGCTCTGCAATTACCAGTGTGCTCATGAGATTACCTTCGCCTCGTTTCTCAGTTTGTCGACCAGCTGGGCGACATCCTCGACCTTGATGCCCGCCTTGCGCTCGGGTGGCGGCTCGACCTTGACCTGGGTAATGTGGCGGGTAACTTCAACGCCCAGGTCAGCAGGTGTAAACACGTCCAGCTGCTTCTTCTTGGCTTTCATGATGTTCGGCAGCGAGGCGTACCGCGGTTCGTTCAGGCGCAGGTCGGTAGTGACGATCGCCGGCAGGCTCAGGCTGATCGTCTGAAGGCCGCCATCAACCTCACGAATAACATTAAGTTTGTCGCCTTCGACCTTGATTTCAGAGGCAAAAGTCCCCTGAGGCATATTGGTGAGCGCGCCCAGCATCTGCCCGGTCTGGTTGTTGTCGCCGTCGATGGACTGCTTGCCCAGAATGACCAGCTGGGGCTGCTCTTTCTCCACCACGCCCTTGAGCAGTTTGGCTACCACCAGAGGCTCCACACGACCCTCTGTTTCGACGTGAATGCCGCGGTCGGCACCCAGCGCCAGCGCGGTCCGGATCTGCTCCTGGCAGGGCTTCTCGCCCACGGAAACCGCGATCACTTCGGTAGCAACGCCGGCCTCCTTGAGGCGAACGGCTTCTTCGACCGCGATTTCGCAGAATGGATTGATGGCCATCTTGACGTTGTTCAGATCAACATCACTACCATCACCCTTGGCACGAACCTTGACGTTATAGTCAACGACGCGCTTTACGGCAACAAGAACCTTCATAGGAATTCCAATGCTAGTTTCAGGTGGGTTGCAGGGACCGGAGCACTAGTGGCGGGCCACTGGGTTTAGTTCGGGCGGCTATGTTGCCGCCAAAGCCACGGCAGGTCAATAGCATCGGAGCACAGCAGGATAAACCGTGGCGGACACAACATGGATAAGCGGTATCAGTCGCATTTATGGTCTTTAACCTTTAAAAATTATATACTTGCAGGGCTTTTATCAGTCTGAAATTCAATAGCTAGTAAGCCCCCGCAACCAGAGGATGCTGCCGTGGAACGTGAATCAATGGAGTTTGATGTCGTGATAGTAGGCGCCGGGCCAGCGGGTCTGTCCGCTGCCTGTCGCATCATGCAACTGGCCCAGGAGCAGGAGCGCGAAGTCACCGTCTGCGTGGTGGAAAAGGGCTCCGAGGTCGGCGCCCATATCCTCTCCGGAGCCGTGCTGGAGCCACGCGCCCTCGCGGAACTCTTCCCCAACTGGGCGGAGATGGGGGCACCGTTGAATACCGCGGTGACCGAGGACCGCTTCTTCTTCTACACCAGCGCCAGCAAAGCCGTGAAGCTGCCCAACTTCATGATACCGAAACCCACCCACAACGATGGTAACTACATTGTGTCCATGGGCAACGTCTGCCGCTGGCTGGCCGAACAGGCCGAAAACCTGGGCGTTGAGGTCTACCCCGGCTTTGCCGCCGCGGAGGTGCTTTTTCACGCCGACGGCAGCGTCAAGGGTATCGCCACCGGCGACATGGGCATCGGCGCTGACGGTGGCCAAAAGGACAGCTACACGCCAGGCATGGAGCTGCACGCCAAATACACCCTCTTCGCCGAGGGTTGTCGCGGTCACCTGGGCAAGCAGTTGATTGCCCGGCTGGGACTGGACGAGGGCAAGGATCCGCAGCACTACGGCATAGGCATAAAGGAAATCTGGGAGATTCCCGCCGATAAACACCAGGAGGGCCTGGTCGTGCACGGCCTGGGTTGGCCGCTGCAGGAAAATGGCGCCAGCGGCGGCGCTTTCCTCTATCACGCGGAAAACAACCAGGTCTACCTGGGCCTGATCACCGATCTCAATTACAGCAACCCGCACCTTAGCCCGTTCGAGGAGTTCCAGCGCTGGAAGCACCACCCGGAAACCATCAAGTACCTGGAGGGCGGCTCGCGCATCAGTTATGGTGCGCGCGCCATTGCCAAGGGCGGCTTCAACTCGCTGCCGAAAATGCATTTCCCCGGCGGTCTCCTCATCGGCTGCGATGCGGGCACGTTGAATGCAGTAAAGATCAAGGGCAATCACACCGCAATGAAGAGCGGCTTGCTGGCGGCAGAGGCTGTAGTGGAAGCGCTCGCCCAGGGTGAGTCGGCGCCGGCGGACCTGACCACGTTCGCCGACAAGGTGCAGCGCTCCTGGCTGCACGAAGAACTGTACACTACCCGCAACTTCAGTGGCTTCATGCACAAGTTCGGCTTCCTGTTCGGCTCTGCCATGGTGTGGGTTGACCAGACCATTTTTGGCGGCAAGCTTCCCTTCACGCTGTCCGATTCAGTGCCGGATCACGCCACCCTGAAACTCGCCAGCGCGAGCAAGAAACCGGTCTATCCAAAGCCGGACAACAAGATCAGCTATGATCGCCTGTCCTCGGTGTTCCTCTCCAATACCAACCACGAAGAGGACCAACCCTGCCACCTGACCCTGATCGACCCTGACGTGCCGCTGGCAAAGAATCTGCCGCAGTTCGACGAGCCAGCACAGCGGTACTGTCCTGCGGGTGTGTATGAAATTGTTGAGGACGCCAAGGGACAACGATTCCAGATCAATGCCCAGAATTGCGTCCACTGCAAGACCTGTGACATCAAGGACCCGGCACAGAACATTGTCTGGGTGACCCCGGAGGGGTTCGGCGGGCCCAACTACCCGCACATGTACCCGGCCCG
>NZ_JAVKCQ010000054.1:0-7531 GCF_040222615.1 Haliea sp.
CCAATGCGGTAAGCGCCCTGCGTCTGATCTCTCCCAATCCTGTCACGCGTCGTGTCGGCACCGCAACCGGCATCACCGGTTTTATCGTCGCCAGTTTTATTCTCAGCTTCTACGCCATTGTGGCCGGCTGGATGCTCGCCCACTGTGCGGCAGCAATCTCCGAGCTGTTTCGATTCGACGCCCTCGCTGACTGGCTGACCGAATTCAGCTTTGTCCGCAACATGGGGTTCATGCTGGTATTCATGGCCCTGACGGTCGGCATCATTTCCGAGGGCGTACAACAGGGCATCGAACGCTGGTCCAGCCGCCTGATGCCCATGTTACTGGTCTCGCTGGTCCTGCTGGTGCTGTATGTGTTCACCCTGGACGGTGCCATGGATGGCCTGCGCGTCTACCTGTTGCCGGACTTCGAGCGGGCGCTGGCGCCGGACCTCATCCTGAAAGCGCTGGGGGCAGCTTTTTTCTCGCTGTCACTGGGGGTGGGCACCATGCTGATCTACGGCTCCTATATCAGCGACCGGGAAAACCTGCCGGTGGTGGGCGGTCTTGTCACCCTGGTCGATATCTGTATTGCAGTACTGGCCGGCTTTTTGGTGCTGCCCGCCATGTATGTCGCACTGCACAACGGGGTGGAGATCTTTACCGCAACGGGGGAGCTGATCTCCGAGGACACGCTGATTTTCAATGTCCTGCCCCGCCTGTTCGACACCATGGGTCTGGCCGGGGTGGTGGTCAGCCTGCTGTTCTTTTTCCTCATGAGTATCGCCGCCCTCACCTCTTCCATTTCCATGCTGGAGGTACCGGTGGCCTATACCATCGAAGAGCACGGGGTGGATCGCAAACGCGCCGTGGTTGTCATCGGCGCCCTGATCGCGATCGCCAGCACCGTCATCCTGCTCAATTTCGAGGCACTGTTCGGACTGGTAGTCGCTGCCACCACGCGCTACAGCCAACCCCTGCTGGGCTTCATGTTCTGCCTTTACGTTGGCTGGGTATGGCGCCGGGACCAGTTATTGCAGGAACTGCGCAAAGGCAACGACAGGGTCGAATACAGTCTGTTCTGGAAAATCTGGCCCGGGTACGTGCGCGTGGTGTGCCCGGTGATAATACTGCTGATATTCGCCCAGTCACTGCTGGGCTAGTGCCTCCGGAGCGGGACCCGGTCGAACTCAGTTCAGGGCGATGCTGCCGCTGTCCTCGACATACTGGGTAGGCAATACCCCCCGGAAGTCGATCTTGGCCGTAAACTTGTAGTCAAGGGCGTCGCTGCGACTGCGACCCAGATTGGCCAGCAGACGCAGCAGCTCCAGCAGATTGACCCCGGCATCAATGGTGACCTGCTCTTCCGTATAGCCTTCTATCCTCGGCACCTGGTTGCTGACACCGCTGACCAGCTCCCTGCCCAGCAGCTGGATGCCGTAGCTGATACCAGCAATGTCCAGTGCCCGGGCGTTGGGGTTGGCAATGCGCAGGACGATCTGGAAGCGGGGCCCGCTGTCTCCGGCGGGCAAGCTGCGCACACTGTCGACGCTTACCTTGGGGGACTCAATGCCCTGTAACAGGCTGCCGCAGCCGCCCAGGCAAAGTGCCAGCGCCATAACAAGCAAACCTGCACCGCGGACAATCACGAAGCGTCACCGTCACGCGGGGTGATGGAGAAAAAGAATACGCCGTAGCCAAGACTGAATACAGCGAACAGCAGGGCCACCCAATCGCCGGTCTGCAGATACATCCAGCCGCTGAACACCAGCATGGCCAGGGTAACCACAATGCCTATCGCTCGCGCTGTCTGTGACAACTTTCCGCTCCCCTGTGTTATCCTCGGCGGCGACCTGAATCAGGCGCTGGAGAGCATCATAGCATCCGCATGACGAAATTCATTGTTATCTTCCTGGCCGTGCTGGTCAGCTTGTTCACCGTCGAGATGTTGCAACCGGTGCAGGCTGCGGTTATTCAACCGTTTACCGCGTCGCTCGCCGCGCTCAGTGCCGCATTGATCACTCCCTTTGACAGCGACGTGCTCGCCTACGGTCGCGTTATCGCCCACAGCGTCAACAACTTTGCCGTCTCCATCGAATCGGGGTGTAACGGGGTAGAAGCAGCCATTGTGCTGATTGCCGGGGTTCTCGCCTACCCTGCACCCTGGCACTACCGCCTCGGCGCGATACTGGCAGGATTCCTGACCATCCAGGTGCTCAATATCGCCCGCATCATCAGCCTGTTCTACCTGGGCCAGTGGAACTATGAAATCTTCAACTGGACCCACCTGTACCTGTGGCCGGTGTTTATCATGCTGGATGTGCTGATCGTGTTTGTTCTCTATCTGCGCTTCCTGGAACGGCGCCGCCCGGCTGCAAACGCATGACCCTGTACCGCTTCATCGGGCTGGTCATACTGCTGATGATTCCCTGTTTTGGACTCTGGTATGGCCTTGGCGCACTACCGGCCGCACCTGCCATCTGGCTCACCCAGCTGAGCATGCCCTGGGCGGCGCCGGATATTATTCACTCCATTTCCCTGGATCAGAACCAGCTGATGGTCTTCAGCCGTTTTGGCGAACGCGACGGGATCGTGGTTCCTCTGTCCCAGGCGGAATATCAGCTCGCGTTCCCTCAAAGTACGCGCCTGCTGTCCTACTCCATACCGTTCTACACGGCTCTGCACTGTGCCAGTCGTATCGAGGACTCTGTCGGGCGCTACGCCAGGAGCCTGCTCGCCCTGTGGCTGTTGATGTTCGTCGGGTTCGTATCGGTTGCTTTGAAAGACCTGATGGTGGCGGTGGGACCGGCACTGCACGCGACGACGTCCCTGCCCCTGCCACCACCATCGGCAATCGCGCTCATGTACCAGTTCAGCACCCTGATTGTACCGACAGTGGCGCCGATACTGCTCTGGGCCTGGGCTGTGCGAGACAGCCCGCGCTGGCAGTCGCTGCTGCTGGGACGAACGACGGACCTCCCCGAGGATCCGGGCAGCGCCGACTGAACACACATCCGTTCAGGCTGCGTCACCCATCGGGCTGTCTGCGAGTTCTCGCAGTACGCCCTGGTACTCTTCGCCGCGCTCCTCCAATACCGCCTGCAAGGCCCGCTCCATAAGCCAGCGCGCCTGACAGGTGTAGGCGTAGATGCAGGCGTGTACGGCGGCATCGTGCCAGTTTTCCACTGAACAACTGGACGAGTAGTCCTCAAAATGGCTCAGCGATCGAATCAGGTCCGCTATGTGTCGGGGGCACTCGCAGTCAAGGGTGCTCTTGAGCTGGCGGGCCGCTCTCAGCTGCATCTCGTTGAACTGCCGCGGCTTGGCGGTCATCAGTTCGCCCAGATTGGAATCCCCCTGACTGACGCTCTTGTCTGCAACGCTGCGGGCAAGCTCAAAGGCGAGGTAGGCCGGGTCCGGCGGGAAGGCGGTCGCAGCGATGTTCTGCTGCTCCAGCACCTGCAACCAGCGCTCACTGGCAAACTGGTAGGTAACCAGGGCCCGCTCAACATCCAGATCCCGCATCAGGTCACTGAGCTGGCGCGTCTGCATGCCGCTCAGTGTTGCGCACTCGACCACCAGCGAGTCGGCATGGCCGATTTCTTCGCAGATCTGTGGCGTGAGATCCGCCAGGACCATTCTCACCAGCAGCGCATCCACGCCGGCGAGACAGCCCTGATGCTCTTCCAGCCACTCGCAGAGCTGCAGGCCAACGAAGACCACCCTGGGCTTGGGCGCCGGCACGGCCGCACGACCACTCTTGCCCCGGCTGCGCAGCAACATCTCCAGGGTCTTGCGCTCGGTGGAGGCGATCTCCCCAATGCGGGAGCCGCTGTTGACCAGCGCTGCCACCAGCTGCAGGTGCTCCAGATCAGCCTGCGTATACTGGCGCCGACCGGTTGCCGATTTGTGACTGGCACCCAGGCCATAACGTCGTTCCCACACTCGCAGGGTGTCCGGCTTGAGGCCGGTGAGACGGGCGACAGTGCCAATTCCGTACAGGGGACGGGGTTCCATAACAGCCTGGTCCATAATCAGAAGCCTCGAAAGTAGTCATCCTTGTTACGCCTCCCGGGTGCTGCTGGATGACTTGCCCAGCTTGTGTTCGCTTGTTATCTGGACAACTGTCCGGTTTTCTTGTCCAACAGGGTGCACGAGGCCGTATCAACGGCAAACCAGGAAGGAGCTGTGCTGTGGATAACTGGAAAACTGAAACCGACGACCGGGAACTGGAGCGGCTGTTTGCCGAAGCCCGCCGCTATCCGCTGTTGAGTGCCGATCAGGAGCGCGACATTGACGGCAGCAAGTGGCAAGCCGTGGCCAGCATACAATCGCTGCTGCTCGCCAGCGTGGGAGGCCGCGCCTTCGTGCGGGACATGCTGGACCGGATAATCGCCCAGCCGCCGGACGTGGCCGACTTCGATAACCGCGACTACCACTTTCTGTTGCGCCGCGAACTGGTGGCCTATCTGGCCGGCGGAAAGCACGCGAGCTGTGTTTCCCAGCTCGCTGCGGCGCTGGCAGCGGAGGATCACGCGGGTGCAGAAGACATTGCTACCGAAATGACCTTGCCCGCCAGTCTGCTGGTGGGCATGGCAGGCGTCGTCAGCCGCCACAACAGCCATGCAGTGAAATGTCGGGTAGCCGACGCACTGCAGGCATGGCAGGCCGCCGCCGAGGGAGTGGACACCGGCAGCCGCCGCTACCAACTGGAGCCGGCACAGCTGGCCACTCTGAAGCTGGCCCTGTCACGCTTCAACCAGGCCCGCGACACCCTGACACTGCACAACTTGCGGCTGGTGTACTCCATAGCAGGCAAGTACCTTGGCAAGGGAGCCCCCTACCGGGACCTGATACAGGAGGGTACTCTGGGCCTGATCCGCGCCGCGGAAAAATTCGAGGCGCACAAGGGTTATCGGTTCAGCACCTACTGCTACAACTGGATTTCCCAGGCTGTCCGCCGCTATGTCAACGACGGTGCCGCGCTGATTCGCTACCCCACCCACGTCCGCGAACAGGTAGGCAAGCTCTACCGCGAACGCAACGCCATCTGGTCAAGCACCGGCGAGGAACCCAGCGAGGAGGAGCTCGCCAGCGCGGCTGGGATTGAGCCCGACAAGGCGCGGCAACTGCGACAGCTGCGGAATATGGCCGTTTCCCTGGACCAGCCGCAGTACGAAGACGGTGACGAATCGCTCCTCGACAGCGTACCTGGCGGCCCCTTCCAGGACATCGCGGCCAGTGCCGAGTCCGAGTCACTGCAGCGCTGCCTGCTACAGGAAATCGATCACCTGGAGCCCGCTGAACAGGAGGTGGTGATCGCGCGCTGGGGCCTGCACCGGGGCCCTCCCCTGAGCCGCGCTGAAGTCGCCGATAAAATGCGGGTCAGCCGTGAATGGGTGCGCCAGCTCGAACGGTCGGCGCTGGAGAAACTCAGCCGCAACACAACCGTACGCGACGCGGCCCGGGATCACGGCAACCTGTCGCCCGCTTGAGGATCGAAAACGGCAGCCAGTGCCCGGTCTATTCCCGGGTAAGCAAACGTGAAATCCGCGGCCTCCAGGGCCGCGGGCTCTACCCGCTGGCCGCTAAGCAGCAGCTCTCCGGCCATTTCACCCAACATCAGGCGCATGACGGGGCCGGGAGCCGGAATAGCGGGCAGCGTGCGGAACTGCTTCTGCATGGCCGCGCAGAACTCGCGCTGGGTCACCGGGGTCGGCGCGGTAACATTGAACGCGCCGGCCAGGTCGTCTTGCTCCAGCAGCATGGTCATCGCGGCTACCACGTCCACCCGGTGGACCCAACTCAGGTACTGGTGGCCCGTGCCCGGCCAGGTAGCAATCCCGAAACGAAACGGCATCGCCATTTCCCGCAGGGCGCCCCCTTCCCTGTCCAAAACCACCCCCAGACGCAGCAGACAGGTTCTCACGCCCAGCCCCTCGGCCTTCAAGGCCTCCGCCTCCCACGCCTGACACAGCTCGCTGGAAAAGCCGAGGCCGGGTGGGGCGGTTTCCGTCAGCGGCTGGTCTCCGCGCGGCCCGTAATACCCTATGGCACTGGCGCTGAGCAGGGCTCGCGGGGGCTGTGCCCTGGAGGCGAGAAATTCCACCAGCTCCCGCGTACCGTCCACACGGCTGGCAACGATTTCCTCCTTGTACGCCGGCGTCCAGCGCTTGCCCGCCAGGGAGGCACCGGCGAGATTGATTACCGCGTCCGGGCCATTGTCAGCGGGCAGTTCGTTCAAGGACCGCACAAAGTTACACTGCTCCGAATCGCGATGCCGACCGCGGCTGAGGATAGTGATACGGTGCCCACTCCCGAGCAGCTGTGGCACCAGTGCCTGACCGATGAACCCGGTGCCCCCGGTGATAAGGATATGCATACCCTGATTCCTCACGTTTTAGGTAGAGCTCCATCATGATCAATCCCGGGCCCGAACTGCAACAACTGCTGGCACTGCTGGATCGGCGCTCCCGGCTGGTTGTCCTTACCGGCGCCGGCATCAGCGCCAGCTCGGGCATCCCCACGTACAGGGATGCGGGCGGCAACTGGTTGTACAGTGCCCCCATTCAGCACCGCGATTTTCTGCAGGAGCCAGCTACCCGGCAGCGCTACTGGACTCGCTCCTGGTTTGGCTGGCCAGGGGTACGCGATGCTCTGCCCAATACCGCGCACCGGGCGCTGGCCAGGCTGGAGGCTGCCGGTGCCGTTGAATTGCTGGTTACCCAGAATGTCGACCGCCTGCACCAGCGCGCGGGGAGCAGTGCTGTGGTTGACTTGCACGGACGCCTGGATCGGGTCCGCTGCGTCGGCTGCGGGCGGTATTCAGAGCGAGAAGAGATGCAGCTGCGGCTGGAGCAGGCAAATCCACACCTCGCCGCGCTAGAGCCGGGCGCCTCGTCCCGGCCCGATGGCGACATGACCCTGCCGGATGCAATGGCACGAAGAACCGCTGTACCCAACTGCCTGGCGTGCGGGGGCGTACTGATGCCGGACGTGGTGTTCTTCGGTGGCACGGTACCGAAAGAGCGCGTCACCAGCGTCGCCACCGCTATAGAAGCCGCAGATGTGCTGCTGGTTGTCGGCTCCTCCCTGCAGGTCTACTCGGGCTTCCGCTTCTGCCGTGCGGCCCACGCCCTGGGCAAACCGCTGGTTCTGCTCAACCCCGGCCTTACCCGGGCCGATCCCCTTGCCAGCCTCAAGCTCTTCACACCCTGTGAACTCCTGCTCGAAATGCTGGCGGACGCTGTCACCGGTGTCAGCGCACAACCACCCCTGTCGCCACCCGCCGTGTGACCAAAAAAAAGCCCGCGTGCTATGACGCGGGCTGCATTGGCTGAACCGTTCTCTTAATCGGTCAGGATTGTCAGCTCAATCAGCGGGCTGCCAGACACTTCCGCCGGCGACGGATCCCGCGCGATCACCGTATAATTCACTCCACCCTCCAGCTCAATCAAGCCACCACTGTCGAACGCCACCACGGCCTTGTCGCCTGCCGCGGTAACGGTAACCCAGTAGCTGCCGGGCGTCAGGGCAATTTGCCCGGTGGTCT
>NZ_JAVKCQ010000055.1:0-11228 GCF_040222615.1 Haliea sp.
GCCAGCCACAGGAAAAAACCAGGCGCGCATTGGGTTCGGCGAAATCCAGAACCGCCTGGGCCGTACCTGACGAATATTGCCTGACTCCCCATGGCGCCAATACAACCAGCACGCCATCGCAGCCGGCAACAGCCCGCTGTATGACCTCGCGATCGTTCGTGGCGCCGGGAACGACGGTGATCCTGTCCTTGAAAGCATCGAGCTTGGCGACGCTTTTCTCCCTGCAGACACCGACCACTTGATAGCCCTGGTCCAGTGCATGCTGCACCATGTATCGTCCGAGCTTGCCTGACGCGCCAATGATGCAAACCTTGTGCATGATCTTCTCCGTGAATACCGGTCGGCCCTGTGCCTGCGAGCGCAGTTGCCGCCTGTCGCCTGGCTATGCGCTGCGTGGCGCAAACATGATAATGGCCATGCCCAGAAGTGCCACCCCGGAACCCAGCAGGTCCCAACTGGTCGGGCGAATACCCTCAACGCCCCACAGCCACAGGATGGCCATGAAAACGTAGACACCGCCATAGGCAGCGTAGACGCGACCCGCAGCAGTCGGATGCAGGGACAGCAGCCAGGCAAATACCGCAAGGCTGAGGGCGGCCGGCACCAGCAGCCAGATCGATTTACCCTCCCGCAACCAGAGATAGGGCAGATAGCAGCCAATGATTTCGGCCAAAGCGGTAACGACAAACAGCCCTGTTGTTTTCAGTTCCAGCACGGTAAATCACCTCTTGATGGCGTTCTATTGGTGTCACTATTGACGATCCAGAATACAGGAGCAAGCGATGACCGGGACCGGATCAGCGGCCACCCCGGCAGGGTGGCACTGCTCTGGAGCCGCTGGCGCTGGTCACTGCAGGGGAATGGCCATGGGTCGCAGGGGCGCTGCGTCTGCCCCCCGAAGCTTCAGTGGCGCGGCGATAAAGGCAAATTCGTAGACTTCATCCCGGGCCAGGTCTTCTAGCCAGGCGAGCTCAATGATCGGCGCTCCCTGTTCCGCCAGCAGATAGGTATGCAGGGGCACGTAGTCGCTCGCCACTTCCGAGGGAAATGCCTCCAGGCTCAGGTTGTCCGCGCCGACAATCATTGCCCCCGACTCCTCGACGAGGAAGCGGGCAGCTGCCAACCCCAGGCCGGGCGGGTTGTCCATGTAAGCCGAAGTGTCATCGAAGACGCGCATGCGTCCGGTCCGGATCAGGACCACGTCGCCCTGCCGCAGATCTAGCTGCTGGCGCAGCAGGCTGGCCTCGAGATCTCCGCGCGTGATCCGATAGCCATCGGGCAGCATGGCAACGCCTTTTGCCGCCGCCACGTCGAGCAACACGCCGCGGGCCACGATCGGCGGCATGTTCTCCACCCCGGCAACGCGCCAGCCGCGATCACCGAGATGCTCTTGCGCACTGAAGCCGTTCCAGATTTCACCATTGAGGCCAAAATGCGCCAGCCCATCGATATGGGTGCCCATATGTGTGTACATGGAGACCGCGGCCCCGGTATAGCTGACGTGCCGGTTCATCTCCGAGCCGGTAGCCAGCGGGTCATCGACCACCGTGCCGTGTGGGGTGTGGGTCATCCAGATGCGGTAGTGCGGGTCGCCGGCGGCTTGCCAGCTGGGCATGCCGATAAAGTATTCGACCGCCAGATCGTAAAGTCTGCCGCCGGCGACGCGCGTCAGTATTTCGCTCCGCGATGCCTCGGTCATGAGATTCAGGCGACCGATTTCATCGTCGGCTCCCCAGGGGCTGATACCCACCTGGCGCTCGGCGGCTGAGGCAGTGAATTGCCCGCCCATCATCAGGGCGGCTGTGATTACCAGAGTCTTGTTAAGCATGTTCTTCTCCCGTAGTGAACAAGAGTTCACAGCCTAGCCCCACAGCCGGTATTGATAATCGGCCCGAATTGAAAGATTCTATTTCCATATTTTTACTAATGGTCCGCCTATGGACGACCTCAATGATGTCGCGGTGTTTGTTGCGGTAGTGGACGCGGGGAGTTTCACCCGGGCGGCGGAGAGGCTGAAAGTATCGCGCCCGGTGGTGAGCAAGCAGGTCAGCCGGTTGGAGGACAGCCTCGGCGTGCGCCTGCTCAATCGCACCACGCGACGCTTGAGTCTCACGGAAGCGGGGCGCATTTTTCACGCCCAGACAAGTCGGGGGCTGGAGGATATTGCCGAGGCGCGGGCGGAAGTCTCGCGCCTGCAGCAGCAACCGCGCGGGGTCCTGCGAATCAACGTGCCGATGTCTTTCGGTATCCTGCATATCGCGCCGCTGCTGCCTGCGTTTATGCAGCAGTATCCGGAACTGACGGTGGAAATGGACCTGAACGATCGCAAGCTGGATGTGATTGAGGAGGGCTTCGATGCCTCGGTGCGCATCAGCGACCTGCCCGACTCGACGCTGGTGGCGCGCCGTCTCGCTCCCTGTCGCCACGTCATCGTGGCAGCACCGGCCTACCTGGAACGACACGGCATACCGGACCGGCCGGAAGACCTGCTGGAGCACGAGGTGCTCAGCTATAGCCTGCAGCAATCGGCCCAGGCGTGGCATTTTCTCGACTCCGGGGGTCAGCCTACACAGGTCGCTGTCGCCGGAAGGCTGCAGGTGAACAACAGCCTGGCCCTGCGCGAGGCGCTGCTCGCTGGCATGGGCATTGCCCGGACGCCGACGTTCCTCGTCGGCGACGACCTGCGCCGGGGTCGGCTCACCACCGTGCTGGACACCTGTCGCTCGCTGGAGCTGTCCATCTACATCGTCTACCCGCAGCGTCGCTATCTGTCGCCGAAAGTGCGTGCCTTTGCGGACTTTCTGGCAGCGAAAATCAAGGACCCCCCGTACTGGGACCAGCCGTCATCGCCATAGATTTGTTAATTCGGGTTACCAGTCATTTTCCGCTCAGGCTAATTATCCCGCCCGGGTAAACGACTAGTCTGCTCCTCACCAACACAGGAGGAGCCGACCATGACCAACAGCACCCGTCAAACGCTTGCGACGAACCAGGCATTGAATGAGGCCCTGCGTCGGACTGAATCGACGACAGCACCCACACACTGGCTCTTTGCCCCCCACAGCCTGTTGCTGGCCAGCGGCGCGCTGCTCGGCATGCGGACGCCAATTGGCAAGCTGGCCCACGACGCCGGTGTGTCCGCGCTGCTGTGGGCTGCGATTATCTCCCTCGGCGTCGTCATCATGTTGCTGCCCACCCAGCTGACGAAACGCGGACTGCGGCTGCCGGATACCAGCGTAGTGCGCTATACGATGATTTCATCGCTGATCTCCTTCGTGCTACCGAATGTGCTGCTGTTTACCGTGATACCCCGGGTGGGGGCCGGTTATGCCGGCCTGATGTTCGCGCTGTCTCCGGTGTTTACCCTGCTTTTCGCCTCGTTGTTCGGAATGAAGACACCCGGCCGGCTGGGAATGGCAGGGATCGCGATAGGGGTAGTCGGGGCGCTGTTGGTGAGCCTCACGCGCGGTACCCACCCCCAGGGGCCTGAGCTGGCCTGGCTGCTGGCGGCGGCCGCAATACCGGTTGTGCTGGCGATAGGCAATGTGTACCGCAGCCGCTGGTGGCCCGAGGGCGCGCTTCCCAATTCCCTCGCCTTCTGGGGGCACCTGTTTGCGGCCGGTGTGTTTCTGGTGATTATCGCGGCGACTGGACAGGAACTCCCTGTTGCCGGTATCGCCTCGGCGAAGACCCTGATCGTCATCCAGATGGTCATATCCGGGCTTAATTTCCCGCTGTTCTATCGCCTGCAGCGGGATGGTGGCCCGGTGTTGCTGAGCCAGATCGGCTATGTCTCTGCGGCAGTGAGCCTGATCGTGGCAACGGTATTTCTAGGGGAGCGCTATGCCCTCTCCACCTGGCTCGGCGCCGGCATCATCGGCGTCGGTATCATCGCAACTGTCATGGCACAACGCCTGGAATCCCAGGTGCCTGTACAGCTGAAAGAAGGAGCAATGAAATGAAAACACCAACCAGCGTAGCAGTGGTCTACCACAGCGTCACCGGCACCACGGCGGGGCTTGCCGAGGCAGCCCTGCGGGGCGCAAACCAGATCGACGGTGTCCGGGCGTTTCCGGTGAGGATAGAGGGCGGCGACATCCATGAGGGCCGCTATCGCAACGCCAGTGCGCTGAAGGCCATGGGTGAAGCCGACGCTATTATCTTTGGTTCACCCACTTTCATGGGCAGCGTGTCCGCGCAGTTCAAGGCCTTTGCCGATGCAACCAGCGAATTCTGGTTCCAGCGCCATTGGGCCGGCAAACTGGCGGCCGGCTTCACGATTGGCAACAACCCCAGCGGCGACCAGCTCAACACCATCCAGTACCTCAACACCCTCGCCAATCAACATGGTATGTTGTGGGTCGGAATAGATCTGCCCGGTGGGTTTGATCCAGAGGGGCGCAATCGCCTGGGTGCCCAGAGTGGACTCATCGCCCATGCGCGTGATGGTATGCTGGATCCAGCCGACATTGCCACGGCCAGCTACCTCGGTTCACGTGTTGCCGCGCTGAGCCGGCGGTTTTTACCAGAGCGCGTTGAAGAGGGAAGTTATTCACTCTAGCCGGCCGACTGGCCGCCAGGCAAACAGGAGCATTTATGCCGCATTTCATACTCGATTGTTCAGCGGAAATACTGGAAGTACACCCCGAACTCTACATTGCAGAGCAAATCCATGCCGTTGCTGCGGGATCGGGCCTGTTCGACATCCAGGATATCAAGGTCAGGGTCAGCCCCTACGTCAGGTACCTGGTGGGCGGAAAGCAGGAACCGTTTATGCATGTATTTTCGAGCATTATGCAGGGCCGGAGTACTGAGCAAAAGGCAGTACTGTCGAGATCAGTAGTGCAGATGCTGTCAGGCATGTTCCCGGATGTTAAGTATATTGCGATGAGTATCAGCGAGTTCGAGAAAGCAGTGTATTGCAACCGCGACATGCTGTGAGCAACTGCGGGAATGCAGTCGCCGCATGATCTGTCTGTTTGCACACAGGCGCGCTTTCAGGGGCCAGTCTCATCGAGGTTTTCGATCACTATAGCCGGCAAGTCATCGGCTGGATCGAATCCCAGTACCTGGGCATAGAAGTACAGTTCAGCCTGCAGCGAAGAGATCAGGGTCTCGGCTTTGCGAAACCCGTGTGACTCGCCCTCGTAGGCGATATAAGCGGTTGGGATGCCGCTGCGCTTCAGGGCCGCAAAGATGGCCTCGGACTGGTTCGGTGGCACGACCGGGTCATCCAGCCCCTGCAGGAGGATGAGTGGCGCCTTGAAACCCTCCAGGTGGTGGATGGGTGAGCGCTCGATGTAGAGGTCGCGGCGCTCCGGATAGGGGCCGATTACCTGATCGAGATACCTCGACTCGAATTTGTGCGTCTCCCCGGCCAGGGCCTCCATATCCGATATCCCATAGTAGGAGGCGCCCGCAGCAAAGGTATTGTGGAAAGCGTGGGCGGCGAGCGTGGTATAGCCGCCGGCGCTGCCGCCGCGGATGATCAGGCGCCTGGGATCCGCGAGGCCCTGCTGCGCCAGCCAGCTGGCGCCCGCGACAGCGTCCTGCACATCAGTGACCCCCCAGTTGCCGTACAATTCCCGACGATAGCTGCGCCCGAACCCCGTGCTACCCCGATAGTTGAGGTCGAGAATGGCAAAGCCGCGACTGGTCCAGAAGTAGTGCTCCGGGTTGTAGCTGACATCGGCTGAGGCTGTGGGTCCACCGTGCACACTGACAATCAGCGGCGGGGCTTTGCCTGCAGCTGCGGTGACATCGGGGTTCTGCGGCGCCAGGTACACCCCATGAGCGACCGCGTCACCGGGTACCGGGAAACTGATCTGCTCGATTCCGGGCACCCAGGATGCTTCCAGTCCCCGGTCCCTGGAGCGGCGCAGCACCTCCAGGATGGCTCCTTGTCTATCGATGGCGATCAGAGCGGAAGGCTGCTTGGCGAAACCAGCCGTGACATACAGGCGGTCGCCGGCTGTGGCGACGGAGCTGTAGGCGACCGCCCCGGTGTCCAGCAGGCGCTGACCGCCCTTGCCGTCGAGGATATGCAGAGTCTCCACACTGCCGCGCCTGGCGCTGACCAGCATTTCGCCGGATTCCAGCAAGCGATAATAGTGGCTGTCTATGGACCACGCCGGACCGCCGATCTCCACTCCCTCCAGGCCAGTTGGAACCGGCGAGAACGTTTCGTCTTGCACGGCATAGGGGCGCCACCAGTTATCGCGGTCCGACAGGGCAAAGAGACGATTGTCGCTGCTCCACTGGGGGTCGATTACGGACTCTGCGCTTTCCGGGTTGTGCGTGACCAAGCCGTCCAGCTCACCATCTGCGTCGAATCCCGCGCTGTGCAGGCTGGTATTGTCCCAGGGCATGTTGGGGTGCATCCAGCTGGTGAAAGCGATGCGACTGAAGTCCGCCGACAGCCGCGGCGCCGACACGAAATCGGTGCCGGAAAAGAGAATTTCGCCCTCGCTCATCCCCTCGGTCGGCAGGGCAACCAGACTGTTCACCGGCTCGCCACTGCCTCGATGGTCTTCGCGTATGCAGATCAGCCGGTTTCTCGGCGCATCGAGGCGACAGCCCGCGAAGCGCAGATTGCCCTCGGGGGTTATCGGGACCGGCGCATCTCCCGGAATGAAGCTGTACAGGCGCTGGTCGGCGAAATTGCTGAACCACAGCCTGCCATTGGCAACCAGCAGACTGCCGCCACCGTATTCCTGTACTCGAGTGCGCACGTTGAAAGGCTCGGGCAGGAGCTCTGTCGGTTCCCCGCCCTGACGCCAGCGCATGATTGTCATGCGCCCGCCCTGTTCCGGCCGTGACTCTAGCCAGTACAGGTAATCGCCATCCTTGTGGGGGCTGCCGAGTTCACGACTGCCCTCGACCAGGGACTCCGCGGTAATGGGTGAGGGCCAGCTGCCATAATCAAGTACGGTTTGCGGGCTGGTCATGTTTGCCTCCTTGTGGGGCGCCGTTGCGCTGCTTTGATTTACGTCGCTGCAGGCCCCGAGGAGCACAGCCAGGAGCAGGGAGCACGGTAGTCGCATACGCTTCACCTCGGGGGTTCGGGAGGTTTCCCTGGAACTCCACGCTGAATTGATGTACCGAGAATACGCGAAATCGAGGGGTGCTGCGATGGCAGCCTTGCCAGAGGGCAAGTGATCAGAGGTGGACGACTACTGGTCTATACTCAGCTTTGATCCAACTATTCCCGGGACGAGGTGAGATGGCACTGCAAATAATCGGGGCGGGCTTTGGCCGCACCGGCACCATGTCCATGAAGGCCGCTCTGGAGCAATTGGGTTACCCCTGCTACCACATGGTGGAATGCTTTCCCAATGGACCTGAGCACTGGAAGCTGTGGGAGCAGGTCGGGACCGGTACGCCGGACTGGGACCGGCTTTTCGAGGGCTTTACCGCGACAGTCGATTTCCCCGCCTGCACCAGCTATGCCGCCCTCGCCAGCTATTACCCGAACGCCAAAGTCGTACTCACAGTACGTGATCCGGAGAAATGGTTTGCGTCAGTCCAGAGTACAATCTTCGGCAAAGAGTGGATGGAGTTCCTGCCCGGCACTGAAGCAGGTGCGTATATGAAGGCGACCATCAACGACTATTTTGATGGTCGGATGCACGAACGCGATTACCTGATTCGCCGTTTCAACGAACATGTTGCCGAGGTCAGGGAGACTATCGAGCCAGAGCGGCTGCTGGTGTTCGAAGTGGCCGATGGCTGGGAGCCGCTCTGTGAGTTCCTCGAGCTGCCCGTTCCCAGAGAGGTGTTCCCGAACGTCAATGATACCGCGGCTGTGCAGGGTATTATCAAGGCTATCATGGCCAATGGATTCCAGGCCGTGCTGGGCTACAAGGGGTAGTGTGCTGGCCTGGGCATCACAACGCACTGTTTTCAGCTTGCCTGCCCTGCCCTGCCAGCGCCGGTTACGGACCACTCATCTGGCTTGGCCATTGAATGAGGTGATCCGCAGCCGACATCCAGGATATCGATTTTCGCTCAGCGGAACTCATACTTCCAGTTCCCAACGTCCCCCAACCTTTCGAGCGCAATCTTCCCGTCTGTCCCGCGCAGGATGGTAAAGGTTCCGTTCACCGGGTAGCCGTCAGCAAGAGTGAGCTGATTACCACATACGGCATCCCCGCCTGTCCAGGTTCCATCGATCCGGGCCCCCTGTGCCGGATTGTCCCAGCTACCGGAAGTTAGCGTACCCACCAAATTGAGGGTGGTTTGGGTCAAGCGTACATTGTTCTCGCAGACACCGATTTTCACCATCTTGCCGGTCACCGCTGTACCATTGAAAACGAGGCTCAGTGTCGCCGGCTGAAAATCGTATAGTGCACGCCCGGAATGACCGTAGGACCGCCCCTGGAAATTGAAGTCCGCTACAAACGTCCTGTCCTCGCCGCAGACAGCTTGGCCAGAGTAGCTGCTGGTTGAGCCACCTGCCTTGACGTTTATCTTGAACGGAACCGTAGCCGAACTGGTAGTACAGGCGTCAAAGCAGTCCACCTCGATCTTGTAACTTCCGATAGGAGGTGATGTCCAGGATACATTCTCAGTCCGACCGTCCTGGTAGTTTGAACACTGGTTATCCCAATCCAGACTGCCCCCGGCGGCCGAGACTTCATTGTCGAAGAAGATTGTTTCACCGCCCGGCTCTGTGACGTAGATATCAAGATCAACCGGAGGGTTCGACCTCCAGTCAAGGCTGATCTCCAGTGAAGAGTCGACACCGGTCCCGCCGGGCGTCGGTATCGTAGCCCCGCAGGCACATCTGGCATTGGTGAGGCCAGAGATGTTTGACACGTTGAGTTTTGGCGAGCAAAAGTCACCCGTGGGACCACCGCTGCCATCCAATGTACGAACATTGACCCCGCTGATGATCTTGGAACCCTGGAACTCGGGGGGGCTGCTCTGGGTGTCGCGATCGGTCTCTTCCACACAGACATCGTAGTTCCCTGCCGGCAAAGACCATTTAACCTTGGAAGATACGCCTATGGAGGAAGCAGGGGCTACCATTCCACCCTCCTGTTGCAGAGGCGCGTTGAATGGATCTGCCAGTGAATTTACCTTGCTCAAGCAAAAGTTTTTCCAGCTGTAAGGAGATGAAGCTGAGTTATCGACCTGAATGCAGCTTTCACCCGAGCGAGAAGCGCCGATCCCTGGCCAGTGTGGAGAGAAGTGACTGGTAAAAGCCGTAACGGTTTTCGCAACAGGATCGTAACGACCGCCAAGCCCCTGAACAATACCTTCTCTTGTCAGGGTATACAGCTCAACGCTTGCACTACCAGGATCAGTCGTGACCGGTAGTGTGATTTGCACGGGCGCTTGAAATACATGCCCGGCCGGCCCGATTTCATATACACGTCCCGCGAGTCTATCGCCTTCCGGCAGGTCAATCCGAGTGCTCGTGTCTATCGCAATTGTGATCGTCGCTGAGCCAACATCTCCGTCAGGAGTTGGTGCAACTGCACCGATCGGCACCGACACCTGCGCACCACCAAAAGTTTCAACAGTTGCGGATGTATCTGTCCTGACGGTCATGGATGCCTCATCCGGACGAATCCCGCTATTGGTCGTCGACGCGCGCGCACACATTGCAACGCCCTCCACGATCCACCCCAGGGCATTCATTTCATCGGATATAGAAGGCAGGGTCATATAGCGATGATTGGAGTCATTCTCGGCAAACCGATCGTTGTAGGCTCTAATCACAGGAACCAGCCCTGCTGCGCATTGCTGATCCTCTAGCCGTTGTGTCTCGATATAGAACGCAATACCTTCGTAAACCCAGCCGGGATCCGTTGCCCTCACCGATTCACATTCAGTCGGGCTTCCAGTGTAAAAGTGAGAGTTCCTGGCATAACTGTAGAAACGACAGACCGGAAACGCGGTTGCCGGAGCATCTGCAGGATCACGCCAGGCACTGAACGACTGCCCTGTCCTTACCCAGTTGCCTCCAGCGCCACCCTGATCGAGAAGCTCAACCTCACTACCAGCGGCCATAAAATAGTGCCCCAGCAATGGGTGAAAGAACTCGATTACGTCTTGTTGCTCAGCGTGAGCAAAGCCAGACATAAACAGTAATACAAAAAGCGAAGCCACCCGGTACTTGTGACCTAATTGGATATTAGCGGACATTAACCACCTCCTCATGACTCCCTCCAGTTCTCTGTTTCACGCCCGGCTCACGAACGCGCTGCACTGGAATACCTGTCGAATCCCGACCTTTAGATAATGGTCCTCCGACAATAGAGCGTCAATCGCGGGCGATGGCTTCAAATCAGTCCTTTTGATATGAATCAAAGGTTAGCGTCGAACGAGATGAAATTTGCTCGCTTAACAGGTGAACTAATGCGCGACTTCACCGCTGATTAGGCGACAACAGGCCGGTGGTTGACATTACCTACTAGCGCACAGGCGCCGCTGGCCCAGTGCTTGTCCTAAAAATCCTGCGGGGACCGGATGGGTCTGAACTGTGATTTGGATATACGCATGGACACCAGTGCGTTGCCGTTTACGACCTCGGCTATTTTGAGATCGGCTGCGACAGAACACAGCATATTCACCTCATGCTGCTCCAGCCCGTGCCGGGCTACAAGGGTTAGCGTTTCGAGGGGATACTGGTGTCGGCGCCCGGGAGCATTGATGCATCGCGAGGGAAGAAAGCAGCCAGAATCGGTGTAACGCTCATATTTGTCAGTTATGATTTGTACACTTAGACGGTGTCCCCCGGGGAGGGCAATGCGTATCGCCAGCAGACTGCGCTATTTTCCGATCAACCCCAGACTGACCGCCGGGAGTGGGGTACTTCTGGGGCTGTTGGTCACCGCTGCCCCGGCCCGCGCTTTCGTGCCAATGAGATATGGCCCGCAAAATCTTTCCGAGTGGATCATCCTGCTGTGTGTGCTGGTGCCGGTCGGCTTCCTCGCCCAAAGGGCGGAGAGCGCTCGCGCAGAGAAGCGCAGACGTCTCCTGCAGCAGCGTTTCCCGGAGGAGGAGATCCCCATGAGAGAATTCCGGCGCGACCTGCGGTTGCGAATGCTGGCGCTTGTCGCAATCGTGGCAGGCTCGCCGGGTAGTGTCCCGTCAAGTGGTGTAACTCCGGTCTCCAGTTTCATCGCTTCAGGCGGCCTCAGACTGTGGCAGTAGGTTGGCCTGGTCTTCCTTGCTCAGCACGCGCGCCAGCGTCTCCTGGCTCATGTAACGGCGCGTCA
>NZ_JAVKCQ010000056.1:0-24871 GCF_040222615.1 Haliea sp.
CTTCGGGTCCAGCAGATATGGGCCCGGCTCACGGTATTTCAATCGAACGGGTCCAGCGGGTAGCAACACGTACCTGGCCGGCCGCACCTCGCCGGCCGCACCTGGCCGGCCGCACCTCGCCGGCCGCACCTGGCCGGCCGCACCTCGCCGGCCACACCTGGCCGGCCGCACCTCGCCGGCCGCACCGTTTCAACCGGCGCGGTGCTGCGGGTATACTGGACACCTTCCGCGGGGACCGGCTCCCTGCACGACCAACTCAGGAGTTCAAGGTGCATATAGACCAGGCAACCGAAGCCGAGCTGCGCGAACAGCTCGCGACGCTCTACGATCAATACGACCAGCTGGTCGCCAGGGGGCTTAGCCTGGACCTGACCCGCGGCAAGCCGGGCGCGGCGCAGCTGTCCCTGTCCGATGCCCTGGATGGCATCCTGGATGGCAACTATCGCGCCGCCGACGGCACAGACTGCCGCAACTATGGCGGCCTGGACGGGCTGCCCGAGGCCAGGGCCCTGTTTGGCAGCGTTCTCGGTACGACCCTGGAGGAAACCCTGGTCGGCGGCAGCAGCAGCCTGACCCTGATGTACCAGGTAATGGACTTCGCCCTGCGGGAAGGGCTGCGTGGCGCGGAATCGGCCTGGTCCAACGCCGGGCAGGTCAAGTTCCTGTGCCCCGTCCCCGGCTACGACCGCCACTTCTCCATCTGCGAGTACCTGGGCATCGAGATGCTGCCGGTGCGCCTGCTGGAGACCGGCCCGGACATGGACCAGGTCGAGAGCCTGGTCGCCGCTGACCCCGACATCAAGGGAATCTGGTGCGTGCCGCGCTTCTCCAACCCCTGCGGCTGTGTCTACAGCGACAACACCGTGGAGCGCATTGCGCGACTGCCCAAGCTCGCCTCCGGCCAGTTCATCGTCATGTGGGACAACGCCTACGCCGTGCACCAGCTGTATGCCGATGCGGAACCGCTGGCCTGCATCAGCGATTATGCCCGCCAGTTCGACACCATGGACGGCATTTTCCAGTTCGGCTCGACCTCCAAGGTCACCTTCGCCGGCGCCGGGGTCGCGTTCGTCGGCAGCAGCGAACGCAATCTCTCCACCTTCAAGGCCCACCTGGCGTTCCAGACCATCGGCCCGGACAAGGTCAACCAGCTCCGCCACGTGCGCTTCCTGCAGGACGCGGACACTCTCGCAGCCCATATGGAACAGCATGCCGCGCTGCTGCGGCCGCGTTTCGAGGCTGTGCTGGAGACCCTGGAACGGGAGCTGGGTGACACGGGCATGGGGGCCTGGACCCGGCCCCGGGGTGGCTATTTCGTCAGTTTTGATGCCCTGCCGGGGCTGGCCTCGGAAATCGTGGAACTGGCCGGTGCGGTGGGGGTCAAGCTGACCCCGGCGGGAGCGACCTTCCCCTACGGCAGGGACCCGGAAGATCGCAATATCCGCCTGTCACCGAGCTTCCCGTCGCTGGAGGACGTGCAGGCCAGTGTCGAGGTGTTCGCCCTGTGTGTGAAGATCGCCTCGGTGAAGCAGAAGCTGGGACGCTAGACCGCGGGGCAGCTCAGTCTTCCTGATTGTGCTGCGGCTGCATGCCGGACAGGGGGAAGGTAGTCACATTGCTGCGGGTACCTGGCGCCGTGTCGGAGATCTTGCCGGTGCCTTCCTTGTCCACCTCGTCAATGCGGATGATGGCCTGCAGCGGAATGTAACTGCGCTTGACGCCGTTGAACTCCAGCTTCAGCTTCTCCTCACTGGGGTCCACCAGGATCTGTGAGCGCTCGCCAAAGATGAACTCCTCGATCTCGATAAAGCCCCACATGTCGCTCTGGTAGATCTGGCGCGCAAACACCTCGAACACCTGGTTGGCATTGTGGAAAATCACCTTGTAGACGGGTTGGCTGGCCATGAAGTCCTCGTGGGGCGCTCCGGCTGGCGGCCCCGATGGAAGTGCGCCGGATTTTAGGGGCGACAATGGTATCACTCTGGGGCCAGAATTCCAGCACTTGTGGGCCCTGCGGCTAGGTTTCAGGCTGCCAACTCTGTATAATCCTCGACCCTTTTCCGCGACACGGCAATACGGTACCCCCGGGTACCAACGAGGCACAGTGAGCAAGAAGCTGTACATCAAGACCCATGGCTGCCAGATGAACGAGTATGACTCCGCGCGGATGCGCGATCTGCTCGGGGAAAGCCATGGCCTGGTCCCCACCGACAATCCGGAGGAGGCCGACGTATTGCTGCTAAATACCTGTTCCATAAGGGAAAAGGCCCAGGAAAAGGTATTTCACCAGCTCGGTCGCTGGAAGCACCTGAAGCAGAAGAACCCCAACCTCGTGATCGGCGTGGGCGGCTGTGTGGCGAGCCAGGAAGGGGCCGAGATCGGCAGGCGCGCACCCTATGTCGACCTGGTTTTCGGCCCCCAGACGCTGCACCGGCTGCCGGAGATGATGGCCGAGCGCAAGGCCCGCACGGGCCCGGGCGGCACCCTGGTCGTCGACATCAGCTTCCCCGAAATCGAGAAATTCGACCGCCTGCCGGAGCCGAAGGTCGACGGCCCCACCGCCTTTGTGTCCATCATGGAGGGCTGCAGCAAGTACTGCACCTTCTGCGTGGTGCCCTATACCCGGGGCGAGGAAGTCTCGCGGCCGGTGGATGACGTGATCGCCGAGATCGCCCACCTGGCGGCGGGTGGCGTGCGCGAGGTCAACCTGCTGGGGCAAAACGTCAACGCCTATCGCGGCGCGAACCACCTCGGCGAGATCGTGGATTTCGCCGAGCTGCTGCACTTTGTCGCCCGCATTCCCGGCATCGACCGCATCCGCTATACCACCTCCCACCCGGTGGAGTTCAGCGACGCCCTGATCGACGCCTATGCCGACATCCCGCAGCTGGTCAATCATCTGCATTTGCCGGTGCAGAGCGGCTCGGACCGCATCCTGATGGCGATGAAGCGCGGCCACACGGCGCTGGAGTACAAGTCGAAGATCCGCCGCCTGCGCCGGGTCCGCCCGGACATCAGCCTGTCGTCGGATTTCATTATCGGCTTCCCGGGGGAAACCGAGGCAGACTTTGCCGCCACCATGAAGCTGATCGAGGAGATCGGCTTCGACACTTCCTTCAGCTTCATCTACAGTGCCCGCCCGGGTACGCCCGCCGCCGAGTTGCCGGACAGCACCGACGAAGACACCAAGAAGCAGCGCCTGCAGATCCTGCAGGCGCGCATCCTGCAGCAGGCCCAGGCCATCAGCCGCCGCATGGTGGGCACGGTGCAGACCGTCCTGGTCACCGGCGTCTCGAAAAAAGATCCGGGACAACTGCAGGGGCGTACCGAGAACAATCGTGTGGTGAACTTCAGCTGCAGCGACCACGGCCTGATCGGCGACTTCGTCGACCTGGATATCCTGGCGGCCCTGCCCAACTCCCTGCGTGGCCAGCTGGCCGAGGTGCCCCTGCGGCGCGCGGTTGACTAGCCCGCCAAGCGGTATATCCTTTTAACCTCAACCACTTGCCCTTTGCGGCCAAAGAGCGACTTGAACAGCGAATCCCCGACCCCGGCGTCGACACAAGCAAACCTTACCCTGGAGCCGAATGATGCCCGCCACCTGGCGATGCTCTGTGGCCAGTTCGATGGCCACCTGCGGCAGATCGAGAACCGCCTGGGCATCAGCATTGCCGCCCGCGGCAACCAGTTCCAGCTGACCGGCCCCGACGCCGGTGTTGCGGCGGGGCGCAAGCTGCTCGGGCACCTCTACAGCGAGGTCTGCCAGGGTGTCGGGCTGAGCCCTGAATCCCTGCACCTGCAGCTGCAACAGTCCGGCATGGAAAGCCTGGTAGCGGAGTCCGCAGGCGGCCAGGTCGAGGCGATCCAGGTCATTCGCACCAAGCGGGCCTCGGTCAAGCCGCGGGGCAAGAACCAGCAGGGCTATGTGCGCACCATCAAACAGTACGACATCAATTTCGGTATCGGGCCGGCCGGTACCGGCAAGACCTTCCTCGCCGTGGCCTGTGCCGTGGAGGCCCTGCTGGAAGAACGGGTGCGCCGCATCCTGCTGGTGCGGCCCGCGGTGGAGGCCGGCGAGAAGCTGGGTTTCCTGCCCGGCGATCTCAGCCAGAAAATCGACCCCTACCTGCGGCCACTGTACGACGCCCTGTACGAGATGCTCGGCTTCGAGACCGTGAACAAGTTCATCGAGCGCAATGTGATTGAGGTCGCACCGCTGGCGTTCATGCGCGGGCGCACACTGAACAACGCCTTTATCATCCTCGATGAAGCGCAGAACACCACCCGGGAGCAGATGAAGATGTTCCTGACCCGGATCGGGTTCGGCTCCACCGCGGTCATCACCGGCGACGCCACCCAGATCGACCTCCCCCGGGGTATCCAGTCCGGCCTGACTCACGCCAGCAACATCCTGGCGGATGTCGAGGGAATTGGCTTTACCTGGTTTGGCAACAAGGATGTCGTGCGCCACCCGATGGTGCAGCGTATCGTCGAGGCCTATGACGCCTTCGAGGAAAGGGCGACCCCGCTCGACAAGAGCAAGCCATGAGCGTCCATGTCGATATCCAGACTGCCTGCAGTGAACCTGTTCCCGAAGAGGACGACTTACGACGCTGGACCCGCGCTGCCCTCGCCGGGCGCATGCCCGGGGACACCGCAGAACTGTGTCTGCGCCTGGTGGATGAGGCGGAAATGACCGCGCTCAACCGCGACTACCGCGGCAAGGACGGCCCCACCAATGTACTCTCTTTTCCCGCCGGGCTGCCCCCGGAGCTGGCGCTGCCGCTGCTGGGCGACATTGTCATCTGCGCCGCGGTGGTGGCTCGCGAGGCCGCCGAGCAGGGCAAGCCGCGCGCCGCTCACTGGGCCCACATGACAGTGCACGGCTGCCTGCACCTGCTGGGCCACGACCACGTTGCCGAGGCCGACGCGATTGCCATGGAAACCCTGGAAACCACCATTCTGGCGCAGCTGGGGTACCCCTGCCCCTACCCGGATCATGCCCATGAGGAGCACGTCACCCAATGAGCGAAGACCGATTTGGCACCGAGCCGGGAGACCGCTCCTGGCTGGAGAAAATCGCCTTGCTGTTCTCTTCCGAACCCCACAACAGGAAAGATCTCGAGGGGGTGCTGGCGATTGCCGCCGAGAACGAGGTTATCGACCAGGATGCGCGCAGCATCATGGAAGGAGCCATGAAGGTCAGTGACATGCAGGCCCGGGACATCATGATCCCCCGGGCGCAGATGGTGGTGATCAAGGCGGAATCCACCCTGGAGGAGATCCTGCCGCAGATCATTCGCTCGGCGCACTCGCGCTACCCGGTGGTGGGCGAGAGTCCGGACGACATCCAGGGCATCCTGCTGGCCAAGGACCTGCTGCCGGAGCTGCTGAACAAGGACCACAGCGAATTCAGGATGCAGTCCCTGCTGCGCCCCACGGTAGTGGTGCCGGAGAGCAAGCGCCTGAACGTGCTGCTGCGGGAATTCCGGGAAAACCGCAACCATATGGCCATCGTTATTGATGAATACGGCGGGGTGGCCGGCCTCGTCACCATCGAGGACGTGCTGGAGGAAATCGTCGGCGATATCGAGGACGAAACCGATGTCGACGAGGACAATTT
Organism: Haliea sp.; assembly: GCF_040222615.1. Taxonomy (GTDB): domain Bacteria; phylum Pseudomonadota; class Gammaproteobacteria; order Pseudomonadales; family Halieaceae; genus Haliea. Next base: position 5,624 of record NZ_JAVKCQ010000056.1, read on the forward strand.
TATCCGCAAGATCAGCGACGATGACTTTTTCATCAAGGCGCTGACTCCCATAGAGGACTTCAACGAGTACTTCCGCACCAGCTTCAGTGACGAGGAATTCGACACCATCGGCGGCCTGGTGATCCAGGCCTTCGGCCACATGCCGGCCCGCAATGAAGTCACCCGGATCGAAAACTTCGAGTTCAAGGTTATCAACGCCGACCAGCGCAAGATCCACAGCCTGCGCATGCGGCCGCTGGAAGCCTAGACCATGCCCCACACCGGCCTGCGCCCGCTGTGGGTGCTGCTGCTGACGCCGCTTGCAGGGACGCTGGTTACTCTGTCCCTGGCTCCATTCGGCCTCTGGCCCGCGGGCATCGCCAGCTGCGCCCTCTACTGTTACCTGCTCAGCACCTGCTCACCGCGCCAGGCCCTGTGGCGCGGCTGGCTGTTCGGGCTCGGCCTGTTCGGCAGCGGCGTGTCCTGGGTCTACGTCAGCATTCATGTCTATGGCTACGCCAGCGTAACGCTTGCTGCCATTCTGACCGCACTGTTCTGCGCCGGTCTGGCCCTGCTGCACAGCCTGTTTGCCTGGACCTATGTGCGCCATGTGCGGCCGCTGCCCGGCGGCATGCTGCTCGGATTTGCCGCCCTCTGGGTGCTGTTCGAATGGCTGCGCAGCTGGCTGCTGACCGGCTTTCCCTGGCTCTATCTGGGCTACGCCCATATCGATACCTGGCTGGCGGGCTGGGCGCCGATCGTCGGAGTCTACGGGCTCTCGTTTATCTGCGCCGTGAGCGGCACCTGCCTGTTTCTGGCCTGGCGCAGCCCGCGTCCGGGCGCCCTGCTCACCTATGCCGTCCTGCTCGGCGGTTTCTGGGGCGGGGGCGGCATGCTCAGGCATATGGAGTGGGTGGCACCCGGGTCCGAGCAGCCCCTCAGCGTCGCCCTGTACCAGCCCAACATTCCCCAGGAACTCAAGTGGCAGCGCGAGCAGTACCCAGGCATCCTGCGCCAGTTCGATGCCGCACTGCCGGCGCAATATGGTCACGATATCGTCCTCTGGCCGGAGTCCGCCCTGCCCCGGTTCTACCAGCAGACCCGCGACTACCTGGACCCGGTAGCGGAACTGCTGCGGCGCGATGACGCCACCCTGATCACCGGTATTCCCTGGCGCGAAGCCGGCAGTGCGGAATACTACAACAGCATTATCGCCCTCGGTGCCGGCGGCGGCCTGTACCACAAGCAGCGCCTGGTGCCCTTCGGCGAATATGTGCCGCTGGAGTCCTGGCTGCGCGGCCTGATCGACTTTTTCGACCTGCCCATGTCCAGCTTCAGTGCCGGGCCGCCGGGCCAGGCCCTGCTGCAGGCAAACGGCTACCGGATCGCGCCGTTCATTTGCTACGAAGTGGTGTATCCGGATCTCGTTGCGCGCGGAGCGCGGGCCGCTGACCTGCTGGTCACCATCAGCAATGACAGCTGGTTCGGCGCCTCCATTGGCCCCCTCCAGCACCTGCAAATGGCGCAGATGCGGGCGCTGGAGAGCGGCCGCTACCTGCTGCGGGGCACCAACAACGGCATCTCGGCCATCATCGACCACCGCGGGCAGATCCTGGCGCAGACGCCCCAGTTCGAGGAAGCGGTGCTCACTGGTGAGGCCGAGGTGATGCTGGGCAGCACCCCCGCCGCCACACTCGGCACCGGCCCCATCATCAGCGCCTGCGCCCTGCTGCTGCTGACGCTGCTGGTGATTTACCACACCTTCTGGCGCCGCGGGCAATCCGCTCTCGACGGGGCCTGACCCCCAACCCTGATTGCTGGTAGAATCCCCCGTTCTTTTTTGCTTCCCCACTGGACGAGATTCCGCAGCCGATGGACCAGCACTACCAGCCCCAGATCCTTGAACAGGCCGCCCAGGCACACTGGCAAGACAACAACAGCTTCGCGGTCGAGAAGGATGAGAGCCGGGAGAAGTTCTACTGCCTGGCCATGTTCCCCTACCCCAGCGGCAAGCTGCACATGGGGCATGTGCGCAACTACACCATCACCGACGTGATCTCGCGCTACCAGCGCATGCTGGGCAAGAACGTGCTGCATCCCATGGGCTGGGACGCCTTCGGCCTGCCGGCGGAAAATGCTGCAGTACAGAACCGCAGCGCGCCCGCGAAGTGGACCTACCAGAACATCGATTACATGAAGGGCCAGCTGCAGAGCCTGGGCTTCGGTTTTGACTGGTCCCGGGAACTCGCCACCTGCCAGCCCTCCTACTACCGCTGGGAGCAGTGGTTCTTCACCCGCCTGTACGAGAAGGGGCTGGTGTACAAAAAAATGGCCACGGTGAACTGGGATCCGGTGGACCAGACGGTGCTGGCCAACGAGCAGGTGATCGACGGCCGTGGCTGGCGCTCCGGCGCCCTTGTGGAACGCCGCGAAATCCCCCAGTGGTTTATCCGTATCACCGCCTACGCCGAGGAACTGCTGGCGGACCTGGACCAGTTGCCACACTGGCCGGAGCAGGTACGCACCATGCAGCGCAACTGGATCGGCAAGAGCCGCGGCGTTGACCTGCGCTTTGACCTCGCCACCCCGGTCGCGGGCATAGACCACCTCGAGGTCTACACTACTCGCCCCGACACGCTGCTGGGCGTGACCTACATGTGCCTGGCGGCGGAACACCCGATCACCCGGGCGCTGGCGGTGGACAAGCCGGAGCTGCAGGCCTTCATCGAGGCCTGCAAGATCCAGTCCTCCGCGGAAGCGGACCTGGCCACCATGGAAAAGAAGGGTATCGATACCGGACTCAAGGCACTGAACCCGCTCACTGGCGAGGAGGTACCGGTCTGGATCGCCAACTATGTCCTGATGGACTACGGTTCCGGCGCCATCATGGCCGTGCCCGCCCACGACCAGCGGGACTGGGAGTTCGCGCGCAAGTACGGGCTCACCATCCGGCAAGTGATTGCACCCGCTGACGCCGGCCCCGGGGACCTCGAACAGGGCGCAGTGACGGCCAAAGGTCCTCTGGTCAATTCCGGCGAGTTCGACGGTATGGATTCCGACGCCGCCTTCAGCGCCATCGCCGCACGACTGCAGGCCGAGGGTCGCGGCGAGCTGACTACCCAGTACCGGCTGCGGGACTGGGGCGTATCCCGCCAGCGCTACTGGGGTGCGCCAATTCCGATGTTCAACCTGGCCGACGGTGGCGAGATCCCGGTACCCGCGCACAAGCTGCCGATCCTGTTGCCGGAAGACGTGCAGATGGACGGCGTCACCTCGCCCATCAAGGCCGATCCGGAATGGCGCCGGGACGAGCTGGACGGACAGCCGGTGGAGCGCGAGACCGACACCTTTGACACCTTCATGGAATCAAGCTGGTACTACGCGCGCTACACCTGCCCCGACTTCGAAGGGGGCATGCTGGATCCGGAGCGCGCCAACTACTGGCTGCCCGTGGACCAGTACGTGGGCGGCATCGAACACGCCATCCTGCACCTGCTGTATGCCCGCTTTTTCCACAAGCTGATGCGCGATGAGGGCCTGGTGAACAGCAACGAGCCTTTCGAGCGCCTGCTCTGCCAGGGGATGGTGCTGGCCGAATCCTTCTACCGGGAGGGTCCCGGCGGCGGCAAGACCTGGATCGCCCCCACCGAGGTCGACGTGGAGCGCGATGAGCGCGGCCGGGTGCTGCGAGCGGTGGAGCGCAGTACTGGTGAAGAGGTGATTGCCGGCGGCGTCACCAAGATGTCCAAGTCGAAGAACAACGGCATCGACCCGCACGCCGCAGTGGCAAGCTACGGCGCCGACACCGTGCGCCTGTTCACCATGTTCGCGGCGCCCCCGGAGCAGACCCTGGAGTGGCACGATGCCGGCGTCGAGGGCGCCAGCCGCTTCCTGCGCAAGCTCTGGAAGGCAGTACACAGCCATCTGGACGCCGGCGAGGCCGGCGGCGCCATCGATCCGGCGGCGCTCAACGAAGCCCAGCGCCAGCTGTGGCGCAAGACCCACGAGACCATTGCCAAGGTCAGCGACGACTACGGGCGCCGCCAGACCTTCAACACCGCCATCGCCGCCCTGATGGAGCTCAGCAACGATATCCTGCGCCTGGACCAAGCCGATACCCAGGGGCGCGCGGTAGTGCGCGAGGCGCTGCGCGCCGTGGTCTTGATGCTGAGCCCCGTTGTGCCGCATATCTGCCATCACCTGTGGCCACTACTGGGGGGCGCGGGAGAGCTGCTCGACACCCCCTGGCCGCTGGTGGATGAAGCCGCCCTGGTTCGCGACAGCATCGACATGGCGGTACAGGTGAACGGCAAGGTCCGGGCCCAGATCGCCGTAGCGGCGGATGCCGACAGGGCAAGCATCGAGGCCGCCGCCATGGACCAGGACAACGTGCAGCGCTTCCTGGTCGATGTCACGGTGCGCAAAGTGATTGTGGTGCCGGGTAAACTGGTTAACATAGTCGCCAACTGATGCCCGGGAGATGCCCCATGTCGCGCACCCTCACTGCCCTGCTGCTGGCGCTGGCCCTGCCCGTCCTGCTCGGCGCCTGCGGCTTCCAGTTGCGCGGCGCCACCAGCTCCACCGGCCTGCCGGAGGACTGGCGACAGCTCCACCTGGAAACCGCGAATCCGAACAGCGAGTTCAGCCGCGACCTGAAAGCCCGGTTTTCCGCCAACGGTATCGAGTGGGTCGAGCGCAGTGAGGCGGCGTACATCCTGCAGCTGGGACCGGAGCGCTTCAGCCAGCGCAATCTCTCTCTCAACAGCCAGGCGCGGGCAGCCGAATTCGAACTGACGATGCAGGCCAATTTCTCGGTGCGCGCGCCGGACGGCAGCATGGCCATGGACACCACTGATGCCATGGTCGTCAAGCAGATGGAGAACGACCCCCGCAATGTCGTCGGCAAGGCGGAGGAAATCCGTATTCTGCAGCGCGAGATGCGCGGCGAGCTGTCGCAGCAGATCCTGCGCCGGATCGGTTTCCACGCCGCCGCCCGGTAATGCAACTCAAACCCGAGCAGCTGCGCCAGCACCTGCAACAACAGTGCCTCCCCGTCTATCTGGTCAGCGGCGACGAACCCCTGCTGGTGCAGGAGTGCGCCGACCTGGTGCGCAACGCCGCCCGCCAGGCAGGTTGCAGCGACCGCGAAATTGTCGATACCGCGGCCCGCGATTTTGCCTGGCAAACCCTGCTGCACAGCGCCGCGGAGATGTCCCTGTTCGGTGACCGCAAGTTGATCGAGCTGCGCCTGCCCGAAGGCAAACCCGGCGCCGAGGGCAGCAAGGCCCTCTGTGAATACATCGAACGTGCCAGTGGCGACGATATCCTGCTGGTGGTGAGCGGCAAAATCGACAAGCAATCCCAGAACAGCAAGTGGTACAAGACCCTGGACCAGGCCGGCGCCGCAATACAGGTCTGGCCGGTCGCTGCCCGGGAGATGCCACGCTGGCTGCGCCAGCGCCTGCAGGGAGCCGGGCTGGATATTGCTGCTGACGCCCTGGAGTTGCTGGCGGAGCGTCTCGAGGGCAACCTGTATGCCGCGGTACAGGAAGTGGAAAAACTGAAACTGCTGGCCAGCAACGGGCAGGTCACCATCGAGACGGTAACCGCTGCAGTGCTCGACAACGCCCGCTACAATCTGTTTGCCATGGTCGATACCGCCCTGGCGGGTGATGCCACCGCCGCCCTGCGCATGGTTCACGGCCTGCGCGGCGAGGGCAACGACCTGGTACCCCTGCTGTGGGCCGTGGCCCGCGAGGTTCGCAGTCTCTACGCCATGCAGCTGGACTGCGAGTCCGGACAGCCCGTGAGCCGGGTGCTGAACAGCCACCGCGTCTGGCAAAGCCGCGCCGCCGCGGTGCAGTCCTGCCTGCAGAGGCACGACAGCGGCTCCCTGGGCGCATTGCTGCAGCAGGCGCTGAACGTGGACGGCAGCCTCAAGGGCTATGCCGAAGGGGACCCCTGGGACCAGCTGGACCAACTGCTGCTGGAGCTGGCCCAGTGAGGGGGAGGTAGCAGCATGAGCCAGTTGCCACCGATCGACAAACAGGGTGCCGCTGGCGCGGGGCGTTCGGATGCATTCCAGTCGCTGGTGCTAGATATCGCCATGACGTTCATCAACCTGCCCCTGGACCGGATTGACGGAGCTGTCCACGCCGCCCTGGGGCAGATGGCGACGTTCTTCCGGGCCGATCGGGCCTACGTCTTTGACTACGACTTTACCGCGGGGACAAGTACCAACACCCATGAATGGTGTGCCGGGGGGATTGCACCCCAGATCCACGCCTTGCAGAAGCTGCCGATGGCAGAGATACCGGACTGGGTGGAGGTCCACCGACGCGGGGAATGCCTCGTTGTCGGCAACGTCAGCGGTCTCCCTGCGGGGCCCCTCAAACGCCTGCTGGCGTCGCAGAACATCCAGAGCCTGCTGACGGCTCCCATCCTCAGTGATGGTGAGGTGACCGGCTTTGTCGGATTTGACGCGGTTCGGCAGTGCCGGGACTACGGAGAGGATCAACGCTACCTGCTGACCCTGTTTGCGAACCTGCTGGCCAATGTCGCGCAGCGCATACGCTCCGCCGACATCCTGCAGCAGAAAACCGCGGAACTCACACTGACCAACCAGCGGTTCCAGAGCATCCTTGACGGCACCCATGCCGCGGTCTACGTCACCGACATGGACAACCATGAGATCCTGTTCCTCAACAGTCACGCCAGGGACCTCGTGGGCGATGTGGTTGGCCAGGTCTGCTGGCGGAACATGCAGGCGGGACAGACGGGGCCCTGTGCGTTCTGCACCAACCCACGCCTGCTGGATGCCGATGGCAAACCCGGTCCCCCGGTTTCCTGGGATTACTTCAATCCGTCACTGCAGCGCTGGTTCCAACTGCACGACCGGGCCATTCCCTGGGATGACGGCCGCATCGTGCGCATGGAAATTGCCTTTGACATCAGCGAACAAAAGGCTGCCGAGGCGGCGCTGCGGGAGAGTGAGCAACGCTACCGCCGGCTGTTCGACCAGTCCCGGGATGCGCTGATCGTGGTTACAGCGCCGGACTGGTCATTCGTGGCCTGCAACAGCGCGGCGCTGGACCTGTTCGGCGTCGCCGACGAGTCCGCATTCACCCAACTGACGCTGGTGGATCTTTCCCCGCCGCTGCAGCCCGATGGCAGCCCATCCCGCGAGCAGGCGCTGGCGCACCTGGGATCCGCGATGGCCGAGGGCTCCGCCCTGTTCGAGTGGCGGCACCAGCGACTGAATGGCCAGCAACTCAGCTGCAGCGTGCTTCTCAACCGTACCGAATGGTTCGGCCAGGCCGCGGTCCAGGGCACTGTCAGGGACATCTCTGAGCAGAAACGGGCGGAGATCGCGCTGCGCGAGCAGTCGGACGCGCTGCACCGGACCAACGCCAGACTTGAGCGCATCGCCCACTTCGACACCATCACCGACCTGCCCAACAGGAATCTGCTCGCGGACCGGATGCAGCAGGCCATGGCACAGGCGCACCGGCACAACTCCTCCATTGCCATAGCCTATCTCGACCTGGACGGTTTCAAGGAGATCAATGACCGCTACGGCCATGATATCGGCGACAGGATGCTGCGGGCGCTGGCGCAGCAGATGGGCAGTGTCCTCCGGGCCGGGGACACTCTTGCCCGCCTCGGAGGGGACGAGTTTGTCGCCGTGCTGGTGGACCAGGATGCCAACCCGCAGTCATGCGATTCAATCATCGAACGGTTGCTGGAGGCCTCTTCAGAGATCGTAGCCATCAACGGACACTCACTGCAGGTTTCAGCGAGTATCGGCGTCACCTTCTTCCCCCAGCACGAGGAGATCGACGCCGACCAGTTGCTGCGCCAGGCCGATCAGGCCATGTACTTGTCCAAGGTCGAGGGCAAGAACCGCTTTCACATTTTCGACACCGCGGTACACCGGGCCCGGGAAGGTCACAGCCGGCGCCTCGAGGAAATCCGCCGCGCGCTGGAGAACGAGGAGTTCGTGCTCTTCTATCAGCCCAAGGTGAACATGCGGACGGGGCAAGTCGTGGGCGCCGAGGCGCTGGTGCGCTGGCAGCATCCGCGACAGGGACTGCTGGCTCCCGATGCGTTCCTGCCATTCATCGAGGCCCACACACTTTCGCTTGCGCTCGGCCAGTGGGTAATTGACACGGCCCTGAACCGGATCACCGCCTGGTGCCGGACCGGGCTGCAGCTCCCGGTCAGCGTCAACGTGTCCGCTTCCCAGCTGCAGCAGGAGAGCTTTGTCCACGACCTGCGGCAACAGCTGCGGGCGCACCCGGATGTTGCGCCCGACCTGCTGGAACTGGAGATCACCGAAACCCGTGCGCTGGAAGACATTGAGCATGCGTCCTCGGTTATGGCGGCCTGTGATGCCATGGGAGTGAAATTCGCTCTGGACGATTTCGGCACCGGCTATTCGTCCATGATGTATCTGAAGCGGCTACCGGCCAGGACCCTGAAAATCGACCGCAGTTTCGTCCGCGACATGCTGGTGGATGCGGACGACATGGCAATTCTCAGAGGGATCCTCGGTCTGGCCTCCGCGTTCCGGCGGGACGTGCTGGCGGAGGGGGTGGAAACCGAGGCCCACGGTGCGAAACTGCTGGAGCTGGGCTGCGAACTGGCCCAGGGCTTCGGCATTGCCAGGCCCATGCCCGCGGCCGAGATACCCGACTGGATTGCCGGTTGGCGCCCGCCTGCGAGCTGGCTGCGCAGCCGGGGCGGATAAGCGCGTGAGAAATCGACCCACTCCGGAGGTGGCAAGCGTGGGATCATCAGCGACGAGAACGGTAATGGCACTGTTGACGGCCATCCTTCTGGCAGCCTGTGGTGGCGGCGGTGGCGGCGGCGATCCTGCGCTGCAGCCCGATGCACCGGCCTCTCCGGTCACACCGACACCAGACCCGGAGCCCGAACCGGAACCGACTCCGGATCCCGATCCGCCGCAGGTCGCCGGGCACGTCCTGTTTGAGAGCGGCCAGGTGCGGCCCATTGCACTATCGCCGGACGGCAAGCGCCTGTTCGTGGTCAACACCCCCGCTCACCGGTTGCAACTGTTCGACATTGCCGACGACGGGCAGCTGTCGCCCGCGGGCAGCGTACCCGTGGGCCTGGAACCGGTGGCGGTGGCGGCTGCCAGCTCCAGTGAGGTCTGGGTGGTCAACCACCTGTCCGACAGTATCAGTATTGTCCGCCTGGATGGTGCCGCGCCCCGCGTGGCCCGCACCCTGCTGATCGGGGACGAACCGCGGGATATTGTCTTCGCCGGGCCCGACAACCGGCGCGCGTTCATCACCGCCGCCTACCGCGGCCAGAATCACCCGGGATTCAGCGCCGTTGATCTCAAGACCCCGGGCCTGGGCCGGTCAGATGTGTGGGTGTTCGATGTCGACGCCCCGGGCAACCGCCCCGGCGGTGAACCGCTGGCAATCATCAACCTGTTTGCCGACAGCGCCCGCGGCCTGGCCCGCAATGCGGACGGCAGCCGGGTGTACGCGGCAGCCTTTCTTTCCGGCAACCGGACGACTACCCTGCTGAACGAGCCGGAAGTGGCCGCTGCCAAGCCGGGGCCGGTAGCGAACCACGAGGGCGTACGGCAGCCGGACACGGGCCTGATCGTGGGCTTCGACGGCGAGCGCTGGGTAGACGAGAGCGGCCGCGACTGGTCGCCCAAGGTGCTCTTCAATCTGCCGGATCTCGACCTTTTCACCCTGGATGCCATGGCGGCTACGCCGCACCTGCTGGGCAGCCAGCAGGGGCTGGGTACGGTGCTGTTCAATGTTGCCAGCAACCCGGTCACCGGTGCCGTCTACGTCAGCAACACCGAGGCCCGCAACCGCATTCGTTTCGAGGGCCCGGGCAACGCGGCCACTTCCGTGCGCGGCCACATCAGCGAGCACCGCATCAGCGTGGTCCAGCACGGCACCGTAACCAGCAATCACCTCAACCCTCACGTCGATTTCTCCCTGCCCGAAGGTGCATCCCTGCCCGCGAGCGAGAAAGCCCTGAGTCTGGCCCAGCCCCAGGAAATGGCGGTCAGCGCGGATGGCACCACGCTGTACCTCGCGGTATTCGGCTCCAACCGCATTGCCGCCATTGGCACCGCGGACCTCGAAGCCGGGCGCTATGATCCCGGAACCACCCGCCACATTCCGGTGCCCGGCGGCGGCCCCGGCGGCCTGGTGCTGAATGACGCCGGCAACACCCTGTATACCTTGTCCCGCTACACCAATACCGTCAGCGCCATTGATAGCGATAGTGGTGAGGTGCTCGTCTCAGAGACCTTGTTCAATCCGGAAGCAGCGAGTATCCAACGTGGCCGGCGCCTGCTCTACGATGCCGAGCTGAGCTCGGCCAACGGCACCGCGTCCTGCGCCAGTTGCCACATTTTCGGCGATGTCGACGGCCTGGCCTGGGATCTCGGCAACCCGGACGGTGACCTGCTGGAGAACCGCAACGAATTTGTGCCGCTGCGCACCCCCACCCAGGGCGTATTCCACCCGCTCAAAGGCCCGATGACCACCCAGACTTTCCGCGGCATGGCAGATAGCGGCCCGATGCACTGGCGGGGTGATCGCGGCGGCCAGGACCGAGCAGTGGTGCGCGGCGAACCGGAGAGCCTGGAGGCTGCGGCATTCAAGGAGTTCAACCCCGCCTTTGTCGAGCTGCTGGGCCGGGAAGAGATGCTTGCGCCTGAGGCGTTGCAGGACTTTACCGATTTCGCCCTGGCCATCACCCCGCCGCCCAATGCCATCCGCAATCTCGACAACAGCCTCACGCCGGATCAGGCCGAGGGGCGCCGCGTGTTCATGGAAGACCCCACCACCGGCGGTGCCCTGGCGTGCAACCACTGCCATGTGCTGGACATCGAGGCCCGGCAGTTCGGTACCGCCGGGTTGATGACCAACGAGGGGCCGGGGATTACCGAAGACTTCAAGGTGCCACAGCTGCGCAACCTGTACCACAAGGTCGGCATGTTCGGCGCCAGTGTCCCGCGACCGGGGCAAGAGCCGGTATTCACCGGCAACCAGGTGCGCGGCTTCGGCCTCCTGCACGACGGCGGCATTGATACCGTGAGCAACTTCCTCTCCAGCAGCGTGTTCGGTTTTGCCAGTGACGCCCAGCGCGAGCAGGTAGTGGACTTCATGTTTGCCTTCGACGGCAATCTCGCCCCCATCGTCGGCCAGCAACTGACCGTTGCCGGCGAGCCGGACCCGGCCACGCGAACGCGGCTGGAACTGCTGCTGCAGCGGGCGCGGGCTGCTCCCGCCGATTGCGAGCTGGTGGTGCACGGCGTACTGGACGGTGAACAGCGGGGCGCACTGCTGCTAGCCGACGGCCGCTTCCGCACCGACCGCAGCGGGGAAGACAATGTCGGCCTGCAGCAGCTGTTGACCGTCGCCAACCAGCCGGGGCAGGAGCTCACATTTACCTGCGTGCCGCCCGGCATGGGCCGGCAAATGGCGCTTGACCGCAATGGCGATGGCGTTCTGGATGGCGACGGGGGTTGACCCCGATATTGCGCCAGATCAAGACAGGCGCGGCTCCGCTATGATTACATAGCCCGCACTACCACAATCGAGAGGCCAGACCATGAACCGGATGTTTGAAACGGCGGAAGCCTGCGCAGACTTCGCCATTGCCTCCCTCGGCAAGCAGATCAAACTCGGCGCCCCGCTGGGGCTGGGCAAGCCGGTACAGTTGATCAACGCCTTCTTCCGGCGCGCGGTCGAGGACCCGGAGATCGACCTCCACATCTACACCGCGCTGTCCCTCGAAGTTCCCAAACCCTCCAGCCACATCGAGGCGGAACTGGCCGGGCCCATTGTCGAACGCCTGTTCGGCGACTACGAGCCGCTGGCCTACATGGAGGCCCTGCGCGCGGGCACCCTGCCGCCGAATATCCAGATCAGTGAACTGTATTTCAAGGCGGGCTCCATGAAAGGGCTGCCCTCCGCCCAGCAGAACTACATTTCCAGCAACTACACCCATATCGCCCGCGACATGGCGGCAGCGGGCGTGAACGTGCTGGTGCAGCTGGTGGCGGCCCGGGAAACCGAAACCGGCCTGTCGCTCAGCCTGTCCTGCAATCCGGACGTGGCGCTGGATGTCATCCGCCAGCGCCGTGGCGGTGACCAGGACGCATTCCTCTGTTTTGCCCAGGTCCACCGGGACTTGCCGTTCATGCGCCACGATGCCGAGGTCCCGGCCGCCCTGTTTGACGGCATCGTGCAGAACCCGGCCTACAACCGCACGCTTTTTGCTGTCCCCAACGCCGCGATACCGGCGACGGACTATGCCACGGCGCTCCACGTCAGCAGCCTGGTGGTGGACGGCGGCACCCTGCAGATCGGCATCGGCGCCCTGGGCGATGCGGTGGCTCACGCCTGCATCCTGCGTCACCGCCACAACGCGGCCTGGCGCGAGCTGGTGGCAAACCTGACCAGGATTGACAGCGACTGCACCGCCGAGCCCTCCGTGTTCAACGAAGGCCTCTACGTCTCTACCGAGATGTTCGTCAACGGCATGATGCACCTGATCGAGGCCGGCGTGGTGAAGCGCCGGGTCTTCGACCAGCTGGCGCTGCAGCAGGGGCTCAACGACGGTGTCATCACTCCCGCAATAGATGACGCCATGCTGCACTACGCCCGCGACTGCGGCCTGATGCCGTGCGTGCTGGACGAACCCGCACTGATGGAGTTGAAGGATTGGGGGCTGCTACCGGCTGCGCTGGTGCTCGTCGACGAGGACCTGGAGCTGGACGGCACACGCCTGCGCAACAACATGGATGACGCCGACACCCGCGCCCTGTTACTGCGGGCCATGGAGGGTAGCGAGCTGCGCCACGGCCGGGTGCTGCACGGCGGCTTCTTCCTGGGACCGAGGGACTTCTACCAGAAGCTGCGCGACCTGGACGCAACCGGGCAGGACAGGATCTGCATGACCAGCGTCCAGCGCACCAACCAGCTGCTGCTGAACTACCCGCTGTATAGCGCCCAGCGGCGCAACGCGCGCTTTATCAACACCGGCATGATGGTCAGCCTGAGCGGGGCCGTGACCTCGGACGCACTGGAGGATGGCACTGTGATCAGCGGCGTGGGCGGGCAGTACAACTTTGTCGCCATGGCCCACGACCTGCCGGGCGCGCGTTCGGTTCTCTGTATCCGCTCTACCCGGGGCAGCGGCAAGCACCTGCAGTCCAATATCGTGCCGCACTACGGCCACACCACCATCCCCCGCCACCTGCGGGACATCATCGTCACCGAGTACGGCATCGCTGACCTGCGCGGGCAGAGTGACGCCGAAGTGATCCGCCGCCTGATCGCGGTTGCCGACAGCCGTTTCCAGCAGGAACTCGCGGACTGGGCCATCGAAAAAGGCAAGCTGCCGGAGGACTACGAAATACCGGCGGCAGCCAGGGACAATACCCCCTACCGCATCGCCAGCGCCCTCAGCAGCCACATCGCGGACGGCCTGCTTCCGGCCTACCCCTTCGGCACCCAGCTGACACCGGAGGAACTGACCCTGAGTGCCAGCCTGCGGCGGATCAAGGCCCTGAGCGAGGAGCCCACCCAGTTCCTCAGGGAAATTGCGCGAGCCCTGTTCCACCGGGGCGACAAAGAGGCCGCCCGGCCCTGGCTGGAACGCATCCACCTCATGCACCCGGACAGCAGCAAGGAATTCATCGTCCAGCAGCTGCTGATGCTGGAGCTGGAGGAGCACGGCCTGCTGAAAGTACGGTAACATCTTCCTGACGCCGCCGGCCGGGCGGCGGCTGAAGGGGTCCGGTAGTGTTCGAAGTCATCTGTATTACATTCGCTTTTTTCTTCGGGCTCGCGGTGCGCCAGATCGGCCTGCCGCCGCTGGTGGGCTTCCTCGCCGCCGGTTTCGCCGTCAACCTGTTTGGCCCGCGTCTCGGACTGCCCTCGGAATCCGACGAAATTCTCGGCCACGTCGCCCATTTGGGCGTGCTCATCCTGCTGTTTACCGTCGGCCTGAAACTGAAGCTGCGGCAGATCGCCCAACCACAGGTACTGGGCAGCGCCCTGCTGCACTTCGGCATCAGTGTGGCGGTGTTTGCGCCCGGGCTGTATTTGCTGGTCGGCCTGGACTGGAACACGGCGCTGCTGCTGGCAATTGCGCTCTCGTTTTCCTCTACCGTGCTGGCGGCGAAATTGCTGGAATCAAAACGCGAACTGGCCGTATTCCACGGCCGTACCGCTATTGGCATCCTGATCGTGCAGGACATCATTGCCCTGGTGGTACTGGCCGTCTGGAGTGGGCAGACGCCCAATATCTGGGCCCTGGCCGTGTTCGCCCTGCCGCTGCTGCGGCCCCTCATGTACTGGTTGCTGGACTTCGCCGGCCACGACGAACTGCTGGTGCTGATGGGTATGCTGCTGGCACTGGTGATAGGTGGCATGGGCTTCCAGGCCATGGGCCTGAGCTCGGAGATCGGCGCCCTGCTGATGGGCGTGCTGCTGTCGAACCACCGCCGGGCCCAGGAACTGTCGGAGTCCCTCTGGGCCCTGCGGGAAATCTTCCTGGTAGGCTTTTTCCTGCAAATTGGCATGTCCGGCCTGCCGGACCTGGAGGCGCTGCTGTTCGCCGTCGCCGTGGGCCTCCTGCTCCCCCTGAAGGGCGTCCTGTTCTTCCTGCTGCTGACCGCCTTCAGCCTGCGCGCCCGCACCTCCTTCCTCGCCGCCATCAGCCTCTCCGCCTACAGCGAATTCGGGCTGATTGTGGCCGCCGTGGTCCTGCAGGACTGGCTGGTGCCGCTGGCGCTGGCGGTTTCGATCTCCTTTGTCATCGCGGCGCCCCTGAACCGCATGGCCCACCCCCTGTTCGCCCGCCTCGAGGACCGCCTGCAGCGTTTCGAGCGCGGCACCATTCACCCGGATGAACAGCCCACCAACCTGGGCAGGGCCGATATCCTGATTTTTGGCATGGGCCGCACGGGCACCGCCGCCTACGACCACCTGCGGGCACTGGGCAAGCTGCCTGCGGGGCTGGATGGCGATAACTACAAGGCCAAGGCGCATCGGGAAGCCGGCCGCAACGTTGTGTTCGCCGACGCCGAGGACAGCAATTTCTGGCGCGGCGTGGATGTGACCACCATCGAAGCGGCGGTACTGGCCATGGACGATATCGAGGCCAAGATCGTTGCCGCCCGCAGCCTGCGCGCCAAGGGCTTCACCGGCCCCATTGTGTCCCACGCCCTGCACGAGGACCACGTGGCACGTATCACCGAGGCCGGAGCCACACATACCTACCTGACCATGTTCCAGGCCGGCATGGGGCTGGCGGACCGGACCCTGAGCGCACTGGACGGCGGCGAACCCCAAGGGTCGTAAGCAGCGGCGGCAGGCGTGGTTGCTGCCGGGCTATACCGCGATCGCAGTCACAACGGTCCCACCTGTCGCCTTGGCAGGCAGGTTCCAGGCAAGCCTGCAACGGCACCCCCCGTGCCGCTTGCATTCCGGCCCCGGGCCAACTACTGTATATCCATACAGCAGAAGGCAGGATTTCCCGGAGGCAAACGAACATGAATGAAGCACTGGAACAGGTTATTCTCCGCCACGACACCTGGCGCGGCCGCAGTCGCTGCTTCAGCGGCCTGCCGCTGCCCGCCAACCACGACTCCCACCGCGGCGGCCTGGGCACCGGCTACCGGGCCCTGGACGCCGCCCTCGCCCAGGGCGGCTGGCCCGAGGCCACCGCCATCGAGGTGCTCAGCGACAGCTGCGGCATGGGGGCCATGGGCCTGTTCCTGCCGACCATGGAACGACTCAGCGCCCAGGGTCGCTGGCAGGCTTTTATCGCCCCACCCTGGACGCCCTACGCCCCCCTGCTGGCGGCCCGCGGCATCGATACGCAACAGGTTCTGCTGGTTCATCCCCGCAGCCGGGAAGACCTGCTGTGGAGTATTGAACAGTCCCTGCGCAGTACCACCTGCAGCGCTGTGTTCAGCTGGCTCGGGGCCGGACAGTACCGCTACAGCGAACTGCGCAAGCTGCAACTGGCGGCGGCCGCCAGCGACACCCTGTGCGTCCTGTTCAGGTCCCGGCAGGCAGCCGCCGAGAGCGCGCCCGCCGGGCTGCGGCTACAGATGCGCGAGTACCGCAAGGTGCATATCCTCAAGCAGCGCGGCGGCCAGCAACAACTGGATGTCGAGCTGGCGGTGGAAGACGAACTGCCCGACCAGCCGCAACTGTGGGAGCTGCCTGTGTGGCCAGCGGCCACCCCCGCTGGCACCGCATTGGGCGTGAGTTGAGGCAAATCAATTGTCATCCACGGGGTAAGGGAACTAGCATGGAAACTCTTGCCGTCCCGGCGGTCCAATAGTCGGGCACGGAAACCTTTAGCACAATGGAGAGCCGCCATGCAGGAACTACCGCACCACTACCACGTCTCCGCGAAAGCGGGGCCTGAGGGCAACATTACCCTGGAAGGCGGTGACCTGCCGGCACTGGAGACAGCACCGCCGAAGGAGTTTGGCGGCCCCGGTGGTCACTGGTCACCCGAAGCACTGCTGGTCGGCGCGGTGACGGACTGTTTTGTCCTCACTTTTCGCGCCATTGCCCGCGCCTCCAAGATGGACTGGAACACCCTGGAATGCAGCACCGAAGGCAAGCTGGAGCGCATCGACCGGGTAACCCGGTTTACCGAGCTGACAATTACCGCCCGCCTGACCGTGCCTGCGGGTACCGATGCAGAAAAAGCGAAACTGCTGTTGGAGAAATCCGAAGCCAACTGCCTGGTCAGCAACTCCCTGAACAGCACCATTCACCTGCACGCCAGCGTTGACCAGACCGGGTGAAGGATCAGCGCAGGATTGCCAGCGAGACAACAGGCGGGTAACGGCAGTGGACCAGTGGCTCAGTGATTACGGTGTGACCCTGGGTGTAGGCGCCCTGATCGCCTTCATGATCTTTATCGTCTGGGATCTCGCCAAGCGCAGCAATGCCGGCAAATTCGGCACCATCATCCTGTACGTTGGCCTGGCGATGGGCATCTTCGGCTTCCTGATCAAGGTGATCATTACCTGGATGCTGGAGAACGCCGGCGTCTGAACGACGCCGGCAGGCGTGGCAGCTTGAGCCCTCAGGCCCTGGCCGCCAGGGTATCGGCAATCATCCGGTCGATATTGTCTTCCAGCGTCGACAACGGCAGCGGGCCGTGCTTCAGCACTTCATCGTGGAAGGCGCGGATATCAAACTGCTCGCCCAGTGCAGTCCGGGCACGCTCCCGCAATTCCATGATCTTCAGCTTGCCAATCAGGTAGGCGGTAGCCTGCCCGGGCATGGCGATATAGCGTTCAATGGCCTTGGTGGCGTCGGTCCGGGAGTTGGGCGTATTCTCGACCAGGTAGTCGATGGCCTGCTCCCGGGACCAGCGCTTGCTGTGCAGGCCGGTGTCCACCACCAGCCGGCAGGCCCGCCACAGCTCCATGGCCAGGCGACCGAAATCGGACCAGTGGTCGGAGTACATGTCCATGTCCTTGGCCAACTCCTCGGTATACAGCGCCCATCCTTCAGTAAAGGCGGTAAAGCTGGCATAGCGCTGGAACTCCGGCAGGCCTTCCAGCTCGATGGAAATCGCCCGCTGCATGTGATGGCCCGGAAGCCCTTCGTGGTAGGCCAGGGCTTCCAGCTGGTAGCTGGGCATCCTGGTCATGTCATACAGGTTGGCGTAGTAGATTCCGGGGCGGGAGCCGTCCGCCGGTGGCGCGTTGTAGAACGCCTTGCCGGCCGAGCGCTCGCGGAAGGCTTCCACCCGCTTCACGATCATCTCCGCCTCCGGCAGCAGGCCAAACTGCTCCGGCAGGCGCAGGCGCATGGCGTCAATGGCCGCGGTGGCGTCGGCGAGATAGGCGGCGCGTCCCTCATCGGTGTTGGGGTAGTAGAACCGGGGATCCGTGCGCATGAACTCGAAGAACCCGGCAAGGTCACCCTCGAACTCCACAGCTTCCATGATCGCGCGCATGGCGGCGTGGATACGCTCCACTTCCTGCAGACCGATGGTGTGAATCTCGTCCGCTGTCAGGTCGGTGGTGGTAAACCAGCGCAGCCGCTCGGCATAGAAGGCGTCGCCGTCCTCGAACTTCCAGACCCCGTCGGCCTCTGTCGCCAGTTCGGCCTGCTCTTCGATAGCCGCAATCAGGCGCTCATAGGCAGGCTCCACGACCTCGACCAGGGCCTGGCGGGCCTCCGCCAGCAGGCGGTCACGGGTTGCAGCGTCAATGTCCAGGGTTGCGACCTTGCCCTGGAAATCCTCCCACAGGGTGGAGTCCCCAGCCGCGGCATCGAAAGGTGCCCCACTGATCACATTGCGCGCCGACTCCAGCATCTGCGGATACTGCCAATCCGCCAGCACCAGGTCCTTCCCGGAACGGATCGCCAGCTGCTCGATGACGCCGTCAAACCAGGGGGCGATGTTGTTCAGGCGGCCGATGTAGGCCTCGGCATCGGCGAGATCGTGCACCCGGTGGATATTGACCAGGTTGCTGGCGGCCTCGGTGTGGGGGCCACGGAACTGCTGGATCACGAACTGGTGGTGGCGGAAGTCATCACTGGCAATTTGCCGCTCCAGATCGAGCCGGTACAGGTCGTAGGACAGCTGGTCTGCCGGTGACAGCGCCGCCCGATCAATCTGCACCAGCTGCTGTAGACGAGCCTCGTTGATTGCGCGGGTCTCCTGTTGGAACTCCTCGGTAACCGGATCCCACTGGTCGTGGTTCAGCTTGATGCCGCGCTTGCTGGCGGTGTAGGGATTCCGCGCCATATCCACGGCATAGTTTTCTTCCAGGAAAGTGTGGAAGGCCGCAGTGACAGCGGTGTCCGTTGCGACAACGCTGTCCGCAGGGACATTGGACACAAGCTGTTCAGCCGGCGCTTCCTCACGGGAGCAGGCGACCAGTACGGCAACCAGAGCCACCGGGAACACAATGCACTTTACTACTTTTAGCAACATTTAAACCTCATTTGCTGTTTTTTACATGCTTTTTGCAGACGTTTATCGCAAAAAATGCCGCCATGATGACGTATTTCCGGGTTGATTTCCAGCCTGCCAACAGGCCCGGCAGCCGACTGGACAAGTGCCAGCCCAACAGCAATACTGTACATATGTACAGTATATTTCATAAACTGGGGAAAGTGCCCGCCATCGTCAGGCCATGGGGTGTGCACCCGTGAGCCTCTGGCTCTGCCTGCGGTTTCCACAGCTCCCCCTGCAGTGCCAGACCCTGAC
>NZ_JAVKCQ010000057.1:0-27446 GCF_040222615.1 Haliea sp.
GACCGACCAGCGCGAAGAGTCGACCATGATCGGGACCCGGGAAATGTCGGGTTCCGAGGCGACCAGATTGAGGAAGGTCACCATGGCCTGTTCGGCGTCCAGCATGCCCTCGTCCATATTGATGTCGATGACCTGGGCGCCGTCCTCCACCTGCACCCGGGCGACGTCCAGGGCAGCCTCGTAGTTGCCGTCCAGCACCAGGCGCTTGAAGCGCGCAGAGCCGGTGACGTTGCAGCGTTCCCCCACATTTACGAACAGGCTGTCGGCGCTGATATTGAAGGGCTCGAGGCCGCTCAGACGACAGGCCGGCGGGCGCCGGGGCAGGGGGCGCGGAGCAATGTCCCCCACCGCCCGGGCGATGGCTTCGATGTGGTGGGGTGTGGTACCGCAGCAGCCACCAGCAAGGTTCAGGAAGCCGCGTTCGGCAAAGCCGCGGAAGTCCTCGTACATGTCCTCCGGCGTTTCATCATACTCGCCAAAGGCATTGGGCAGCCCGGCATTGAGGTGGGCGCTGAAGTAGCATTCGGCAACGGTGGCCAGTTCCTCCAGGAAAGGGCGGATCTCCTTGAAGCGGCGGCCGCAGTTACTGCCCACGATCAGGGGTTTGGCGTGGGCGATGGCGTTCCAGAAGGCTTCCGGGCTTTGTCCAGAGAGCACCCGGCCACTGGTATCGGGGAAGGTCACCGAGATCATTAGCGGCAATTCCCTGCCCAATTCCCCGAACACCGACTGCACCGCAAAAATTGCCGCCTTGGCGTTCAGCGTATCGAACACCGTTTCGATCATCAGCAGGTCAACGCCGCCCTCGATCAGGGCGCGGGTAGCCGCGGCGTAATCCTCCTGCAGTTGCGCAAAGTGAATGTTGCGGGCGCCCGGGTCATTGACGTCGGGGGAGATGGAAGCTGTACGCGGGGTAGGCCCCAGAATGCCGGCGACGTAGCGCGGCTTGTGTGGCTCCCTGGTGGTCAGCTCGTCGGCAACCTGCCTGGCGATACGGGCGCCGGCCACATTCAGCTCGGCGGCCAGCGCCGACAGGTCGTAGTCTCCCTGGGCCACCGCAGTGCTGTTGAAGGTATTGGTGCCGATGATATCGGCGCCGGCTTCCAGGTAGCGGCGGTGAATGCGGGCGATGATGTCGGGGCGGGTGAGGGACAGCAGGTCGTTATTGCCCTTCAGGTCAGACGGGTGCCCGGCAAAGCGCTCGCCGCGGTAGTCCTCTTCCTGCAGTCCCTCGGCCTGGATCATGGTTCCCATGGCGCCGTCGAGAATCAGAATGCGCTGCTGCAGCGCCTGGGCCAGGGGGTGGTTTGAGAGACTGTCCGGATCCATCGACTGTTCCTGTTGCTCGCCGCGGCAGCCGACCAGCGCCTGCCCGTAAAAAGCCGGCAATTCTAACAGATTACCGGTGGTTTTGGCGGTGTCCAATCAGATCTCGCACTCTCCGGAAGAAGTTTGCTAGAATACCCGACCAATTTACTCGGAATGGAAGAGGTTCATGGTCACCATTACGGAATCGGCACAGGGTTATCTCGCCGAACTGCTGGCCAAGCAGGAAGATGCTCTGGGAGTTCGCGTCTTTATCAACCAGCCGGGCACGCCCAAGGCGGAGACCTGTATCGCCTACTGCCGAGAAGGTGACATCCAGGAAGGGGATGAAAAGCGCAATTTCGGAGAGCTGGCTGCCTGGTTTGACGCCCGCAGCCTGCCGTTTCTGGAAGATGCGCTGGTCGACTACGCCAAGGATCGCATGGGCGGCCAGCTGACCATCAAGGCGCCGAATGCCAAGCTGCCCCGGGTCGATGAGAACAGTCCGCTGGAAGATCGCATCAACTATATTCTTTACAACGAGGTGAATCCCGCCCTGGCCGCGCACGGCGGCGAAGTCAGCCTGGTGGAAATCACCGATGATCCCTACGCGATCCTCAAGTTCGGCGGCGGCTGCCAGGGCTGTGGCATGGTCGACCAGACCCTCAAGGGCGGGGTGGAGAAGACCCTGCTGGAGCAGTTGCCCGAGCTCAAGGGCGTCCGCGACAGCACCGACCACACGGATCGCAGCCAGGCCTACTACTAACGGCCTGCCCGGCCGCCGTTGTGCGGCAGGCGCGGGCACGCGGGAAGTGCGGCGAGCCTCAGGATTCCGCCAGGCGCTTGGGCAGCACATCCTTGAGAGTGGCGCGCAGCGACCGCAGGCAGGCCTCGGTTTCTGCCCAGCCGATACAGCCGTCGGTCACCGAAACGCCATACTCCAGCTCGGCCAGATTCTCCGGTATCGGCTGGTTGCCCGCCTTGATATTGCTCTCGACCATCAGGCCAATGATGGAGCGGTTGCCCTCCAGTATCTGGTTGCCAACATTTTCCACCACCAGCGGCTGCAGCTCGGGTTGCTTGCTGGAATTGGCGTGGCTGCAGTCGACCATGATGTTGAGCGGCACTCCGGCTTTGGCCAGGGCCTCCTCACACAGGCGGATGTGCACCGAGTCGTAATTGGGGCCATTACTGCCACCGCGAAGCACGATATGGCCGTAGCGATTGCCGCGCGTGGTAATGACCGAGACCTCGCCCTGGCCGTTGATGCCCAGGAAGCGGTGGGGCTTGGCCACAGAATTGAGCGCGTTGCTGGCCACTGTAAGGCCGCCGTCTGTCCCGTTCTTGAAGCCGACTGCGGAGGAAAGACCACTGGCCATTTCCCGGTGGGTCTGCGACTCCGTAGTGCGGGCACCGATCGCCGACCAGCTGATCAGGTCCTGCAGGTACTGGGGTGAAATCGGGTCGAGTGCCTCGGTGGCAGTGGGGAGGCCCAGCTCCAGGATATCGAGCAGCAGCCGGCGGCCGATATGCAGGCCCTCTTCGATCTTGAAGGAATCATCCAGGTGGGGATCGTTGATGAGGCCTTTCCAGCCCACAGTGGTGCGCGGCTTCTCGAAGTAGACCCGCATGACGATGTACAGGGTATCCGCCAGCTCGTCCGCCAGCGTTTTCAGCCGCCGGGCGTAGTCCATCGCGGCGTCCACATCGTGGATGGAGCAGGGGCCGACAACGACAAAGATGCGCTGATCCTCGCGATCGAGAATGTTTTCAATCACTGCCCGGCTGTCGCTGACCATTTCCCGCGCCGCCGCGCTGAGCGGCAGTGCCTCCTTCAATTGCGCCGGAGTCACCAGCACGTCCTGGGACGCGACGTTGACGTTGTAGACTTCCATATTGCTCATTGATGGTTACCTGATAGAGTGTCTCCAGTTGGCGCCGGAGCACCTGTCGAGGCGCGACATTCTATAGCAGCGATGGGGTTTTGGGTAGGAACCGCCCGCTGCAGCTGACCGGAGACGCGCTTGCCCCGACTGTACGACATCGATCCGCTGCTACCTCTTATCGCCGCCGGCTACACCCTGTTGACCCCCACCCAGCGTCTCGCCCGGCGGGTAGCCTCCGAGTGGGAAAGTCGCGCAGCGGGTCCGGGTACTCCGGGCGAAGCCCCGGAAGTGACCGCCCTGGAACCCTGGCTGCAGTCTTGCTGGCAGGATGCAGTGGCCGGCGGTCGGCTGCGGCGGCGAGTGCTGTTGAGTGCCTCCCAGGCCCACGAAATCTGGCGCCAGGTTATCGCCGCGGACCAGGCCCAGCCCGGTCGGCATGATCTTCTGCAGCCGGGCGCGGCGGCCCGGCTGGCAGCCAGGGCCCGGGATAGCCTGCTGCGCTGGGAAACCGACCTGCAGGCGTCCGCGGTGCGGCAGCTGTTCCTGCTGGATGAAGACTGCGCCACGTTTCTGCGCTGGGCGGATGCATTCAGCGGGCGGTTGGCCCGGGACAGGCTGACCACCCTGGCGGACGCGATCTGCGAGCTGGCCGCGCTGACCCCGGCGGAGCCGCGCCGGCCCGTGGCGCTGCTTGCCTTTGACACTCTGCCGCCGCTATACGATCGCTGCGTACGCCTGCTGGCCGCCGAGCTGGAGGTTGTAGAGCCAGCGGCCCCGGCGGCAGCCCGTTGCGAGGTGCTGCGCTGCGAGGACAGTCGCAGTGAACTTGCCGCTGTTGCCCGCTGGGCGGGGCAAGTCGTGGCCGCGGAATCCGGGCTGACGGTCGGTATCGTGCTGCCGGACAACAGCGGGAACAGGGCCACTCTGGACTATCTGCTGCGGCGCGAGCTCGACTGCCTGGATCGTCGCTACCAGAGCCTGCCGGTGAACTTTTCCGCAGGCCAGCCCCTGGCTGAAGTGCCCCTGGTGCGCGCCGCGACCCAGTTACTGACTCTCCCGGTCGATGGCATCAGCCCGCCGGCGCTGGCGCTGCTGCTGCAGTCTCGCTTTCTCCTCTCCGGGCGCCCGGCGATCGCTGTCGGGGCACTGCTGACCCGCTGCTTTGAGGCCCGGGTCGATGTGTTGAGCCTGGCGCAGCTGCGGGCCGAGCTGGCGGCGGGGGACAGTCCCGATTCCGCGCTGGCGCGCTCCCTGCGGGCGAGTGCGGCGCCGGGTCTCACCGCCCGGCGCCATCCACCCTCGATATGGGCCGACCGTTTCGAGCACTTGCTGACTCAGTGGGGCTGGCCCGGGACAGCGCTTGATTCCCTGGAGTACCAACAGCTCGGTCTGTGGCAGCAGCTGCTCAGGGATTTCGCCGGCTTCGACCTGGTGGTGCCAGCCCTGCGGTTTAGCGATGCCGTACAGCTTCTGCGTCGACTCGCCGCGGAGGCGAACTTCCAGCCCCAGACCGGTGACAGCAACGTCCAGGTGCTGGGCCCGCTGGAGGCAGCGGGCCTGCAGTTTGACCGCCTCTGGCTGTGCGGGATGCAGGCCAGCCAGTGGCCGGCACCGGCGCGTCCGCACCCTTTTATCCCTCTGCGACTCCAGCGCGAACACGGCATGCCTCACGCCAGCCCGGAGCGGGAATGGGAGTTCACCCACGCGCTGATGCAGCGGTACCGACAGGCTGCCACCGTGGTCTATGCCAGCTACAGCGCGCAGCGCGATGGCGTGCCTGAGTTGCCGAGCCCTCTGTTGCGGGACTTTACCCCGGTACCTGACCTGCCTCCCGAGCCCCTGAAAGCCAGCTGGCTGGCCCAGTTGGGCACCGTCGGCCAGGCACCGGACCAGGCCGCTCGGGCACCACAGCTGGCAGCTGCGGAACTGCCCCTGTTGCGCGGTGGCAGTGCCATACTCGAAGACCAGTCCCTGTGCCCGTTCCGAGCCTTCGCCCGGCGCCGGCTGCAGTTGCAGGTACTGCCGGCCCCAGAGTCAGGGCTGAGCGCCGCGGATCGCGGTAACTTGCTGCACAGCGCACTGTTCCACCTGTGGGGCGAGCTCGGTGACCAGGGCGCGCTGGCGGAGCTGGCAGCGGACAGCGAACGCAGCTGCCTGCAGCGCGCGGTTGCGCTAGCGCTGCAGGCACTGCCAGCAAATCGGCAACACGCCGCCGGCCCGGCCTGCCTGCGGCTGGAGGCAATACGCCTGGAGCGCTTGCTGGCTGAATGGCTGGCGCTGGAACGGCAGCGTCCTCCTTTCCGCGTTGTGGCCCGGGAGGCTGCGCAACACTTGCAGCTGCAGGGGCTGGAACTGTCCCTGCGAATGGATCGCATCGATGAACTGGCGGACGGCTCTACCCTGTTGATCGATTACAAGTCCGCCGCCGGCCGGATCGGCGACTGGCTGGGAGCGCGCCCGGCGAAGCCGCAACTGCCGCTGTACGCGCTGGCCGCCGACCCCTCGCTGGGGGGCGTCGCGTTTGCCACGGTGCGGGAGCGGCGCTGCCAGTTTACCGGGCTGGCGCAGAGCGAGGCGGGGGCGGGGATAGCGACGGACATAGAGGCGAGAACCCGGCCCCAGCATCCCTGCGCCGACTGGCCTGCCCTGCTGGCGCACTGGCAACAGTCGCTGGCGGCGCTGGCCGCAGCCTTCGTCGCTGGCGACGCAGCCGTGGACCCCAAGTCTCCCCTCAGTTGCCGCCACTGCGGCATGCAGGCCCTGTGTCGGGTTGACGCGGTGCGGGAATGACCATCAGCGATGCCAGGCAGCGCGAGCGGGCGCTGGACACCTCGGCCAGTTTCTGTGTCAGCGCGCCAGCGGGCTCCGGCAAGACGGAGCTGTTGATCCAGCGTTATCTGGCGCTGCTGACCCGGGTGACCCAGCCGGAGCAGGTGCTGGCGATTACCTTTACCCGCAAGGCGGCGGCGGAAATGCGCGACCGGGTGGTCGCCGCCCTGGAGTCGGCCGGCGGTGCGGGTCCCGCCGCCGGCAGTCACCAACAGCGCACCGGGGATCTGGCCCGGGCGGCGCTCGCTCACGGCGCGGGTCTGGGCTGGGAGTTGCTGCGAGATATCGGGCGTTTCAATATCCGCACCATCGACGGTTTTTGCCACAGCTTGACCCGACAGATGCCCGTGCTGAGCCGGTTCGGCGGCCAGGCCAGTGCGGTGGACGATGCCCGGGACCTGTATGCCGAAGCCGTCGCCAACCTGTTCCGGCTGCTGGATGAGGAGCATCCAGTGGCTGCCGACCTGGAAGCGTTGTTGTTGCACTTTGGCAATGACTGGCCGCGTCTGCGCGGGCTGCTGGCAGCGTTGCTGGGGCGGCGGGAGCAGTGGCAGGATTATGTCAGCCTGCGCCACGATCCGGCCTGGGCCGAAGCGGTGCTCCGCGAAACCCTTGAACAACTGGTCCGGGATCGCCTGCAACGCCTGCAGTCGGCGCTGGCGCCCTGTGCGGCAGAATTGGGTGCCCTGCGAGACTACGCCGCGGCCCAGTTGGGAGAGCCTCCGGCTGACGGTTTGCCCGCCGCCAGCACGCAGTGTCTGCCGGCCTGGCGTAGCCTTGCGGGAATGTTGCTGAAAGCGGACGGGCAGTGGCGGAGCCAGGTCGACAAGCGCCAGGGTTTCCCCGCCGGGAAAGGTGCGGCCCGGGATTGGAAGGCGCGCATGCAGGATCTGCTGGGAGAGCTCTCTTGCCAGGAGGCGCTGCGCCGTGACCTGCTGGACCTCGAAGTCCTGCCGGTTATCGACCCCGAGGATGGCGGCTGGCAGATTTTACTGCACCTTTTCCACGTGTTGCCGGTGCTGGCGGCACAGCTGTTGCTGGTGTTCCAGCAGCGCGGCCAGGTCGACCACACCCAGATCGCACTCTACGCCCTGCAGGCTCTGGGTGACGACGACGCACCCACAGATCTCGCACTGCGCCTCGATTACCGGATCGAGCACCTCCTGATCGATGAGTTCCAGGACACGGCCATCAACCAGTACCGCCTGTTGCAGCGGCTTACCCGCGGTTGGGGAGAACACAATGCCGAGCAGCCGGAGCGGGCGCGCACGCTGATGCTGGTAGGCGATGGCATGCAGTCCATCTACGGCTTCCGCGATGCCAACGTGGGCCTGTTCCTGCGCGCCAGGGATGAAGGTTTCAACGGTGTCGTGCCCGAGTACCTGATGCTGGAGAGCAACTTCCGTTCCCGGGCGGGCATCGTCGACTGGGTCAACGGGGTGTTTCGCCAGGCCTTTCCCGCTGCGGATGATATTGCCCGCGGGGAGGTGCGGTTTACCCCTGCGGTAGCTACCAGGGGTGGCGACTGTGAGCCGGCGGTGGCGCTGGAAGTAATCGCCGATACGCCGTCAATCGGCGCGCAACGCGAGGCCGCTTTGCTTGCGCAGCAGATTGCTGCGGCCCTCGCCCGAACCCCGGACGCCAGCGTCGCCGTACTGGCGCGCAGCCGGGGGCAGCTGCAGCCGGTGCTGGCGGCCTTGCGTGGGGCGGATATTCGCTGCAACGCCCAGGATATTGACAGCCTCGCCCGCAATCCTGTGGTTGCAGATCTGTTCACGCTGTGTCGGGCGCTGGCGAATCCAGCCGACCGAGTCGCCTGGATGGCCCTGCTGCGGGCACCCTGGTGCGGCCTGTGCCCGGCGGACTTGCTGCGCGTTGCTCAGCACGGTGCGCCGGCAGCGAGGGAACCCATCGTGGACAAGCTGCAGGACCCCGCGCTGCAGGCACAGTTATCTGCCGAAGGGCGCGAACGCCTGGCGCCGGTTGTCGACGCGCTGGCAGACGCATTTCAACGCCGTGACAGGCGCGGGCTCAGGGTCTGGCTGGAGCTACTGTGGGAACAACTCGGTGGGGCGGGCTGCGCAGCCACCGAGACCGATCTGCACAACGTTGATCGCTTCCTGCAGCTGCTGGAGCAGGCGGACAGTGAGGGCAGGGGCCTGGACCTGCCCTGGCTACAGCAGCGTCTTGCGGGCCTGTACGCGCGCTCCGGAGAGGTCTCGGCGCGGGTGCAGGTCATGACCTTGCACAAGGCCAAGGGGCTGGAATTCGACCATGTCTTCCTCCCCGGACTCGCGGTCAGGCCGCGGGCGGACGAGCGCCCGGCGCTGCTGTGGGACGACTACACTGACGCCGAGGGGACGCGCCGCTTCCTGCTGGCGACGGACGATCACAGCGAGGGCCATAGCCC
The DNA here is from genome assembly GCF_040222615.1 of Haliea sp. Classification (GTDB taxonomy): domain Bacteria; phylum Pseudomonadota; class Gammaproteobacteria; order Pseudomonadales; family Halieaceae; genus Haliea. Next base: position 8,431 of record NZ_JAVKCQ010000057.1, read on the forward strand.
CGGGGTCTACAACACCCTGCTGCGCATTCGGCGGCACAAATCCCGGGTGGAAAATGCCCGCCTGCTCTACGTGGGCGCAACGCGCGCCATCAGGACCCTTACCCTGAGCGCGGTACTGGCACCGGACCCGGCCAGCGACAGCGGAGTGCGGGCGCCGGCGGCGGATGCCCTGCTGGCGGGAGTCTGGGACGCGGTGGCGCCCCAGGCCAGGATCCACACGGCTCAGGACAGCGGTGCTATCACCTCGTCGGCATAGCGTTTTATACCGTCGATTTTCAGGTTCACATCGTCGGTTTCGCCGTGATAGAAGGCCCAGGGCATGGTCAGGATATGGGTGACGCCGGCGTCTTCCAGGCGCCGGTAGCCATCCGCATCCCAGGCGTCATTGGGGGTTGCCATCACCTCGAACGGTTCCTGGTCACGGCCACAGTCCCGCCGCCACTGGCGGATGCGGGCTATGCTGTCGATGATTTCGCTCGAGGGCTGCAGGTCGGTGACCCAGCCATCGGCCAGGCGCGCGGCCCGGCGCATGGCTGGATCCGAAATCCCCCCGATCCAGATCGGGATGCGCTCGCTGGGTGCCGGGTTCATTTCCAGCCGCTCGAACTGGTAGAACTCGCCGTGGTACTCCACCATCTCGCCGGTCCAGAGCAAGCGCATGATCTCCAGCATTTCGTCGGTGCGTTTGCCCCGGGTCCGGAAGTCCTGCTGCATCAGGGCAAACTCATCGGCCGACCAGCCCACGCCAAAGGCCGGCGTGACCCGGTTGTCGGAGACGATGGCGGCGGTACTGATGGCCTTGGCAACCAGAAAGGGATTGCGCATGGGCAGCACAAAGATATTGTTGGTAAAGCGCAGGCGCTCGGTAATGCTGGCCAGGGCGCCGATCACCACCCACGGGTCAGGCCAGTCAGTGAAGGCCGCCCAGCGCCGGCTTCCATCCTCGGTGTAGGGGTAGGGCTGGCTGATCTGCTCCGGGTGGACAACGTGGTCGGAAAAGGACATCGCATCCCAGCCGTGGGAGTCGGCGACCGGGGCGATCCGGGTAAGGTGGGCGACAGTGCTGAACGAAGTGGAGAGAACGAATTTCACGGCCGGGGCTCCGCTTTAATTGCTGGGAATTATGCTCCTACTGTAACAACCGTCGGGCCAGGGCCGGGAGGGTGCACAGGCTGGAAGCGGCAATGATGCCGGCCCCGGTCAACAAGTCATACCCGACCCTAGCGGCTGGCCAGGTAAACGCGAAACTTGCGGTTCTGGGCCAGTACTCGCAGCTGGCGAAAACCGTGGCCAAGGGCGCCCCGGTAGTCGAGGTGCCGATTGGCTACCAGGCACAACTGGCCGCCGGACGCCAGGGCTGCCGCCGCCTGGCTGATCAGGCGGCGACCGGCGTAGTCGTCCACGGTATGCTGGAGGTGAAAAGGCGGATTGCACAGGATCAGCTCGGGGGCGGGAGCAGTCCAGTCGCGCATGCCATCGCCGTGGTGAAAGTGCGCCATGCCATGATCTCCGGGCAGCACGGATTCGAGGTTGCGCCGGGCGGAGGCGATGGCCTGGGCGGACTCATCACAGAACCACAGCTCCGCAGCCAGCCCGCGCTGCAGAGCCACCAGGCCGATGACGCCATTGCCGCAGGCGAGGTCGACAGCCCTGGTGACCGGCGGCAATTGCGGCAGATGTTCAAGCAGGAAACGCGTGCCGAGATCCAGCCCCTGGCGGCTGAAGACGTTGGGCATAGATCGCAGGGCAGTACCCAGTGGCTCGCAGTAGTAGCTGCTATAGGGCTCCGGCGGGGCCGTTGTCAGGCCGCCGCCGCGGTGTGCTCGCCACAGGTGCGCCTTGTGGCGCCCGCGCTGTCGCTCACAGGGCCCGAAATGGTGGTTGATCAGCTCATCGATTCCGGCCGGCAGGTGTTTGTCCATCCCCGCCGCCAGCAGCAATGCGCCAGGCGGCAGCAGTTGCGCGAGCTGGGCAAGCTGGTATTCCAGCAGGGCCTTCTGTTTCGGGATACGCAACACGACCAGAGCAGCACCCGGGGACGGCAGGTCCGTGCTCCAGACGACCTCCGGCAGCGGACTGCCGTTCGCCACGGCGTTGTCCCTGACTGCCTGCAGGGCGAGGGCGGAATCCGTCCACAGGGTGCAGGCTGCGCCGGCGCTGGCGAGAGGGAGGGAGAGGGCGCCGAAATCATCATTGATAACGAGAACGGAGTCTGGCAGCGGCGCCGTGGCAAGCGTTTCCAGCAGCAGGGCGTCAGCGCCGCTCCACGCTCGCAACAGCTCTTGCTTGCGGGCTGGATAGCGCTGCAGCTGGAAGCGTCCGAAGGGCGTATCGCAGATAGCCTGGCTGGCGGAATCAGCCGCCGCGGACATACACGGTGAGCTGCTGTCCGGGATGGATGTTGCCGGTGGGACTGAGTGAGTTCCAGGCGATCAGGTCCGCGACCTTGACCTTGAAACGCCCGGCAATACGGTAGAGTGAGTCGCCGCGGCGAACCTTGTAGTCGCGCGCTTCCAGCCCTGGCGAGGCGCCGCCTGACGCTGCGGCGGCGGGGTCGTGGTCCCGGGGAACCATCAGGATCACGCCCTCGCGGACAAGACTGCCCTTGATCCCATTGGCCTGGCGCAGGACGTCGACCCGGGTACCGAATGCCTGGGCTATCTGCAGCAAGGAGTCCCCTCGCTGGACTCGATAGTGCTGCCACGTAAGCCGCTCCTCGGGGCTGAGTGCGGCGACACGCTGCTGGAACAGTTCCGCCTGCTCGCGGGGCACCAGCAGTTCATCGGCCTCGGGTGAGGTGGCCCAGCGCAGATGGCCGGGGTTCAGCGCCTGCAGTGTGGCCAGCTCCACGTCGGCGAGTTCCGCTGCCCGCGCGAGGTCAATCTGGCCACCGGTGGGCACGGGTACGAAAGCCGGCGCATTGGTTAGCGGCGGCAGCGACAGCTCCCAGGCGTCCGGCTCTGCAACCAGGCTGCTCAGCGCCAGCAGCCGGCGTACGTGCTTGCGGGTTTCCGCGGGCAACGGCAGGGACCAGAAATCCGTGTCGCGGCCGCTTGCGCGGTTGGCGGAAACTGCGCGGCCGACCCGGCCCTCGCCGCTGTTATAGGCGGCAATGGCGAGCAGCCAGTCCCCATCCAGAGTGTCGTGCAGGTATTGCAGGTAGTCCAGCGCTGCAGCCGTCGATTCCCGCAGGTCGCGACGGCCGTCGTACCACCAGTCACTCTCGATACCCAGATTGCGGCCAGTCGCCGGCATGATTTGCCACAGGCCCATGGCCTTCTGTGAAGAGAGGGCGAAGGGATCGAGGGTGCTTTCGACAAAGGGCAGCAGAGCCAGCTCCAGCGGCATGTCGCGGCGCTCAATTTCCTCAACGATGTGGTGCAGATACAGGGCACCGCGCTCCGCGACAGTCTCGAAGTAACCGTGTTGTCCCAGGTAATATTCCCTGCCTATGCGGACCTGGCCGTTGTCCGGCAGTTCCCACTCCATGCCCTGGCGGAGGCGCTCCCAGAGGTCGTCGGAATGCAGTTGCCCGGCCTGCCCGGCGAGCGGCTCGTTGCTCGCCTGTTGCTGCGCCCGGCTTGCAAGCTCGGCGTCCCGGCGCTCACCGCTGCCGTCCCCGGTGGTCAGCGCCTGGCATCCAGCTAGCGACAGTAGAGCAGAAAGCACTACAACATATTGCCGCAAGCTTATATTTTTTATCAATTTAATCAAAAGTCGTCCTTCCACGCTCGAAGCGCTGCGAAGACCTCTTCCGGCTTTTCACCCTGCCACTTTCCCTGCCGCTTCAGGGCAGCCACCAGAGCCGGTTCCTCGCAGCGCAGGAACGGATTGGTAGCCCGCTCGAGCCCGATCTCCGACGGCACCGTCGGTTCACCGCGCTGGCGCGTGCCCGCCGCCGCTGCTGCCCGCCGGGCGAGCTCTCCATTGTCGGGCTCGACCGCCTGCGCGAAGCGCAGGTTGGCCTGGGTATACTCGTGGGCACAGTACACCCGGGTGTTGCCGGGCAGCGCGGCCAGCGCGGCCAGGGAGGCCTGCATGACCGGGGCGGTGCCCTCGAACATGCGGCCACAGCCGCCGGCGAACAGGGTGTCACCGCAGAACAGCAGGGGAGGCTCGCCATCGCCACCGGGGCAAAAGAAGGCAATGTGGTCGAGAGTATGCCCGGGCACCGCGAGGACAGTGAATTCGTGCCCCAGCACATCGACGCTGGACCCCGCTTGCAGCGGGTGGCTGATGCCGCTGATGGCGGGGTTGTCGGGGCCATAGACGACCGGGTCACTGTGGGCAATGAGTTCGGGCAGGCCGCCGACATGGTCGAAATGATGGTGGGTGATGAGCACTCCCACCAGGTCGAGGCCGTCGCTTTCCAGCACCGCCAGCACGGGTGTCGCATCCCCGGGATCAACCACAAAGCAACGTCGGCCGCTGTGCTCGCGCAGGAGCCAGATGTAGTTGTCGCTGAATGCAGCTATCGGTTCAATTGCCAGCATGGGTGACGTTCCAAACCCCCTCAAATGCAGTAACATGCCCGTTTGGGTCATCGACGTGCCGGTCCCCGGCCACTGGAGACAATGCAGGAGTGTAGCGACATTTTGACCGATCTGGAATGCTGGTATGCGACCTCGGTGGGGCGGGCTGTCCAGCGTTCCGTTGCGGCGGCTCTGGAACCCATCCTGGAGACCGCCTTCGGCTACCATCTGTTGCAGGTCGGCCTTACCCGCCAGCAACCGCTGTTCGACAACAGTAGAATCAGGCATCGTGCCTACGCCGCTCCGCAGCCCGGGCATGCAGTGACAGTCGTCTCGGAGCACGCTGAGTTACCGCTGGAAAGCGACAGTATCGATGTGGCCATTGCCCATCACTGTCTGGACTTCACTGCGCAGCCACACCAGGTGCTCCGTGAGTTGCAGCGGGTACTGACCCCTCACGGCCAGCTGTTGTTGATCGGCTTCAATCCCTGGGGTGTCCTGGGGGCGTCGCACCGGCTGCGCGGGCTGTGTGGCAACCCCCTCTGGCAGCGCCACCAACCGGTAGGCTGTGCCCGTCTGCTGGACTGGCTGCGCCTGCTGGGTTGTGAAACCGAATCCGCTCGCCACCTGTGTCCGCTGCCAGTGCTGGGCGAAGGGCGCCTGGGGGGTTACGCCGCGGCAGCCAACGGCTGGAGCGAGCGGCATCGACTGCCTGTGGGCGACGTCTACCTCATACACGCCATCAAGCAGGTTGGAGGGACCGCCAGGCCGGTGCTGCGGGCTCGGCGCAGCGCCCGCCTGATCGGGCTCGGGGTGCCGAGTGCGGCGCCGACCCCCCGCCAGGGTGACCACGCCGCGTGAACGCGCTGGGAGTTCTTGCCGAACGCGCCCGGCGCGCCAGTCCGGAGCACTGACGCACCGCAGAACCGCCACGCCCTCCGGCGGCGCTGGCAGAAGCACAACGAGGAAGACATGTGAGACTGATTGTACTGGATACCGAAACCACCGGCCTGGAGGTCAACCAGGGGCACCGGATCATTGAAATCGGCTGTGTCGAGCTGGTGAACCGGCGCCTGACCGGCAACCACTTTCACCGCTACATCAACCCACAGCGGGAGGTGGACCAGGGCGCGATTGAAGTACACGGCCTGACCAACGAGTTTCTCGACGACAAGCCCCTGTTTGCCCAGGTAGCCGCTGATTTCCTGGAGTTCGTGCGCGGAGCCGAGCTGGTTATCCACAACGCCCCGTTCGATATTGGTTTTCTTGATGCCGAGCTGAAGCGGCTGGACGACGGCCACTCGGGGTTGCAGTCGATCTGCAGCGTAACCGACACCCTGGTCATGGCCCGTGCCCGCCACCCGGGGCAGCGCAACAACCTGGACGCGCTGTGCAACCGCTATACCGTGGACAATTCCCAGCGCGACCTGCACGGCGCCTTGCTGGATGCGGAGATCCTGGCGGATGTCTACCTGGCGATGACGGGTGGCCAGACGGCATTCCAGCTGGCGGACCACGGCCCGGGCGAGGGCGAGGGCAGCGGCCGCAGTGAAGGTATCCGCCGCCTGCCTGCCCAGCGCCCCGCGCTGGCAGTTCCCAGGGCGGGCGCGGAGGACCTGGCGGCGCACGAGGCACAGCTGGAAGCCATCGCTCGCGCCAGTGGCGGCCGGGTCCTCTGGAGGGAGGTAGTGGGCACATGAGTTTTCAACCAGACAACCGGCCGCCGGCAGCTGCCGAAGATGCCCTGCACCTGGTGTTCCAGCGCGGCCAGCTGGTGACCGACATGACTGCCCGCGACCCCCTGCTGCAACGGGTGGAACTCCAGGCCATGGGCTGGATGGTAGTGCGGGAGCAGTTTCTCGGCTACTGGCACGGCCGTCCCTGTTTTGCCGTCGAGATTGATGCCGGCATCGAACCGGACCCCATGCGCTTTGTCCGCGGCAACCTGTACCAGCTGCTGGGGCGGGTGGAGGACGGGCTCTTTGCCCTCGCTGGCCGGGCCTCGCAATTGCTGGCCTGGGAGCGTGACCACCAGTTCTGCGGTCGCTGCGGCAGCGCAATGGCGGTCGACCTGGTGGAGCGGGCGATGCGCTGCGAACCCTGCGCCACAGTAAATTATCCGCGCATCAACCCCTGTGTCATTGTCCTGGTCACTCGCGGCGAGGAACTGCTGCTGGCGCGCAATGCAAACTTCCCGGGCAACATGTACAGCACCCTCGCGGGCTTCATTGAGGCCGGTGAGAGCGCCGAGGACACCCTGCGGCGCGAGGTGCGGGAAGAAGTCGGGGTGGAGGTGGGCGAATTGCGCTACTTCGGCTCCCAGTCCTGGCCGTTCCCCAGCCAGCTGATGCTGGGCTTCTTCGCCGAGTACGCCGGCGGCAGGATAGTCTGCGAGCCCGGCGAGATTGCCGATGCCGGCTGGTATCACTACAGTGAGCTGCCGCAGGTGCCGCCCCCCACATCGATCGCGGGGCAACTCATCCGCCATTACATCAGCGAATTGATACAGGAGTAGATTCTTGGAATATCTTTACGAGTATGGGCTTTTTCTCGCCCGGGCAGTCACTGTTGTTGCTGCCATCCTGCTGGTTGTTGGCGGCGTTGTCGCGCTTGGCCAGCGGCACAAGGGGCAACCCAGAGGTCATATCGAGATCTGTAAACTCAATGACCGCTACGAGCAGATCGGCGATGCCCTGCGCGCGGCGATCGTCGAGCCCGAAGTCCACAAAGCGGAGCTGAAGGCGCGGCACAAGGCTGAAAAGGCCGCCGCAAAGGCTTCGAAACGGCGCGCAAAGAATCAAGAAAATACATCAGAAAGTGATCGTAATAGATTGTTTGTATTGAATTTTGATGGAGATCTAAGAGCGGGTGCCACAGATCAGTTGCGCGAGGAAATCTCCGCCGTATTGCCGCAGGTGGGCGAGGGCGACGAGATCCTGCTGCGACTGGAAAGTCCCGGTGGACTGGTACATGGCTATGGCCTCGCTGCCAGCCAGCTCAAGCGCATCACCGACGCCGGCGCCCGGCTCACCGTGGCTGTGGACAAGGTGGCGGCCAGCGGCGGCTACATGATGGCCTGCGTCGGCCAGCGCATCATCGCCGCCCCGTTCGCGGTGCTGGGCTCCATCGGTGTGCTGGCGCAGCTACCCAACTTTCATCGCCTGCTGAAGAAGCACGACATCGATTTCGAGCTGATGACCGCCGGTGAATACAAACGCACCCTGACCCTGTTTGGCGAAAATACCGACAAGGGACGAGAGAAATTCATCGAGGATCTGGAAACCACCCACGGGCTGTTCAAGGCTTTCGTGGCAGAGAACCGGCCCGCCCTGGACATCGACAGGGTCGCCACCGGCGAAATCTGGTACGGCCGCGATGCGCTGGACGTCGGCCTGGTCGACGCCCTGCAGACCAGCGATGCCTTCATTCAGGAGCAACTGCGGGAACGCGATGTGTTCGAGGTCAAGTACGTGCAGAAGAAGCACTGGCAGGAAAAGCTGGGCATGGCCGCCGAGGGCGCCATCGAGCGCGGGCTGCTGAAAATCTGGCAGCATGATCGCGGCCCCCACATCTGAGCAGGCACCTTTTCGCCCGCCACGCCTGACTCAATAGCCGTGGTAGCGGTTGTAATCCAGGACGCCGGCGGCCAGCGGGTCCTGGCGCTGCTGCAGGTCGTGAAAGCGGTCGCTGACCGTCCAGAACCAGGGGGAATTGCGTCGCACGCCATAGCGATAGCGCAGGAGCGCCATGTCCTCCTCCGAGCCCAGGCGGAGAACATCCTCGACAAACAGCGGCACCTGCTTTTCGTGGATCTGGAAGAACTGGTTGGGATGTGACCCGAGGATGCCCGCCACCACTGTCACCGCGTCCTCATCCGGCAAGCGTCGCTCCTCCTCGCGGAACAGCTGGGCAATATTACTGTAGCCGGCATCGTGGAGCAGGGTGTAGGCCTCGTCCCGCTTGCCGCCGATAACATTGACAAAGCTGACCGCAGGCAGGAACCGGTTGTGCGCGCCGCGGGCTGCGACCAGCCGGTCAAAGGCGGCGGCCATGTCGGGACTGGCGCTGCGGCGATAGTCAAACTGCGGGGCACCGGCGCCGTGAATGCGCTGTCGCATCCAGCCCAGGAACTCTGTCTTGGGGTCATCGCTCTGGTAGTCGAGCGGCGACTCAAGCTCTATGGCTTCGCTGCGGATGAACTGGTGCTTGCGCACCGCATCCGGAGCATCCCGGTACCAGAATTTCCACAGTCTCCGGCGCTCATCCGCGGGCAGGAACAGCAGCAGGTTGAGCTCGCCCTCCATGCGCAGGAAGTCCATGTACAGGCGCGATTCCAGTTGATGCGAGACAGCGCCAAAGACGTCAAAATTTGCCACCAACAAGTAGTGGATTCGCTCCAGCAGGGAGTAGGTTATGACCCAGGCCGTCTTCGGAATGTCGCCGACAAAGCCCTTGACCACTGAAGCTGTGTCGACGTGACGGAAGATGGTGAGCGCCGCATTCGGGTTGCTGCCATCGCCGTCCCAGACAAGCTCCAGCCCCGGTTTGCGCCCCTGCTGGTCATACTGTCGCTGCAGATGCTTGTCCTTGGCCTGCATGTAGCGCTTGTGGGCGCGGGCGTAGCGGTGCCAGTCGAGCAGGTCAATGACACTGCCGGTGGAAGCGGATGGCAGGCGCAGGTTATGGCTTTCCCGTTCCAGGAAGGGACCGTCCAGCTCGGGGTCCAGAGCGTCGGGATCCATGAACATGACCCAGAACCTGTCTTCGATCACGTTCAGGGCGATCTGCCCGCGGCATACGGGCCCCTTGATGAAGTTCATGATCGTGAACTCGGCATCTTCCAGCAGGAAACGGTAGCGAGCGCGTACCGGAATGCTGGCGAAACTGACAAACGGGTTGCCGGCGGTGTCGGTATCGTAGCCGGGGAGGGCGTTAACCTCGTACTCCGGTTGCAGGAAAAGCTGTTGGTACCAGTCGCGCCGCGCGCGATCAAAGCGATAGGGTTGGTGGCTCTTGGTCGCGACCACGATGGGCATGCGCTGTAAACGGTAGTAAAAGTCTCTGCGGCCGGGGTCGTCAAAAGGGCGCCGGGTGGCAATCACTTCGATGGGCTGGCCGGGCGGGGTGCCGGCGCGGACCAGCCGGAACCAATGCGGGTTGTCGCCATCGACCAGATAGAGGGTGGCCAGGAACAGGTGTTCGTAGATATAGCGCGCCATCAACCGCGATTTGTTTCCGGGGGCGTTGAGGAAGCGCTCCCAGGCGACGATTTCGTCGGCCAGCGCCCCGGGCAGCGGTTCGGTCGGCGGTGGCGGGGCGCCCGCATCGAGCCAGCGGGTGAGGATCTCATGTTCATCCGCGTGCAGCCCCGGCAGGCCGTAGGGCATGCCCCACAGCGGATACTCGCGGGCAAAATCCCCGAACTCTCCCGGCTTCGGGCACTGCTGCTCGCGGTGCAGGTCGAAATCAAACCCGCGGGGCAGGGCGCCGGTGGCGGGCAGGGGGTTGGCCCGCTTCAGCTCCAGCATTTGCCGCAGCACGCCCCGGTCCGGGCGCTCGCTATCCAGCACCGGGAAAAAGCCCTTCTCGCGCCATTCCTCGGGACTGTGGGCGTCGTCGAACAGGCGGGTAAGGTCTCCGGCGAGCAGCCGGGTGGAATCATAGACCAGCGTCTTGTTGGCCCCGCGCGTCAGCCCCTCATGCGCTTCCAGCTTGAGCTGACACGGAGCGTCATAGCAGGCGTGGCACACCACACAGCGCTGGGCCAGGATTTCCTGGGCTCTCTCCACCGTGTCGTCTGCCGAGGCGACTGCGCCCCGCAGGAGCAGCAGGACCACCAGGACTGCGGGGCTATTCTTCAGGTTCACATTTGCCCCGCATCAGTATGGCGCGATTGACGAGAGCGTCCTGGTCATTTTCATCCGCCAGTACCGCGGCACCTACGTCGCGGTCGACATCCGCGCAGGGAGCGGGCTCTGGCTCAGCCGTCAGCCAGGCCAGTACCGCCACCAATAGCAGTACCGCGATCACGCCCAGCGAGGTAAGGTACCAGGGGTTGCTGTGCATCTGCATGCCAATCCAGTTCGGCCATAGTCCGGTGGATCATAACACGCATACTGCACCGCCCCACCTGAACCGGAGCAAGCAAGCGACATGAGCGCTGACACCGTCATCTACACCCTGGATCTGCTGGGAATCGCCGTCTTTGCCATCAGCGGCGCGTTGGCGGCGGCGGAAAAAAGACTCGATATTCTGGGCTTCGTACTGTTCGCCACCATTACCGGCATCGGCGGCGGTACCGTGCGCGACCTGTTGCTGCAGACTGGCGAAGTCTTCTGGATCGGGAACACCGCCTACCTGTGGGTCTGCATCGGCGCCAGTATCGCCACCTGGTTCCTGGCCCACTTTTTCGAGTCGCTACGCAAGCTTTTGCTGTGGGCGGACGCATTGGGATTGGCCCTGTTCAGCGTGCTCGGCACCCAGAAAGCGCTGGCCTGGGATGCACCGCTGCTGGTCGCGATTGGCATGGGCATGATGACCGCCACCTTTGGCTCGTTGATCAGGGACGGCTTGCTGGGCCGGCCTCCGGTACTGCTGGAACCCGACATTTATGTCACCGCCGCTGCTCTGGGCGCGGTCAGCTATGTGGCCCTTGCCAGCCTGGGCTGGTCCCAGGAAGCGGCCTTGCCGATAGCAGTGGCCGCCGCCTTTGCCCTGCGAAGCGCCGCGATCCTGTTCGATTTACGGCTGCCGAAGTACCAGCCGCGGGGTGGCCCGAAACCCTGAGAGCCCGGACGCTCAGCCCTTTCCGGTCGGCTTGTTGGGTCCGGCCTGGGAATCCTTCTCAATGTATTCAATGATCTTGCTGGCGATATCGATGCCGGTGGCACCTTCGATGCCCTCCAGACCCGGGGAGGAATTCACCTCAATGACCAGTGGCCCGTGCGCAGAGCGCAGGATGTCCACCCCGGCCAGGTCCAGACCCATGACCCGCGCCGCCTTCAGCGCCAGCCTGCGCTCTTCGGGGTGCAGCTTGATCACCTCGGCGCTGCCGCCCCGGTGCAGGTTGGAGCGGTACTCGCCCTTCACCGCTTTGCGCTGCATGGCCGCAATCACTTTTTCTCCCACTACGAAACAGCGAATGTCGGACCCGCCCGCTTCCTTGATGAACTCCTGCACCAGGAAATCGGAACCAATGCCGCGAAAGGCATTGATCAGCGCTTCGGCGGCTTTCTTGGTCTCTGCCAGCAGCACGCCGTTGCCATGGGTGCTTTCGGTCAGTTTGAGAATCAGCGGCGCGCCGCCGACGGACTCGATCAGCTTGTCGGTGGCGCGGGCGGAGTGAGCGTAACTGGTGACCGGTTGACCGATGCCACGCCGGGCAAGCAACTGGTGTGCCCGCAACTTGTCACGGGAGCGGGTGATGGCTATGGACTCATTCAGTGAGTACACATGGCCCACCTCGAACTGCCGCAGTACGGCGCAACCGTAGGAGGTGATGCTGGCGCCGATACGGGGTATGACTGCATCGAAATCCAGGGCCTCGACCCGTTCCGCCGAGTGCTGGTATGTCACTGTAGGATCGTTGGCGGTGATATTCATGTAGCACTTGAGTACATCGATAACCCGTACTTCGTGCCCCCGCGCGGTTGCCGCTTCCACCAGGCGTCGGGTGGAATAGAGCCTGCGGTTGCGTGACAGGATACCGATTTTCATACAATGTCCTTGGGGTCGGAGAGGGTGGTATACAGCGTGCATCATAGCCGGTCTGGGCTGGTTTTACACAACCGCGGTATGGCGCAGCCTGGCGCCGGGCCCTAGCGGATATAATCGAGGCTCTGTTGCAGCATTTCAGGCGTTACCAGGACAACACCCCCGGGAGAGACCTCGAAACGGCGCCTGTCCTGCTCCACGTCAACCCCGACAACGGTGCCTGCCGGCAGCGCGCAGCCGGTCTCGATGACGGTTTTGTGGATCTGGCAATTCGGGCCGATCACCACCCTCGGCAGGATGACGGAGTCGGTAACCCGGGAAGACTCTTCCACCCGGACGTTGGAGAAAAGCACGGAATGCCGAACAAGAGCGCCGGAAACGATACACCCGCTGGCGATCATTGAATCCACGGCCATGCCGCGACGGTCATCGTCGTCAAATACGAACTTCGCCGGTGGCGCCTGGATCTGGTGTGTGCGTATGGGCCACTGGGTGTCGAACAGGTCCAGTTCCGGCACCACGCCGATCAGCTCCATGTTTGCGGCCCAGTAGCTGTCCAGTGTCCCGACGTCGCGCCAGTAGGCCCGGGTTCCGTTCTGATTGCGGAATGGGGCGGCATAGACACGGTCCCGCTGGACCGCACGCGGCAGGATGTCCTTGCCGAAGTCATGCTCGGATTCCGGCTCCTGGCTGTCCTGCAGCAGGCGTTCAATCAGGTAGTCCGCGGTAAAGACGTAAATGCCCATGGACGCCAGTGCGTATCCGGGTTGCTCAGGGATGGGCTGGGGCAACGCCGGCTTTTCCGCGAAGCCGCACACCCGACCGTCTGGCTCGATTTCCATGATGCCGAACGCGGTTGCCTCAGCCAGCGGCACCTCCATGCAGCCGACCGTGACATCGGCGTGGTTCTCGACATGGGTGGCGAGGAGGGCACCGTAGTCCATCTTGTAAATATGGTCGCCGCCCAGGATGAGCACGAACCGGGGGTCGTGGGCGCGAATAATATCGACGTTCTGGAATACCGCATCGGCTGTCCCGTTGTACCAGCCTTCATTGGTGCGCTGCTGGGCGGGCAGAACCTCCACAAACTCCCCCAGTTCCCCACGCATAAAACCCCAGCCCAGGCTCAGATGACGAATCAGGGAATGGGCCTTGTACTGGGTGAGCACCCCGATCCGTCGTATACCGGAATTCACGCAGTTCGACAGCGCAAAATCAATGATGCGCATGTTGCCGCCGAACGGCACCGCGGGCTTCGCACGCTCCGTCGTCAGGCCGCCCAGCCGGGTGCCTCGGCCACCGGCCAGAACCAGAGCCAGGGTGTCCCGGGTCATGGCGCTGACAAAACGCTCGGGGAAAGAAAAGGTCATGCTAGCGGCGCCATTCCGCCCGCAGGAGCTGGCACTCGTCCCGCCAGGGGCACTCCAGCTCGTCACAGTTGAAACGCAGTTCTGTCGCAAAGCACGGCACCTGTCCCGCAGCCGCCTGCTGTGCCCATATATCCCAGCGACGGGCGGTTCGGGTGCCCAGCCGTCCTTTTTCCGGAGTGCACCGACCCTGTGCGGATCTGCCGTGATCTATCCACTTGGCTCGCATGTCGGTTTTCTCCTGGTGCATCGCAGCTGGAGCAGCCCGTCGGCTACCGGGATATTCTCTTCTGCCATTCTAGGCCGGACGGGAGATCGCGGCGTTGACGCGCATCAACCGAAAGGAGATTAGTCGGCCATCCCCACTCTGACAAGAATCCACATATGCGCATAATATATATTATGTTAAATAAAGGATTTGGGCACACAGTTATGCACAGCCTCCTCGCTGCATGCCCGCACCGGCCCGATGGCCCCTGTCGCCTTGCGTCTTCAGCGCCCGCCTCTTGCCCGCCGCAAGCCTGACGGTCATGATGCTCGCCACCCTGTTCCCTGCGGCAATGGCGGACTTAGCTCATGAGCCACAAACTTCATGTACACAGTGAACAGCGCGCCCTGCGCTGGGCGTTGTTCGGTTCCCTGGGATTTATCGCGCTGGCGCTGACCTTTGCCTTGCTCACGCGCTCGGATGCGATCCTGTTTGACGGGATTTATTCCTTGATCGCGTTTTGCGTCGCGCTGTTGACGCTCAAGGTTGCGCGCCTGGCCGAGCGGCCCGACGACGACCGGTTCCATTTCGGCTATACCTCGATGGAACCCGCACTGAATCTGTTCAAGGCGCTGTTTATTCTGGTGGCCTGCACCTGGGCCTGCGTTGAGGCCGTAAAAAGGCTGATGCTGGGCGGCAATCCCGCGGAGTACGGTCTGGCCACGGTCTACGGCGCCGCCGCCACGATCGGCTGCTTGCTGGTGGCCTGGCTGATGGCACGTGCCGGGCGCCAGACCCGCTCCGACCTGGTTACCGTGGAGTCCCGTACCTGGCTGGTCGATGGCCTGCTCAGCGCCGCGGTTTTCGCCGGATTCCTGTTTGCATGGCTGCTGGAAGGCTCAAGCTGGGCGCACTACGCCCCGGTGGTCGACCCCCTGCTGCTGATCGCCATCGTCACGGTCGCCCTGCCCGTTCCCCTGGGGATCCTGCGCGACAGCCTGCGGGAAATTTTGTGGATGGCGCCGCCCGAACCGCTGGTCAGCGATATTGAACAGCAGCTGCTGGAGAGCCTGGCCGATGTGGAGACCGACCGGGTCGAAGTGCGCGTTACCAAGCGCGGCCGCAATACCTACCTACTGGTGCACGTAGTGGTCGGAGAGAACTTTCGTCTGGCATCAGTCGCCGATCTGGACGCGATTCGGTATCGCAGTGAGACCGCGCTCAAAACCTGGCGGCCGGAAATCGTCATGGATATGTTGTTCGTGCGGGATGGCTCGCTGGCGGACTGACTGCATTGCGACGCTGCGCAACGCAGCTTGCCCCGCAAGACTTGCAAACTATTGCATATGGACTGCGGGCGCGCACCAGCCTTGCCCTCGCCCTTGCCTAGCCGATTTTCAAGCCGATGATAGCGATGCGGTCGCCCTCCAGTTTCTTCACCACAAACTGGACGTGCCCCAGGGCCACCCGGTCACCCACCACCGGCTTCTGGTGGAACTGGCGGTTGATAAACTCGCCCACGGTCAGCGCGCGCAATGGTTGCGGGACCTCGAAGCCATACATCTGCGACAGGTCCGCCAGTCGGGCATCGGGCTTGAGCACGAAACTGCCGAAGAATTCGGCGACTTCGCGTTCGCGGTCGGTGCGGCTCGCGGCCGGGGTGAACAGGCGCGCCAGTGCCGGGGTTCCGCCATCGGTGCCCAGCACCATGACGTGATCGTCGTCCTGAATGGCCTGCTGCTGCCACTCTTCCAGCAGCACCCCATGGCGCACCAGTCCCACCAGCTGGGCGCCGCCGGACAGGGGCAGGCGCGCCACCGACATGCCAATTGCGGGGCTGCCCCCCACTGCCTGGTACACCAGCAGTTCCTTTTCCTGGTCATCGGGTATCTTCAGCACCAGGTGCTCTGGTTCTTCCAGTACCGGGGGTACCTCGATACGCAGCCAGCGGGCGATGGGCGCGATAGTCCACCCCTGTAGTACCAGCGACACCAGGACCACGAAAAAGGCCAGTTCAAAGAAGGTCTCTGCCAGCTCCAGCCCGGCCAGGGACGGGAACAGGGCCAGGATGATCGGCACCGCTCCGCGCAGTCCACACCAGCTGATGAACACCTGCTCACGCCAGGGGAAGTGAAACGGCAGCAGGGCGAGCAGCACCGCTACCGGTCGCGCGACCAGTATCAGCGCGAGCGCTATCACCAGGGCGGGCAGGACCAGGGGTATCAGGCTGCTGGGAGTGACCAGCAGGCCCAGCATCAGGAACATGCCGATCTGGGCCAGCCAGGCTATGCCATCGTGAAAGCGACGGATATCCTTGGCGTGCGGCAGGGAGGCGTTGCCGACCAGGATGCCCACCAGGTAAATCGCCAGAAAGCCGCTGCCACCCCAGAGATTGGTAATGCCGAAAACGCTCATGCCGCCAGCCAGCGCCAGCAGCGGATACATGGACACGGGCAGTGGCAGGCGCTTGAGCAGTTGGACCAGCACGTAGCCCCCGGTAAAACCGATTGCGACCCCCAAGCCCATCTGCTCCGCGAATGCGCCGAGAATCTCGAAGCCGGGATTCTCCGGCCGCAGTACCAGCAGCTCCACCAGGGTAATCGTCAGAAAGATCGCCATTGGGTCGTTGCTGCCGGACTCGATCTCCAGTGTCGCACTGGTACGCTCCTTCAAGCGCAGTCCCGCCGAGCGCAGCAGGCCAAAAACCGCGGCGGCGTCTGTGGAGCCGACTATGGCGCCGATGAGCATGGCCTCGAGCCAGGGGAACCCGAGGACGAACTTTGTCGCGAGGCCGGTGATCCCCGCGGTGACGACCACGCCCACCGAGGCCAGAGACAGGGCCGGGCCAAGGCTGACCCGGAAGGTGTCCCTGCGCGCTCCCTGGCCGCCGTCGAAAATGATCATGGCCAGCGCCAGGCTGCCGAACAGGAAGGCCTGGCCGAAGTCGTTGAAGCGGATACCGCCGACGCCCTCTTCCCCCGCCAGCATCCCCAGCACCAGAAAGATCAGCAGTACCGGCGCGCCCACTCGCCGCGACAGCCCGCTCGCAATCACGCACAGTAGCGCCAGTACTGCGCCCCAGAAAATCAGAGAGTTGGTGAGCTCTATGGCCATCATGCTGTGTACATTCGCTTTCCCCGGCGTAATCTCGGCATAGTACACTACCGCAGACCGCTGTCAGTGGCCCGGCGGGAACGTAACGCCGGGGGCGGGGTCAAAATCGGCCAGCGTTGCTTGCCGACAGTTGTTGGACGGCCGGCGACGGCGCGTTACACTTGAGCATCGAAACAGCGGAGGTAAAATCCTTGACCACAGCCATAGTACGCTCAGTCACCCGTCCCGGCTGGCTGCCCGTCACCTTAGGCACTTTGCTGGCGGCG
Source organism: Haliea sp. (assembly GCF_040222615.1). Taxonomy (GTDB): domain Bacteria; phylum Pseudomonadota; class Gammaproteobacteria; order Pseudomonadales; family Halieaceae; genus Haliea. The sequence continues at coordinate 25,571 of NZ_JAVKCQ010000057.1, forward strand.
CTGGCACTGTCGACGGTTTCCCTCCCGGCTTTCAGTTCCATTGGTTACACCGACAGTCAGCGGGAAACCATCGTTGAGCTTGTGGAGCAACTGGAGCAGCGCCACTACGCCAAGCTCACCTACGACGATCAACTCTCTTCCATGCATCTGGACAACTACATTGAAAGCCTGGATGCCGGCAAGATGTTCTTCACCTCCACCGACCTGGCGGAGTTCGAGCGCTATCGGCGGAGCATGGATGAAGAATTGCATGCGGGCAGCCTGGAAGCGGGCTTTGCCATTTTCAACCGCTTCCAGCAACGTCTGGAGCAGCGCCTGTCGTCTATCGTGGACAATCTCGAAGCCACGGTGGCGGCGATGGACTTCGCCATCGAAGAGGATTATTTCCTGGACGGTGAGGCCCGCCCCTGGGCGGCCGACACTGCCGAGCTCGATGATCGCTGGCGCCGCCACCTGAAGAACCAGGTGCTGAGCCTGCGTTTGGCGGAAAAAGATGAAGCGGAGATTGTACCCACTCTCGCCAAGCGTTATCGCAACCAGCTGAAGCGGGTCAAGCAATACAATCACGAGGACGTGTTCGAGATCTACGCCAACGCCCTGACCGAGCTCTACGATCCCCACACCAACTACCTCTCGCCGCGCCGGTCCGAGAACTTCAACATCAACATGAGCCTGTCGCTGGAGGGTATTGGCGCGGTGCTGCAGATCGAGGACGAGTATACCAAGGTGGCGCGGCTGGTCGCGGCTGGCCCCGCGGACAAGCAGGGGGAGCTGCGCCCCTCGGACCGGATTATCGGCGTTGCCCAGGGTGAGGACGGCGACTTCGAGGATGTGATCGGCTGGCGTCTGGACGAGGTGGTGGAGCTGATACGGGGTCCGAAGGATTCGACCGTGCGCTTGCAGGTTATTCCCGCCAAGTCGCCTACGGCTGATATCCGCAAGGAAATCACCATCGTCCGCAACCAGGTCAAGCTCGAGGAGCAATCGGCACAGAAGGAAATTCTGGAGGTCCCCGCCGGCGACACCATGATGAAGATCGGGGTGATCGATATCCCCGCCTTCTACATCGATTTTGACGCCATGCGCCGCGGTGAAGAGGAGTACAAGAGCACCACACGCGACGTGCGCAAACTGCTGGGCGAGCTGCAGGAAGATGGGGTGGACGGTATTGTCATCGACCTGCGTCACAATGGAGGCGGGTCCCTGCAGGAAGCCAACGAGCTGACCGGACTGTTTATCGAATACGGGCCGACGGTGCAGATCCGGCATTCCTCCCGTCGGGTCTGGCGCGACGGCAAGCGCGTGCGCACACCCTACTACGATGGCCCGCTGGTCGTGCTTATCAACCGGCTCAGCGCCTCCGCCTCGGAGATTTTTGCCGGCGCGATCCAGGATTACCAGCGCGGCATTATTGTCGGTGACCGCTCCTTCGGCAAGGGCACCGTGCAAACCATGGTCCCCCTGACCGAGGGCCAGCTGAAACTGACGGAGTCCAAGTTCTACCGGATATCCGGGGACAGTACCCAGCACCGTGGCGTGGTGCCGGATGTCAGCTTCCCGTCCCTGTTCGACCCCGAACAGATCGGCGAGAGCGCGCTGGATCACGCCCTCAACTGGGACCAGATCAATCCCGTGCGGCACCGCCGCTATGACGACGTCGCGTCAGTCATACCCGAGATCACCGAGATGTTCAGGGACCGCAGTATCAATAACCCCGAGTTCGTGTACCTGGAAGAACAGGTCGGGCTGGCAGACGAAGCCCGCTCCATCAAGTCCCTGCCGCTCAACGAACAGGCCAGGGTAGCCATGCGGGAAGAGCAGGAGCGCAAGGCCCTGGCAATTGAAAACCGCCGCCGCGCAGCGCTGGGAGAGGAGC
>NZ_JAVKCQ010000058.1:0-8624 GCF_040222615.1 Haliea sp.
GTCGAGGTAGACCTCCAGCGGCCCCTCCCCCAGGGCTGAAAAATCGAAGCTGCGCAAGGCATCATCGAAGCTCAGGGAAGTCTCGAACGAGTCGCTGATCTCCCCGTCGAATATGAAGAAGGAGGGCGTGAAGTCGGTAACATCGGCAATGGTCTGGGGCGTCAGGAACAGCGTTTCAAAGCCGGCGAAGGAACGCGGCTCGCCCGGTGCAGTACCGTAGGAAAAGACGTTGAACGCACCGACGGTGATACTGCTGCCAACGGCGCCCACGCCCAGCGCCGTAAGCCCGCCGGTACCCTGCTGCGGGTCAAAGTTCGGCAGCCCCTCTACAGTGACGCTGGACACGTCCAGACTATCGACCTGGTAGGTCCGGCGCAGCAGCGTGGTCAGCGTCGCCGACAGTGCTGCCAGATCAATGTTCTCGGTTATCGTGAGTCCTACCGAGCCAAAGGCGGAATCAGAAAGCTTTAGAGATGACATAGGCCTTTCCTGTCAATGCTGGAGTTTATCGGGTAACGAGCCACGCCTCAGAACGACATCTCCCAGCGCATGCCGAAGGAAACAATTTCGCCACTCAGGTTTTCGTAACTGCCCAGCGCCTGGTAAGACACAAATGCGCTGACGCCGAAGGCAAACTGGGCCGCGACACCGGCGCCATAGATCAGGTAGCTGCTGTCAGGATCGTCGACATCAATCAGCAGCGATGCATCCGCAGCGTCAAATGGATCGTTGGCAAAACGGTAGCGCACGCCATCCGCACTGTCCTCGAATTCGCTGGTGTACTCCAGCCGGACGTAGGGTGTGACCACGCCCCAGGACGGCAGGAAGGTATAGCTGAACTGGCCGCTTGCAGTCAGGCTCATGGATTCGAAGCCCTGCTTGTCCACGGTAAGGTCGAGACCGCCGGCACCGGTTTCAGTGAAGCCGTCGAATTCCCCATCCAGATAGAAGAACCGCACCAGGGGATCGAACTTGATGCCGCTGAGATCAAAACTGTGGCCGACGTTGAGGCTGAGGTAGTACTCGTTGCCATCGGTGGAGGCTGTTGCCAGGCGATCAACGCTACCCCCGAAATCCTGGTACGAGATCCTGCGCTCGGTGTCGACATCGGACCAGCCATAGCTCAGGACCACATCAGCGAAGCTCTCGCCCCGGTACAGGCTGCCGTAGAAGGCCAGTGCGTAGTTGTCGGTGTCAGTGGTCGCCAGCTTGTCATCGAACTCGACTTCCGCCTTGCCCACTGACAGGGACGTGCCGACAAAGAGATTTTCGTTGACCCGGTAGTCCAGACCGCCAGTCAGGGTCTGGGCGTCGAAATCGAAACCCGATTCCAGCCCGGTGCTGTCCTGGTCGCCAAAGCTCAGGTCACCGCGGAACCACAGCCCGAACCTGCTGTTCTCCAGCATTTCATCGCTGCTGGCGCCCATGCCGAGGGCGTCGCGTGACTCGTCGAGCGCCGCGCTCAGCTGGTCGCCGGTCACTACCGTATCGCCATATTTCAGGTTCAGCCCCGCCAGACTCAGGCCCTTGGAACCGCCCTCGCGCACCCGCGCCATGCGGCCGCCGATATTGCGGAAACGGGAAAAGGACAGCACCCGCACCGACTTGCCCATGGCCGCAAGCTCTTCCGGGGTAATGGCCTGCAGTGCAACCAGGGCCTGCCTGGCCGTAGTACCCTGCGCACGCAGGTTGGTACAGAGATCAAGGAGGTCCTGCTGGGCCTCATTACCCGGCTGCAGCCCGACACAGATGCGGTCGATACGACGGGATACGCGCAATTCATTGACACTGGCATTGGCTATAACGCTGGTACCGTCCTCATCCTCCTTGCCGGTTACGCCGCCCGCTCCGGCCTCGTCTCCGTCCACGGCGAAGGCCACGTTGGCGACATTGGATTCGCGTCCCGCCTGGTCGCGAATCAGGTAGGTAAAGGAGTCGCTGCCCGTGAAGCCGGCAAACGGTCGGTACACGTAGCTGCCGTCGGCATTCAGCTGTACTTCGCCCCCCAGGGGCTCGCTCACTTTCACCGCGACGAGACCGTCCCGGGTGAAGAGCAGGTCGTTGTCGAACACGTTGCCGGTATCGAAATTATCGGCAAAGTCATCATCCATCGCCACCGGCGGCGTCGACGCATCGATGGTGACCACGAACCGGGCACTGGCAATACCGCTGAGGGACTCGCCATCAGAGGCCCGGTAGCTGAAGCTCACCTGGCCCACGAAGCCGGGGGCCGCTGTGTAGCTGAAGGTGCCGTTGGGGTTCAGGGTCAGGGTGCCGCTGGCGGGCGCCTGCTCGAGCACCGCGCTGAGGGTATCGCCATCCGGGTCGGAATCATTGGCCAGGACATTGGCGGCAGAGAAGCTGGCGCCAAAGTCATCATCCACCGCGAGCGGTGGCGTGTTTTCGGGTTCCGGCTCGACCACCAGCAGGGTCACGGTGGCCACGTTGCTCAGGGCCTCGAGATCAGCGGCCCGATAGGAAAAGCTGTCGGTACCGAAGAAGCCAGCATTGGGAACGTAGACAAAGCTGCCGTCCTGGTTGAGAGTGAGGCTGCCATTCTGGGGATTGGAATTCAGGGTTGCGACCAGGGGATCGCCGTCGGCATCGCTGTCATTGGCCAGCACATTGCGACCGGCGTAGTCGGCCCCAAAGTTGTCATCCAGCGCAACCGGCGGCGTGTTGGTGGTGGGCACGACCACCGGGCCACAGCCTGGATCAACCGAGTTGTAATAGGCGTTGGTCACGTTGATGATGGGCAGGCCGACAATGTTGTCGTTGGCGTCAAACAGCGCCAGCCGCACATCCTGGTTGAGCGTTGCGGTATTCTCAAAAACATAGGTCAGGCAGGCGTTCTGGCCGGTGAATCCGACCACCAGGGCGCCCGGATCACCCGGTGCCATGTTCTCGGCACCCAGCACTTCCACCCGGACTATGGACGGATCCTGCAGGGCAGCGCTCTGGTCCCGTCCCACGGCAACTGGAGCGGCGCTGGCGAGCGAAGGGAGCAGCAGCGACAGCACTCCCGCCACCAACATTGTACTGCGGCCGTAAATATCCATATTCTGTGTTCCCCCCCTGGAACCAGCGCGCGCCCTGACACGGGCCGTTACGGTGGTGAACTACCTGGAATTGTTGTCGTTACCCGCCCACGGACTCGACCGCACTCGACGCTATCTGACCCGGGAGTATCGCCGCTGGGGACATTACCGTCAACGCGCGTCGAGCAAGCCCGACCATCCGGGGCCGCACTGCGACTGTACACGGTGCGAGAACAACAGGCCCGTCGCGACCCCGCAGAACGCGGAGCCATCCCCGCTACCAGTGCACACCGCGCCACACCTGGGCAAACAGGCGCCTGGCCAGGGCCAGCCGGGAAGAGGGAATGGCAGCCATCTCGGCGGCGGCCTCGGCCTCGCTAAGCCCACGGGCCGCGGGTGAGTCCGGAAACAGGTCGTAGGCCTGGCTGAGGAAGGCCTCGGTGACACTGGGCAGTGTTGCCTGGGCCACCGCCCCGGCGACGCCCAGGGTCGTCGACACCTTCTTGGTCCGCGTCACGATCGCTTTCATCACCAGATCCCTGGCCTGTTCCGGGGACAGGGTCGGGAAGGCCTTGTAGAGGCCGGTGGGGGCGATCATCGGCGTCCGTACCAGGGGCATGTGGATGGTGGTGAACTCGATATTGCAGCGACTGAACTCGGGTGCCGCACAGAGGCTGAAGGCGTCCAGCGCCGCCTTGGAGGCCACGTAGGCAGAGAAGCGCGGCGGGCTGGTGAGCACGCCGATGGAGGAGATGTTGATGATATGCCCCTCTTCGCGCGCTTCCATGCCCGGCAGGAAACCCGTGATCAGCCGCAGGGCGCCAAAGTAGTTCAACTGCATGGTGCGCTCGAAGTCGTGAAAGCGGTCGTAGCTGTAGCGCACCGAGCGGCGGATAGAGCGCCCGGCATTGTTGATCAGGATATCCGCACCGCCAAAGTCGTCGGTGACGTCCCGCACCAGGCGGTCGCAGGCCCCCAGGTCAGAGACATCACAGGCGTAGGCCCGGGCACTGCCGCCCGCGGCGGCGATTTCCGCCAGGGTTTCGTCGAGCTTCTCCACCGTGCGGGCCACCAGCACCACCCGGGCGTCGGCCCGCGCCAGGCGCAGCGCGCACTCCCGGCCAATCCCCGAGGTGGCACCGGTAACCACAACCACCTTGCCCTTCACCCGCCGTCGCAGGGCCGCCAGGGTGGGTCGCCCCACCAGCCTGTCAAACAGACTGTCGACCTCAGCCACCAGCGCCCCCGCGTCTTGCCGCAGGAAGTGCAACCAGTAATCCCAGATCGCCTGGGCATAATCCTCGAAGGGCGGGCAGATAATGCCCGCGGGCTCCAGCAGGGCGCGGGTGCGGGTGGAATCAAAGTGCGTCGGGTAATTGATATAACCGACCACCTGCGGCGGAATACCCATGCGGCCCAGCACCAGCTCTCCCAGTTTCTTCACCGGCGGCATCCGGCCAATGCTCCTGCCCGCCAGCCGCGTGGCGGCATCCACCAGAGAGGCGTCCAGCGCGTGCAGGCGGGGACCGTGGGAAACGCGCATCAGTGTCTTCAGGACGTCGCCAACGCGAATGCCGTCCGGGTCGGTCAGAAAGAAGCACTCGCGATCGTGGCCGGGCAGGTGGGCCAGGTAGTCCATGGCCTTCACCACATAGTCCACCGGCACAATATTGAGCAGCCCGGCCTTGTTCATCAGCAACGGGAAGCCTTCTGGCACCACGCTGCCGAGGTTGTGCAGGGTCTCGAAAAAATAATAGGGGCCGTCGATCTTGTCCATTTCACCGGTGCGCGAGTGCCCCACAACCATGCCGGGCCGGTAGATGCGCCATTTCAGGCGCTTCTCGGCGCGCACGATCCCCTCGGACTCATGCTTGGTCTGGAAGTAGGGATGGTCCAGCGCCCCCGCCTCCTCGAACATGTCCTCGGTAAAGGTGCCCTCGTACAGTCCAGCGGCCGCAATCGAACTGACCTGGTGAAAACACCCGGCTTTCAGCGCCTTCGCCAGTGCCACCGCCTGCCGGGTACCCTCGACGTTGCTGCTGCGCTGACTCTCGGCGCTGGCCTTCATGTCGTAAATGGCTGCGAGATGGAAGAAGTGATCGATCTTGCCCGCATGCTGGCGTATCCAGGCGGGCTTCACTCCCAACCGGGGGCTGCTGAGATCCCCTTCCACGGCTACCACCTGTTGCCGGGTCGCGCCCCAGAGCTCCCTCAACCCATCGAGCTTGGCCAGGGAGCCGGGCCGCACCAGGAGATAAACGCGGCCTCCGCGATCGAGCAGCCTTGGCACCAGAAAGCGGCCGATAAAGCCGGTGCCGCCGGTTACGAAGTAATTCATGTTGTTATCTCCGCCATGCCTGTACCCGGTCACATTACTGGCAAAGGCGGCCCTTGTCACCGCCGCGCTGGCAGCGCTCAGATGATCCAGTTGTGGGGCTGGTCCCGATGGCTCTCATCCTCGACAGCCATCACGTGCTTGACCGCGTGGTGCTGGGACAGGAATACCTTGCCCGACAGCTCCTCCAGGAAGTGGGTGTGGCGCAACACATCCATCACCGGCCCCTTGACCTCTGACAGGTGCAGGGTGATCCCGCGGTCGCGCAGCTGGCTGTTGATGGACTCCAGGGCCTCCAGCGCGCTGAGATCGATCTCGTTGACGGCGGTACACATGAGGATCACATGGCGTACGTCAGGCCGCTCGTCGAGCAGGCTATAGAGGCGCGACTCGACGAAACTGGCGTTGGCAAAATACAGGCTTTCATCGATACGCAGGGAGAGGATGTCGCTGCGGGTTATCACCTCGTGCCGGTCGACGTTGCGATAATGCTCGGTACCGGGAACCTCGCCCACGACCGCCATGTGCGGGCGCGAGGTCTTGTACAGGTGCAGCGCCAGCGAAGCCAGCACCCCACAGGCGACCCCGGTCTCCACCCCGAGACCGAGAGTAACGAAGATGGTGATCGCAACCGCCACGAAATCAGAGAGGCCGTAGTCCCAGGTCCGCTTCAGAATGGAGAAATCCACCAGTGACAGCACAGCGACGATGATGGTCGCCGCCAGCGTGGCGTTGGGCAGGTAGGCGAGGAAGGGCGTAAAGAACACGGCCGAGAGCGCTATTCCCAGCGCAGTCAGGATACCCGCGGCCGGCGTCGCGGCACCGGCATCAAAATTGACGATCGAACGGGCGAACCCGCCGGTGACCGGGTAGCCGCTGGAAAACGCCGCCGCCAGGTTGGAAGCCCCGAGACCGATCAGCTCCTGGTCAGGAACGATGCGCTGGCGGCGACGGGCGGCCAGCGTATGCCCCACCGATACTGACTCGACAAAACCGATAATGGAAATCAGCAGCGCCGATACCAGCAGTTCGCGCCAGGCCGGATGCGCCAGCACCGGCAGGGAAAGCTCCGGCAAGCCGGCGGGAATATGCCCCACCAGTGACACACCGCGCGCGCCGAGATCGAGATGGTAGGCCACCACGCTGGTGCCGATTACGGCGAATACCGGTCCGGTTCGGGTGAGCATGCCCGCCCAGTAATCGGGGATGCCAAACCGCACCAGCAGCGGCTTCAGGCCACTGCGCACCCAGAGCAGGAACAGCAGGGTGGCGCCGCCGACCGCCAGGGTGGGCAGATGGGTACCGGCAATACCGTCGGCAAGGCTGGCCACCAGATGCAACAGATTATCGCCGTTACCCTTGATTCCGAGGACATGGCGCAGCTGACTGATTGCGATAATGACGCCCGACGCGGTGATAAAGCCGGCGATAACCGGGTGCGACAAAAAACTGGCCAGGAACCCCATGCGCAGGACGCCAAACAGCAGCAGCATGGCCCCCGACATCAGGGACAACAGAATTGCCGCTTCGACATAGGCGATGGAACCGGCATCGGCGATCTGCGCCACGGCAGAAGCGGTCATCAATGACACCACCGCCACCGGCCCCACCGATAGCGATGTGCTGGTGCCGAAGATCGCGTAGGCCACCAGCGGTAACATGCTGGCATACAAGCCCATCTCGGGCGGCAGCCCCGCCAGCATCGCATAGGCCAGCGATTGTGGAATCAGCATGACCGTCACGATCAATGCCGCAAGGCTGTCGTCCATGAGCGCGCCGCGGTTGTAGCGACGACCCCAGTCCAGTATCGGCAGGTAGCGCCTCAGTCTGTGCAAATACTTAATCCTCGCCAATCACCGGGCTTGCCAGCCACTCCTTGCCGCGCAACATGGCCTTCCAGTAAATGGCGGGCAGCATGCGCTCTTTCAAAAACCAGGCCGCGCGACTGGGCCGGGTACCGTCCAGGAGCCAGCGCGGCATGCTCGGCAACAGCTTACCACCGTAGCCAAACTCGGCGAGTACGATTTTGCCACGCTCCACCGTCAGCGGACAGGAGCCGTAGCCGTTATAGTGTGCTACGCCCCGCACCCGCCCCATGTCGGCCAGCAGGTTATTGGCCACCACCGGAGCCTGCATCCTGGCGGCGGCCGCCGTTTTGGCATTGGGCGCATTCATCACATCGCCCAGCGCCCAGATGTTTTCGAACTGTTTGTGGCGCAGTGTGGTCTGGTCAACGTCCACCCAACCGTTTTCATCCACCAGCGGGCTGGCGCGGATGAAGTCCGGAGCCGACTGCGGCGGCACGACGTGCAGCAGGTCGAATTCGCGGGATACCCGGTCCACCTTGCCGTCCGCAGCCGTCTGCTCGAACCAGGCTGTACGCTGTTCGCCGTCCACCGCCACCAGGCGCTGGTTGAAGTTGAGGTTGACGCCATAGGCCTCGATGTACTTCATCAGCGCCGGCACGTAGTCCTGCACCCCGAACAGCACGGCGCCCGCGTTGTAAAACTCGATCTCAATGTTGTCCAGGCAGTGTTCCCGGCGCCAGTGATCGGCGGACAGGTACATCGCCTTCTGTGGCGCGCCGGCACACTTAATCGGCATCGGCGGCTGGGTAAACAGAGCCCGCCCACCGCGGAGACTGCGCACCAGCTGCCAGGTATAGGGCGCGAGATCGAAGCGGTAATTGGAAGTGACGCCATTGCGACCGAGCGTGTCCGCAAGGCCTTCGATCGCATCCCAATTGAGCTTGAGCCCCGCCGCTACCACCAGGCGCTGGTAGCGCAGGATACGGCAGCCCTCCAGGATCACCGAGTGTCTGGCGGGGTCAAAGGCGGCCACCGCGGCCTTGACCCAGTCGACCCCCTTCGGGATCAGTGACGCCATGGTTTTCGCGGTCTGCGCCGGGCGGAATATCCCCGCGCCGACAAAGGTCCACCCGGGCTGGTAATAATGTATGTCTGCCGGATCGACAATCGCCACCTTGAGGCTCTTGTCCCGCGCCAGCAGACTGGAGGCCACCGCGATTCCGCCGGCTCCGCCACCCACAACCACCACATCGTATTCCGCCAGCACCAGGCCACCGTCCTTGACCCCGGTGCCTGCGATGCGCGCGGCAACACCACTCATGTCGTACCCCGCCTCCCTGGCCCGGCGAACAATGTCGCCCAGGCCCGGGCCCGCGCTACCGCGCGACAGGGCCCAGAGTGTGGTGGAGCGCATCCCGGTGCGACAGAAAGCATGTACCGGGC
>NZ_JAVKCQ010000059.1:0-12194 GCF_040222615.1 Haliea sp.
CGGAGGCGTTTTTACCCGTCATGTTACTGGTGATCGTGACGGCATTTATCAATTCGGCCAGCTATATCGCCCCCATGGCCTTGCTGGGTGATATCTCGGACTACGGTACACTCAAGTCCGGGAGCAACAATACGGGCAACTATTTCTCAATCCAGGCCCTGTTGCAGAAAGGGACCATGGGGGTGGGCGCGGGCATTGCGTTTCCACTACTGGCCCTGTTTGGCTATGAGCTGGGTGTCGATAATCAGGGGGTGGCTCTGTGGGGGCTCCATACGACCTATATCATCATCCCGGCCGTTACCAGCGTCGCTGCCGCCGCGATCCTCTGGAATTTCCCCATTGACGCCCGCCGCCACGCTATAATTCGCCGTCGTCTCGAACAATTGGCAATCCGGTGAATGTATCCAAATCAGCCTCTCAACAGGGCTATCACAAGGGCAACCTCCGCGACCGGCTGATCTCGACTGCGGAAAGTCTGCTGCAGCATGAAGAACTCGATGCCCTCAGTCTGCGGCGCGTGGCCAGGGAGGTGGGGGTTGCTCCATCGGCCATCTACAACCATTTCAGCAATCTCGATGAGCTGCTGGCGGCGGTTGCCGCCGATGGCTATCGCCAGCTGGTGGTACTGGAGCAAAGTGCCTATGACAGTATCGCCGACCCGGAGGCTGTTCTCCGCCAGCTGACCGGGGATTATCTGAATTTCGCCGCAGCCAATCCCAACCTCTACCGCCTGATGTTCAGTCGCCGGGTTGTGGGTTACCGGGCACTCCCGGAAGTTCATGAGGCCGGAGATACCAGTTTTAAACTGGCGGTGGAGTGGTGGTATGGCAAGGGCAGCTACGATCCTGCCAGATCTGCAATTCATTACCCCTATGCGCTCGCAGTCTGGTCCCTGTGTCACGGCGCCGCCATGTCAATGCTGGATGGCATGGTCACCACGAGTGAGGCCCCGGACCAGAATGTCGATGCGCTCGCCACTGTCCTGGCGGACGCGTTCCTGCAAGGTGCGCGGTCAGTATTTTCAAAATAGGTCTTGACGAAACCTGAACTGACAGGCTAAATGAACACTGTTCATATGAACACCGTTCATTTAGCCCATCTGTGAGCCAGGAGTCGCGCATGAACACGAGGTCCTCATTCAAAGTAGCCGCCGTTTCGACTCTCGGGCTCAGTATTGCCCTGACCAGCGAGACCGCATTTTCCCAGGTACTGGAAGAGGTGCTGGTGACGGCACGGAAACGCCAGGAAAACCTCCAGGAGGTACCCATGGCGATCAGCGCGCTCACCGCGAAGGACATCGCCGAGGCGGGGCTGATGCGCTTGCAGGATATTACCCAGCTGGTTCCGAACATGACCTACCTGGAGCCCACCACCAACAAGTTCACCAATATTACCTTGCGCGGCATTTCCTCGGGCGGCGGTCTGGGTAATGATCCGGCGTTGGGGGTCTACGTTGACGAGGTGTATATCGGCCGCGACTCCGCCTTTAACGGCGATCTGCTGGACATCGAGCGGGTGGAGGTCCTCAAGGGCCCCCAGGGCACGCTGTTTGGCCGCAATACCACCGTGGGCGCGATCAACATCACCACCAAAAGGCCCTCCGATGAGCTCGGCGGCACGCTGGTGGTGGGTGTGGGCGACTACAACCTTACCCGGATCGGTGGCCTCATCAACGTGCCCCTCAGTGACACCCTTGCCGCCAAGTTCTCGGTGGTGGACATGGAGCGGGACGGCTTCCTGGACAACAGTTTCGGCGGCACCGTGAACACCGTCGACTACACAACTGGCCGGGCGCAGCTGTTGTGGAGTCCCGGCGAGCGTCTGGACGTCCTGCTGACCGGCAGCTATCGCGAAGCCAGTGGGAACGGGAACAGCTACGTCACCCGTTTCCAGGGCGAACCCCTGGAGACGAGCTACGACGTGAATGTCCCTGATCCCGGGTTCGAGGACGTGGAAGACAGCACATTGACCCTGCATGTGAACTACGACTTCAGCAACTACACGCTCACCTCCATCACTTCGTTCCAGCAACTCGAGGAGAGTTACCGCAATGATGCGGACTGGACTCCCCTGGATGACCTGACCGCTGTCGATACGCGTGACATGGACTCCTGGAGCCAGGAGTTGCGGGTGGAAAACAGTGGTGACAGTCGGCTTGAGTGGGTCGCCGGAGCCTACTTCTACCACCAGGAATTTGACGTTTTTACCCAGTCGCTGAGCGGTGGCGATACCATTTTCGCCTTCTTTGGCCTCAACAGCTTTATCGGCAGCGGTCTGAAGCCCTCGGATGTCAACCCGGGATTGCCCAATGGGGTAGATATCAATGCGACCTCGGTTATCGACACTGACAGCCTGTCCTTCTTCGCCAACGCCACTTACGACCTCAGCGATCAGTGGAGTGTGACGGCCGGGCTTCGGTATTCCGAGGACGACAAGGAACTGGATTACGAACAGGGGGCCGATGCCCTGGCCGCTGCGGCAGGGTTCTCTCCCTTTACTCTGCAGGATGACCAGAATGATGAGGAGGTCACATCCACCATCAGCCTCAATTGGCAGCCCAATGATGATCTGCTTGCCTACGTCCGCTATGCGGGTGGCTACAAGGCGGGTGGCTTCAACAACTCGATCAGCACAACGGCATCCCTGGTGAGTTTCGATGCTGAGACCCTGGATTCCTACGAACTCGGCTTGAAGTCCACGCTGCTCGACAATAGCCTGCGGGTGAACATCGCGGTGTTCCGCATGGAATACAAAGACAAGCAGGAGAGCCGGTTTATTGCCGGTGTGGGTTTCCAGCAGAGCAACGCCGGTGAAGCGGTCAGCGATGGCTTCGAAGCCGATTTCGAGTGGACGCCGCTGGAGCGTTGGACGGTGTATGGAGGTGTGGGCTACGCGAAGGCCAAATTCGATGACTACGTGGTAGACGCGACGACCGACTACACCGGCAACAAGCTGACCCGGGCGCCGGAATGGACCGCCAATGTGGGCGTGCAGACCGACTGGGACTTTAGCGATTACCTGCAGGGTAGCTTCCGGCTGGACTACGCCTACCAGGATGAATTCTTTACCCAGCCCAACAACGACCCCTTCTTCGCGGCCGACAGCCAGGGTATTGTCAACGCCAGGCTCGGTATTTCGGGCGGAGACGGCAGCTGGCAGGTCACGCTGTGGGGGCGCAACCTGACTGACGAAGAGAATGTGAATGCTTTGTTCGGCGCCAGCTCTTTTGTCTTCCCCTTCTACCATTACGCCCTGATTGCCCCGCGCACCTATGGTGCTGAGTTGCAGTTCCGGTTCTGATACCCGGCGCCACAGGCTTGCATCCATTGACGATCTCCGCTCCCAGTAGCAAGCCGCAGCCGATCCGGCTGCGGGACTACGCCCCGTTTCCTTTTCTGGTGAAGTCTGTGCAGCTGCAGTTTGAGCTGGACCGCAAGGCAACGGTGGTGGAGAGCCACCTGTTGCTGGAGCGCAAGTTTGGAGGAGTCGTTCCGCTGCAGCTCGATGGCGTTGGTTTGTCGCTGGATGCCATTGCGCTGGACGGCGAGCCGTTGCCGCCCACCCAGTACAGGGTGGAAGGCGATGTGCTGAGCGTGTTCGATCTCCCGCCGCGCTGTACCCTGATGACCCGAACGACGATCAGCCCCGCCGCGAACGAGGGTGACGAAGGCCTGTTCGAGCTCTCCGGCAAACTTGCCACCCAGTGTGAGGCCGAGGGCTTGCGCCGGATTACCTGGTTTCCGGACAGGCCCGACGTGCTGGCGGTGTACTCGGTTACCCTGATTGGTGACTCCGCTGCCTATCCTGTGATGCTCGGCAACGGGCATCCTGTGGCGGAGGGCGCGCTGGTAGATGGGCGGCGCTGGGTGCGCTGGGAGGACCCGTTTCCCAAGCCGTCCTATATTTTTGCGATTGTCGCCGGAGACTTTGCCTGCCTCAGCGACGAATACATCACGGGCAGCGGCCGCAGGATCGAACTGGGAATCTACGCCGACCGGGAACGCATCGGTGAGTGCGATTTTGCCATGGGTGCGTTAAAACGTTCCCTGCGCTGGGAGGAAGACAAGTACGGTCGGGAGTACGATCTCGATGTCTACAATATCGTTGCACTGACCGGGCATGTCGGGGCCATGGAAAACAAGGGTCTCAACATCTTTGATGCCAACGGCATCTGCGCCGATCCGGACATAAGCACCGATGCAGACTACCTGATCATCGAGCGCATTCTGGCCCACGAGGTGTTCCACAACTGGACCGGCAACCGGGTGACCTGCCGTGACTGGTTCCAGCTGTGCCTGAAGGAAGGCCTGACGCGCTATCGGGACCAGTGTTTCTCCCAGGATATGTCCGGCGCGGGGGTCAAGCGCATAGAGTTTGTCAAAGCCCTGCAGCGCAATCAGTTCCCGGAGGATGACGGCCCGGCGGCGCATGCGGTGAAACCCGATGAGTACATCGAAATTCGCAACTTCTACACCGCCACTGTGTACGAAAAGGGCGCCGAAGTTATCCGTATGCTGCAGTGCCTGATCGGCGATGAGTTGTTCCGTCAGGGAGTCCAGCTGTACCTTGAACGGTACGACCTGCAAGCGGTTACTACCGAGGATTTTATCGCTGCCATTCAGGATGCCAGCGGCTATGACCTGTCGCAGTTCTACCGCTGGTATGAGCAGGCCGGGCGTCCGCAGGTAGTGGCCAGCGGCAGCTACGATGCTGCAACCCGGTGCTACGAGCTGCGGCTGAGCCAGTCGACGCCCGCGACTCCGGGGCAGCCCGCGAAACAACCCTTTCATATCCCGGTGCTGGCAGGATTGCTGGATCAATCAGGCGATGAGCTGTCGGTACATCACCCGGATATCAGGATGGTAGACGGCAATCTTTTGCTGGAGTTGCGCCAGGAATCCCGGACCTTCAGGTTCGAGAACATGCCCTCCGAGCCCGTGCCCTCACTGCTGCGGGGCTTTTCCGCCCCGGTATCCCTGCAGGCGGACTTGTCCAACGAGCAGCTGGCCTTCCTCTGGTCCAGGGACACCGATTCCTATAATCGCTGGCAAGCGGGTCAGTCGCTGGCGATCAACGTCACCCGGGAGCTGGCCAGGCACTGGCATGCGAAAACGCCTCTGGAGCTGGACCAGGGTTTCTCCGACGCCTGGTCTGCGTTGCTGGGTGACGAGAAAACGGAGCCGGGCCTGCTTGCGGAGTTACTGGCGCTGCCAGAAGAGCCAGCCCTGAGCGCTGGTCTGGCCCGGATTGATATTGATGGCCACTACGCCGCGCGCGCTTACATCGCCCGGCAACTGACTGCGAACAATCGCCAGCGGTTGCTCGAGCGCTACCACGCCCTGGCGGTTGCCGGACCCTACGTGTTTTCAGCGGAGGCTATCGGGCAACGCAGCCTTCGCAACCGCTGCCTTGAATTGCTGCTGGCCGACCCGGACAAGGAGGTTCTCGCCCTCTGCCTTGCCCAGATTCGCAGCAGTGAAAACATGACAGACGGATTCGCGGCCCTGGCAGCCCTGTGCCATGTGGACTGCCCCGAGCGTGCGGAGGGTCTCGCCGATTTTTACCAGCGTTGGCAACACAAGCCGCCCGTTATCGACAAGTGGTTCAACGCCCAGGCACTTTCACGCCTGCCAAACGCCGTTGACCTGGTCCTGGAGCTGGAGCAGCACCCGGCCATGGATATCATGAATGCCCCGAGGGCGATGGCCTTCTACGGCGGCTTCTTTCGCCAGAACCGGGTCGGCTTCAACGAACCCGGCGGTCGCGCTTACGACATGCTGGCAGAGCGCCTGATTCTGGTCGACGGGGTCAAGCCGGGCTCGACCTACTGGCTGATGCCGCAGATATTGCAGTGGCGCAGGTTCGATCACGGCCGGCAGGAGCTGATGCGCGCTGCGCTCAGGAAAGTACGAGACGCGAAAATATCGAAAGGACTCTACGAGATTGTGAGCAAAGCCCTGGCTGGAGAAACACCATGAAAGAATTCGTTCAACACCTCGACAACACTGTGCCTGCACAGCTGTCAGCGCTGAACTTGCCAGGATGTGCGCTGGCCCTGATCGAAAACTCCGAGGTGAGCCACCTGCGCTGCTACGGCTATGCGGATGTGAAGGCGCAAACGCCGCTAAGCGAGCGCAGCATGTTCCAGATCGCTTCCATCTCCAAGTCCTTGACGGCTTGGGGAATCATGAAGCTGGTGGAGGCGGGCAAGCTGGACCTGGACGCGCCCATCGATACCTACCTGACGCGCTGGCATTTGCCGCCATCTAAGTATGACGCGGCGGCAGTCACGCCCAGGCTGTTGCTGATGCACTTTGGTGGCACTTCGCTCTCGGGTTGCGGCGGAACGCTCTACGATGGCACCTGGTATACGGTGGACGATATTCTCTACGGGCGGACACCTTCCCTCGATGATCGGCAGCTGGAGTACTGCCTGAAATGGGGGCTTGATCCGGACCCCTATGGCAAGCCGGTCCATCTTCTGCATGAGCCTGGCACCGTGTGCGAATATTCCGGTGGCGGGTTCACCATTCTGGAGTTGATCATCGAGGAGATCACTGGAAAAACCTTCACCGAGTTCATGAGCGAGGAAATTCTCGACCCACTGGGAATGCCCGAGTCCAGCTTCGAAATACGCGATTCGCAGCTGCCGCTGGTGGCAACCCCCTACAGCGATACGCTGGAGGAAATCCCGCTGTATCGCACCAACGGCAAGGCCGCCGGAGGCATGTATTCCACGATCACGGAGCTGGCACGGTTTGCCTGTGCCGAGATGGATGGCCCCAATGGCGAGGCGTCCGGTCGCGGCGTCCTGACACCTGCCTCTGTTGCAGAAATGCATCGTCCTGATCGTTACGCCGAGACCGAGATGGGGCTGGATTTCTACGCTGGCCTGGGTCACTACGTGATCGACCTTGGAGATGTCCGGGCGGTCCAGCACACCGGCGGCAATCCTGGCTGGCGTACCGTGTACACCATTGTTCCCGAGAAAAAGCTCGGGTTTGTCTGTCTCATCAACAGTGCCGGCGGCAACGATCTGTGGATGGACCTGATACAGCAGTGGTCCGCCAGGTTCATGCAGCAGTAGCGAGAAACCATGCTGCTGGGTGTATTTGAAACCGGGGGCACGATCAATGGTATCGTCGATCCTGCGGCGCCCCCGCCGGCCGACAGCCGGGTGCTGGCGTGGCTTGGGCAGCAGGCTTCGCGCCTGCACCTTGAAATCGATTCGCAGATTGTGGTGATGAAGGACTCCCGGTCCCTGGAGGACACGGATCGGGAGCGCCTTGCGGCAGCAATAGAGACGACTCGGCTACAGCGCATCCTCATTCCCCATGGTACGTACACCATGCCTGCAACCGGGATGTACCTGCGCCGGCACCTTGGCCGTGAAGCACAATCGAAAAGCATTGTCCTGGTCGGCTCCATGGTTCCACTGGGTGAGGCGGGATCCGATGCACCGGCGGCGCTGGAGTTCGCTATTGAAACCCTGGGGGAGGGTCCTGTCGGTGTCTGGATTGCCATGAATGGGCGAATCTGGCACCCGGCGGAGGTGGTGAAAGACGACAAGACCGGCGACTATGTCGCACGTGACCCTGCTCGGGCCAACTGAGCGCATTTCCCACGCGGGTAGAAATCGCCGGGATATACGACAAGGCCGGGCGTAATCGGGTCGCAACGGCATCAACAATTCAATGAGGACAAGTGTGAAACTTTCTATCGATTTTGTCAGGTCGAATTTTCCCCAGCTGCAGGATGAGCCCGAGTTCGTATTTTGCGCCAGCGCCGCGGGCAGCTATCTCGCCCAACCCGTTATTGACAACCTTGAGCACTACAACAGGCACTGGCGCGTCCAGCCCTATTCACCATACCCGTCGTCACGGGCAGCGGGGCTGGCCATGGACCGGGCGCGTGACGGCTGGTCCAGGGCGCTGAATATTGGCGCAGACGAATTGACGATAGGCCCTTCCACCTCGATCAACAGCTATGTCATGGCGCAGGCACTGGGTGCCGATTGGGGGCCGGGGGACGAAATTGTAGTGACCCGGCAGGACCACGAGTCGAACCATGGCGTCTGGCGGCGCAAGGCGGAAGCCCAGGGCGCGGTCGTGAAGGAGTGGCCGATCGACCCGTCGACGGGATTACTGGATCCGGCTGAGCTGTATCCCCTGCTGGGTGAGCGGACCCGCTGGGTATTTTTTACGCACTGCTCGAACATCATTGGCACGGTCAATCCGGTTGCGGAAATAGTGTCCGGTATTCGACAGCGCAGCGGCGCCAAAGCCTGCGTCGATGCCGTGGCCTATGCGCCGCACCATATCCCCGATGTGAAGGCGCTGGATGTGGATATGTACCTGTTCAGCCTCTACAAGGTGTTTGGTCCGCATCAGGGGTTGATGTATCTGCGCGCCGAGCTGCAGGAAAGCATCCAGGCCCAGAGCCATTTTTTTATCCAGGGTGACAGTCACAAGCGATTCAACCCGGCCGGACCGCAGCATGCCCAGGTGGCCGCTTGCCAGGGCGTGCTGGATTATTTCGCGGCCTTGCACCGGCATCATGGCGGCAGTGAGTCGGTATCGGCCGCGGCCATGTTGCAGTCAGTCCATGCCTTGACTGCCGCCCATGAGGCTCGGCTGGCTGCCCCCCTGGTCGATTACCTGGACCATGCACCACGGGTCAGGCTGTTGGGCAAAACCCATATCAGGGATGGCGACCGGTCGACAACCATTGCTTTTCAGCCGCTGGGCAAGTCAGCTGCCGATGTGGCCAAAGCCTTGCAGGCCCGCGATATTGGCGTTGAGCATGGGCATTTTTATGCCCACAGGCTGATGACCAGTCTGGGGATTGATCCGGCAGATGGCGTGGTCAGGATTTCCCTCGTTCATTACAACAGCGTAGCCGAGGTCGACAGGATACTGGCGGCGCTGGATCAGGCCCTGATCTGAGGCTGCCGGTCAGTCCGGGAAAATAATCCGCAGCAGCTGTTGCAGGAACACGTTGTGTTGCGCGCCGTCATGGTTGAGGGTGCCACTCAGGCTGAGGCGCTCCTCGGGACAGTAGTACATGAAGGAACCCCAGTGGCCCAGGTGGCCCCACAGGGTTTTGCCGTGGATGGTTTTCCTGCCGATGCCCATGGCGTAGTGGTAGCCTTCCTTGGCGAGCTTGCCCCTGAGAAACATATCCAGAGTTTCCGGCTGCCGGGTGAGTTTGCCGGCGAAGGTAGCGCGCAGGAAGTTGTCGAGGTCACCAAGGGTTGATACATGTCCTCCCGCGGCCCAGTCGCAGCTGCCGTTGATCTGCAGGGCATCGATGTGGTCGCCATTCATGTTGATATAGCAGTGGGACAAATCGCCCCGTGCCGGCTCATGACCTTCCAGGTAGGTCTGGTCCATGCCCAGCGGGTCGAATATGTTTTCCCGGCACAGCTGCGCATAGGAGCTGGCGGTCAGCTGCTCCAGCAACAGTCCGAGCAGGACATAGCCGGTATCCGAGTAGTGGTAGGTCTCGCCGGGGGCGCCCACCAGCTTCGCGTTGTCCAGTGCCCACTCGGCGATCTCTCCCGGCGCCCGAAACTTGCCCGGGTCGCCAGCCAGCACCTGGAACCACTCTTCCGACAAGGCAAAATCATTGAATCCCGCCCGGTGATAGAGCAACAGCTCCAGCGTGATTTCTTCCCGCTGATGGCCGGGGGCGACAGGAACCCTGGCGGCAATGTGCGCAGGCAGCAGCTCTACCACCGGTGTCTGCAGGCTTAGCTTGCCCTGTTCGATCAGTTGGGCACAGAGCAGGCCGGTGAACGTCTTGCTCATGCTGGCGATGCGAAAGGCATGGCCCGGTTCCAGCGCCGAGTCATCCGCCCGACAGTATGCCCCGGAGGCACCCTGGAAGCGCAATTGCTGAAAGGGGGCGTTGATTCCCAGCAGTACTCCCGGCGCCTCGGCCGCTGTCGCTATCATGAGTTGTTCGATGTCTTTTTCCACGAGCGCTCCTGAGTGAAGGGTCGGGAAAGCGTTAATTTGCTTGCCAGGCCGCCGGATTCTGCTAATATGAACACTGTTCATATTATAAGTCAACGCTCAACCGCATCGAGAAAGGCAGGGTAGAACACGTGACCGCAACGACTGCAGCAGGATCATCGTCATGCCGGTAGATACCCCGGCTCAACGGCAGCAACCAGCGCAATGTTCCCTGGCTACTCCGGTGGCGGGCCGAGAGCCGTGCGGACCACCCGTTTATTGTCTGGGCTCCATTTGATTCACCCTCGCGCTCGATCAGCTATGGGGAATTCTACGCTTCCGTGCTGTCGCTGGCAGCGGGATTGCGGGCCCGGGGGGTAAAGCAGGGCGACTTTGTTCTGCTGCATATGGATAACTGCCCCGAGTTCCTTCAGGCCTGGCATGCCTGCTCGCAACTGGGCGCGGTGGTGGTGACCACCAACACCCGTTCCAGCGGCGAGGAGCTGGACTACTTTATCGGCCATTGCGGCGCCCGGGTGGCGCTGACCCAGCCGGCTTATCTGCAGCGTATTGCTGCGGCCGGCGAGCAGTTGGCGTGGATTGCCTGTATCGACCACGATGCGGGGGCCGAGCCTGCCAGCGCGGATATCGGCGGTGCCCTGGCCTTTGCGGAACTGATGATTGACGCCGGCGGGTTCCAGCCGGTGGATTCCGACCCGCTGGCCTGCAATTCGGTGCAGTATACGTCGGGTACCACGTCGCGTCCCAAGGGGGTGCTGTGGACGCATGCCAACGCAATATTTGCCGCGCGCAGCAATGCCCAGGTGTGCATGATCCGGCCCGCGGACATAGGCCATGTGTTCCTGCCCCTGTATCACACCAACGCGCTCTGTTATTCGCATCTGGCGACCCTGTGGGCGGGGGCGACTCTTGTCCTGCAACCGCGGTTTTCCGCCTCCCGGTACTGGGATTGCGTGGTGGGACACCGATGCACCTGGGGTATCCAGATTCCCTTTGCCCTGAAAGCCCTGATGTCCCGGCCTATCCCCCCGCAGCACCACATTGAGCGCTGGGGCCTGGGTGCGCACAATCCCGATATTATTCAGCAATTGTTGGGGATTCCCTGTATCGGCTGGTTCGGCATGACGGAAACCGTTGCCCTGCCCATCTATTCGACCCCGGGCATGCCGGATCGGGAAATGAGTATGGGCCTGCCCTCGCCGGAATACGAAGTGCAGGTACGCGCTGCGGATGGCGGTGATGCAGCATTCGGGGAGAGCGGGCGCCTGTGGCTGCGCGGTATTCCCGGACTCTCCCTGTTTCATTCCTATCTCCACAACCCGGAGGCGACCAACAAGGCCTTCGATGCAGACGGCTGGTTTGACACCGGTGACATGGTGACCGCCACCGCAGACGGCTGCATCACCTTTAACGGCCGCTCCGGCGATATGCTGCGCGTGGGAGCGGAAAACGTGGCGGAGTCAGAGATCGAACGGGTGGTGGCGACAGTGCCCGGTGTTCTCGAGGTCGCGGTGGTCGGCCGGCCGGATGACATGCTCGATGAAGTACCGGTGGCTTTTGTGGAGGCACCCGGTATCTCGGAGACAACCGCAGTGGCCGAATTGGCCGCACACATTATCAAGCACTGCAAAGATCAGCTGGCCGACTTCAAGGTGCCGCGAGAGGTATTCGTCGTCGACCAGATACCCCGCGTCACCCTGGGCAAGCTGGACAAGAAGCTGTTGCGCCAGCGTTTGCGCGACGGTGCGCGGACACAAAACGAGGAGAGCCCGCATGTATCCTGACAAGCAATCCCGATCACACGCGCTGTACCAGCGCGCCCTGTCTGTGATGCCCGGTGGAAACAGTCGCAACACCGTTTATTTTCCGCCCTATCCGGTTTACATCGACAGGGCGGAGGGCTGCAGAGTCTGGGATGTCGACGGTGTCGAGCGTATCGACTGTATCAACAATTACTCTGCGCTGATTCACGGTCACTGCCATCCCCGCATTGTTGCAGCGCTGCGGGAGCAAGCGGGCAAACTGCTCTCCGTTGCGCTGCCGACGGAGGCGGAAATTCGGCTGGCGGAACTGGTGACCGAGCGAATGCCCGGCATCGAACAGGTCCGGTTTGCCAACTCGGGCACGGAAGCCGTGATGATCGCGGTCATGGCGGCGCGCGCTGCAACCGGGCGCAACAAGATCGCCAAGATCGAGGGCGCCTATCATGGCAGCTAT
>NZ_JAVKCQ010000060.1:0-6030 GCF_040222615.1 Haliea sp.
GGGGGGCTTGTGGGCGTTACCCCCCCGCGCGTCTGGTAACCTCACCCCCTTTCTGGGGGGTCGCCGGCCCTGTGCCCTTCGGCTCGCGGAGTGAATTCTGGCTGGACTGGTGGCCGAGGAAGGTCAGGGTTGGCACCCAAGGTGGTGGGGGAGAGCCCCTTACCCCGCCGGGCGACCTTTGCCAACATGGAGCAAAACCCGAGTTGTGGTCAGTCTTTCAGCCCCAGCAGGTAGTCGTACAGTGCCTTTTTGCGCAGGCCGGTGAGGTCGGCAACCACGGCAGCGGCGCGCTTGGCGGGGAGCTCGACTGCGAGGCGCTGTAGCAGGCGAGCGGTTTCATCGCTGAGTTCGCCCTCCTGGTCGCGCCCGCGCTGGCCGCTGACCGCGAGCACGATCTCGCCGCGCTGCTGGTTGCTGTCCGCGGCCACGAAGGCGGCGAGCTCGGCCAGTGGCGCCCGTCGCAGGGTTTCGAAGGTCTTGGTGAGCTCCCGTGCCAGCAGAGCCTCGCGATCCGCGCCAAAAGCCTCCACCATGGCTTCCAGGGTCTCGACGACCCGGTGTGGGGCCTCATAGAACACCAGGGTTGCGGTTTCGGCGGACAGGGACTGCAGGCGGGCGGCCCGGGCGCCGGCTTTTGCCGGCAGGAAGCCCTCGAACAGGAAGCGGTCGGTGGGGAGGCCGGAGGCACTGAGGGCGGCGATGGCGGCGCAGGCGCCGGGAATCGGGACGACCCTGAAACCGTGCTGCTGGGCTTCTCGCACCAGCCGGTAGCCGGGATCGGAGATCAAAGGGGTGCCGGCATCGGACACCAGCACCACGATGCCGTTCGCAGCCAGGCAGGCCATTATTCTGGCCTGGGCGCGAGCATCGCTGTGATCGTGGTAGGCTTGCAGCGGCACATCGACATTGAAATGCTGCAGCAGGCGCGAGGTGTGCCGGGTATCCTCTGCGGCGACCAGGTCGGCGGCGGCCATTACCGCCAGCGCGCGCTGGGAAATGTCGCCCAGGTTGCCGATAGGCGTGGCAACAACATATAGTCCCGATTCCACTGCTCGCCCCTGGCCTTAAAATGCCTGCTTGTGCATTCACGGTGCAGACGGCAGCAGCCGCCCCACCCGGTCCGGAAGGATAACATGACCACGTTGATCACCAAGCGAAAACAGCCTGCGCCCCGACTCTGGCCAGCACTGATCCTGGCCGTGCTGGCAGGCTGTGCCAGCGCGCCCCCGCCGCCCCTGCCGGAGCCGGAGCCCGAGGGCGAGCCCGAAACCGGGATCCTTGCCGCGCCGGAACAGATTACAGCGCCACTCCTGCCGCCGAGCCAGTGGGACCAGGATTTCACTGCGGCGGGGGCTTACCTGGACCGCTTTGACTGGATGCAGGCAGAGCAGGCACTGGCTGCGCTGCAACCGCCCCTGGATGCGAATGACCGGGCCCGCAGGGACTACCTGCTGGCCAGGGCCGCCTTCCTGCGGGGCGACCTGGCCCTGGCCGGGTCGCTGTTGCAGGGTATTCCCGAAGCGGGTATCGCACCGGCGTTGCGCCTGCAGCGGAACGACCTGGCGCGCAAGATCGCCACGCTCGCGGGGCGCTGGTTGGACAGTGCCCGGATCGGGGCCGGCCAGCTTGGGCAGGGGGCCGATGACGCCGCGCTCCAGCGCGAAATCTGGCAGGACCTGAACCGGTTGACAGACACGGAACTCGCCGCCGCCCTGGAGCAGGCTGAACAGGGAGAATGGCGCGGCTGGCTGGAACTCGCGCTGCTCAATGCGACTGCCGGCAGCCGCAGGGAGCTGCAAGCAGGTCTCCAGCGCTGGCGCGGAAGCCACTTTGGACACCCGGCCGCCGCACGGCTGCCCGGCGGACTGGAATTTCTCGCCCAGGCACTGCAGCCGATAAACAAAGTCGCGCTGCTGCTGCCCCTGAGTGGCCGCCTGGAGCCCGCCGCGAGGGCCGTACGCGAGGGCTACCTGGCCCATTACTTTGCCGCGCGCGCCCGCGGTGATGCCGGCCACGAGATAGCGATTGTCGACACCGACGGGTTTCCCTCGGCGGTGGCCGCCTACCAACACGCCGTTGCCCAGGGTGCCGACCTCGTCATCGGCCCGCTGAGCAAGGAGGGCGTTGCCGAACTGGGTCAGATCAGCCCGCGGCCGGTGCCTGTCGTGGCCCTCAACCGCATCGAGGAAATGGTCAGCCAGGACGGCAGCGCACTGGTGCAACTGTCCCTGGCCCCCGAGGATGACGCGGTACGGATTGCCGAACTCGCCTTTGGCCAGGGCGCACGCAGAGCAATGGTGTTGCGCCCCGCCGGCGCTCGCGATGCCCGCCTGGAGGAAGTACTGCGCCAGCGCTGGCAGGAACTGGGGGGAGATATTGTCACCACTGCCAGCTACAGCTCACCCGAGGCCTACTCGGACCAGATCAAGAATGCCCTCAACCTGGGCGCAAGCGAGCAGCGGGCGCAAACCATTCGCAGCATGCTGGCGACCAACATCGAATTCACTGCGCGCCGCCGCCAGGATATCGATGTCGTGTTCCTGATGGCCGCGACACCGGCGGAAGCGCGTTCCCTGAAGCCGCTGCTGGCGTTCCACTATGCGGGCACCCTTCCCGTATACGCCACTTCAAGCATTTACGGCGGCCTGCCGGACCCCCGCAATCGCGACCTCAACGGCGCGCGGCTGGTAGAATTGCCCTGGCTGCTGGGTGCCAATCCGCCTCTGCGGGTGGCCATCGCCGCAGGCGGCAGCGGCAGCGACGATTTCGCCCGCCTCAATGCGCTGGGCGCTGATGCGTGGCTGTTGCAGTCACGCTTCGCCCAACTGCAGGCTGGCGCCGATGCCCTGATTCGCGGCAACACCGGTCTGCTGCAGCTGGATCCCGGATTGCGTATGCTGCGCGAGCCGGTGCTGGCCACATTTGATGGCAGCGAGCTGACCCGCCCCTGACATAGACTGTCATTTTCCAGGGAGCGGATGCATGTTGGCAAAGGGCTACAGTTACGAGGAGCGGGCAGCACAGTGGTTACAGGCACAGGGGTGGCGGATCCTGCAGCGCAACTACCGCTGCAAGGTCGGGGAAATCGATATCATCGCAATGGATGACTCCCAGCTGGTTTTCATTGAAGTGAGGTCGCGGAGCAATCGCAGGTTTGCCTCGGCCGCCGCCTCAGTGGACCGGCGCAAGCAACAGAAGCTGCTGCGCGCAGCGACGGTATACCTGCGCAGCGTCGGCGCGAGGGAAAATTACCCTTGCCGATTTGACGTCATTGCCTTTGACCCGCGACAATCCGGTCAGGACGCTGAACTACGGTGGATTCGCAGTGCCTTCACCGCCTGAAAGGCCCACCCCGGACCCGATCCATGGATGATGATTACCAGCTTATCGCCGCGAATTTCCAGCAGGTCATCACCACAGTGGCGATGGCCGTGGACGACCTGGCCATCCCCATCCAGCAGGCGGCGGCACGAATGACTGCGACTTTGCTGGCAGAGGGCAAGATCCTCGCCTGCGGCAACGGCGCCGACGCCAGCCTGAGCCAGCTGCTGTCAGCGACCCTGCTGGGCTGCTTTGAACAGGAGCGCCCGGCGCTGCCCGCAATGGCCCTGGCTGGCGACTGCAGCAGCCTCACCGGGATCGCGAGCCAGCAGGGTTTCGAAGATATCTACTCGCGCCAGGTACGCGCCCTGGGCCAGCCCGGCGACACCCTGGTCTGTATCAGCAGCGGCAGCGTCCCCGATGCCGTACTGCGTGCCGCCGAGGCCGCCCACGAGCGGAACATGGTGGTGATTGCGCTCTCTAATACCGGGGACCTCGCAATGGCGGAGCTCCTCCGGGGCAACGACGTAGCCATCAATTGCAGCGCCGAGAGGCGCCCCAGGGTCACAGAATTGCATACAATGGTCATTCACCTGCTCTGCGAGCTGATTGACCAAAGACTGTTTGGAAACCACAACGGAAGCTCATCATGAAACTGATCGCGCCCCTCATCATCCTCGTCGGCACGCTGTTCGCCAGCGGCTGTGGCAGCATGCTCGCCTCCGTGGAGGCCAATCCGATCAAGGACGATCCCAGCGAGCGCACCATGGCCCAGCGTCTTGAGGACGAAAGCATTGAAATCAAGGCGGTGGTCAACATCCACGCCGCAGACCCCGGCTACGACGAGGCCCACCTGGTGGCGGTAAGCTATAACGGGTTTGTCCTGCTCACAGGGCAAGTGGATACCGAGCGACTCAAAACTCTGGCGGCGGACGAGGTGCGGAAGATCCGTGGTGTTCGCCGGATTTACAACGAGTTGGAAGTGAGCCCGGCCATCGGAGCCCTGACCCGCACCCGCGACGCCTGGATAACCACCAAGATCAAGTCCTGGTTGCTGGCCAATGTGGACACCCCCGGAGTGCGCACCAAAGTTGTCACCGAGAACAGCGTGGTGTACCTGATGGGGCTGGTAACGAAAACAGAGGCCCGCCGCATTGCCGATGTGGCGGCTTCAGTCACCGGTGTAACGCGGGTAGTGCAGCTGTTTGAGACCCTGCCCTGAGGGGACAGGGGCCTTGCCTGCGGTGGCGCGGTCCTACTTGACGATCTTGAGGGACGGCCTGGCCTCGGGCTTGCCCGCCGTCGGGCCACTGTCACCCCCGGGCGGATCGTCCGGGCTCTCCGGCGGGTCCTCGGGCTCGAACACCATGCCCTGGCCGTTTTCACGGGCATAGATCCCGATAATCGCCGTCACCGGCACCAGAATGTCAGTCGGCGTGCCGCCGAACCGGCCGTTGAAACTCACCCACTCGTTGCCGATCTGCAGCTCGATCACCGCGCTGGGGCTGACATTCAGTACGATCTGGCCATCCTTGACATACTGGCTGGGCACCTCCACCCCTTGGCGGGTGGCGTCCACCAGCAGGTAGGGCGTACAGTCATTGTCGACTATCCACTCGTACAGCGCCCGCATGATATACGGGCGACTGGCGGACATGCTGGAAGTGGTTTTCACGGACTGGGGACGCGCGCTACAGGCGCATCTCGCGCTCTTGCTCGGACAGACTCTCCTGGAAAGACTCGCGGTTGAACAGGGCGTCCATATAGGCCAGCAGGGGCTTGGTCTGCTTGCCGGGCCTGATATCGATACCCAGGGAGGGCAAGCGCCACAGGATCGGAGCGAGGCAGCAGTCCACCAGGGTGAACTCATCGCTCATGAAGAACGGCTTTTCGGCAAAAATCGGCGCAATGCCAACTATCCCGTCACGCAATTCCTTGGTGGACTTGCTGACCACGTTGTCGCTGCGGGAGTGAAGGATGGAATCCACCAGGGAACACCAGTCCTTTTCGATCCGGTGGATGTACAGCCGGCTCTCGGCCCGGGCGACGGGATAGACGGGCAACAGGGGCGGGTGCGGAAAGCGCTCGTCCAGATACTCCATCATCACCTTGGATTCGTAGAGCACCAGGTCGCGATCTACCAGGGTGGGCAGGGAGTTGTAGGGGTTAAGGTCAGCAAGCTCCGCCGGCGGGTGCGCGCTGTCGGACTCGATCATGTCCACCGTGACCCCCTTCTCCGCAAGCACGATGCGGACCCGATGGCTGTACTGGCTGGTGCTGTCGGAAAAGAAAGTCATGGAGGACCGTTTGGCCACGGCGCCCATTGCGTTTTCATCAACTCGTTTCATAGTGCAGTCCAGGACAGTGAAGGAGCGGGGCCAGGCGGCCCCGACCCGGGGGCAACTCAGTGAATGTTTTTCCAGTACTCGCGATTCAATAGCCAGGCGAAGATGAAGAACAGGGCTATGAACAACAGCACGTAGACGCCAATACGCTTGCGATCGGCCGCCATGGGTTCGGCAGTATAGGCGAGAAAATTGACCAGGTCGTACATGGCGTTGTCAAATTCTTCCGGCGACATGGCGCCTTCGCTGGCCAGGGTAAACTGGCCACAGGGCTCTTCCAGCAGCGCTTCGCCGGTCAGCGGATCGCGCTTGACGCCGCCGTTATCAGCTTTGCCCGGACCCATGGCGCACTCCTGCAGGCCTT
>NZ_JAVKCQ010000061.1:0-11937 GCF_040222615.1 Haliea sp.
CTTCGGGCCTCACCTACCTTGTGGAAAAGACCAAGGCCTACCCCCATGCCGGTATCATGCACGTCAACGGGCTTGTGCGCTCCCGGCTGGCGGCCTTTGCGGAGGAAAACCTGTAGTTCGGGCCGCGCAGGTCGGGCCGCGCAGGTATAGATAGCCCCGGCGCGACATCAATCCTGCGCCGCTTGGGCAACTCCACGCAGGCCGCCCCGCCCGGGCGGCCTCTTCTACGCGGCCCGACCTCGGCGGCCCCACCTGCGCGGCCCGACCTCGGCGGCCCCACAGTTTCATTCGGGGCGGTGAATCAGTATGATTGCGTGTGGCAAGCGCGGCGCTGCACGCGCATTCCGTCCTTCTCTGTAGTTGGGTACCCATGAAAAAATTCCTCTTTGGCAAGCGCATGTGGCTCATGCTGTTGGCCACAGTGCTGGTGTTTGGTGGCCTGTTCGGCATGCAGTGGTATGGCCAGCAGATGATGAACCAGGCCATGGACAACATGCCGCGGCAGACGGTGACCATCACGGCGGCGGCGGCGGAGCAGGTCCAGTGGCAGCCGAGCGTGGACGCCGTTGGGACCCTGGCGCCCATCAACGGTGCGCAGCTGGCAGTGGAAGTGCCGGGCATTATTGACCGGGTGAATTTCGACAACGGCGCCACGGTGGCGGCGGGAGATGTGATCCTGGAGCTCAGCGCGGCGCCGGACCGGGCTGAGCTGGCGGTGCTGCAGGCGGCGCAGGCCCTGGCGGAATCGGAACTGAGGCGCGCTGAATCCCTGCTGCGGGAGCGCAATATCTCGGAGTCGGAACTGGACCGCCGCGCCAGCGAGCTGGACCAGGCCCGGGCCAGGGTTGCGGCGCAGAGCGCGCGGATCGAACAGAAGATGCTCCGCGCCCCCTTCGCGGGCCGGCTGGGTATTCGCCGGCTTAATGTGGGTGACTATGTGCTGGCAGGGGACCCGATTGTCGAACTGCAGGCGCTGGACCAGCTCTACCTCAATTTTACCCTGCCCGACCATTTTATTCCCGAGCTGGCACCCGGCATGGCGCTGCAGGCCCGGGTGCAGGCGCTGGGCCCGGACATCTTCACCGGTACCCTCAATGCCATAGCGCCTGGCGTTGATCCGGATACCCGCAATATCGCGCTGCAGGCCATTGTCGCCAACCCGAATGAGGTGCTGCGGCCGGGTATGTTTGCCCGGGTCAGCCTGGCCCTCGGGCAGCCCCGGGACCAGATCGTGGTGCCGGCGACGGCCATTTCCTATCGCCCCTACGGCAATTCCGTCTACGTGCTGGCAGAGCTTGATGGCCAGGCCACGGTGCGGCAGCGCTTTGTCGAACTGGGCCCCGCCCGGGGCGACATGATTGCGGTGACGTCCGGTCTCAAGGCTGGCGAGCTTGTGGCCACCAGCGGCCTGTTGAAGCTGGATGGCGGGGTGCCGGTGCGGGTGGATAACGCGTCGCCTCCCGCCAGCAGCCTGCAGCCAGAACCGGAAAACCGCTGACCGTGGCGTTCACCGACCTCTTTATTCGCAAGCCGGTACTTGCCACCGTTATCAGCCTGTTTCTGGTGGTGCTGGGCCTGCGCGCCGCCGGTGAGCTGAACGTACGCGAATTCCCGATGTTGGAAAACGCGGTGATTACCGTGTCGACCAGCTATACCGGCGCTGACGCGGAGCTGGTCAAGGGTTTCATTACGACGCCTCTGGAGCGGGAAATCGCCACCGCGGAGAATATCGACTACCTGACCTCCAACAGCACCCGCGGGCTGAGCGTGATTTCTGCCCACGTGCGCACCGGGGCCAATCCCGATGAAGTGTTGACCCAGGTTGTCACCAAGGTCAACAAGCTGCGCAACGAACTGCCGCGGGAATCGGAAGACCCGGTGCTCACGCTGGCGGTGGGGGAGCAGGTGGGCACCATGTATATTTCTTTCTCCAGTGTCGACCTGCCGATCAACCGGGTGGCGGACTACGTGATCCGCGAGGTCGAGCCCAAGCTGGCGACGCTGCCCGGTGTCCAGCGTGCCAGTGCAGACACCACTGACATCTTTGCCATGCGCATCTGGCTGGACAGCGAGCGGCTGACCTCGCTGGATCTTACCGCGGGCGATGTGCGTGCGGCGCTGCTGGCAAACAATGTGCTGTCGGCGGTGGGCGCGACCCGCGGCAGCATGGTCGAGGTTACCCTCAAGGCGGACACCGACATCAGTTCCGAGGCCGGATTTCGCCAGCTGGTGTTGCGGGAAAAGGATGGCGCGATAGTTCGCCTGGAGGATGTGGCCACAGTGGAGCTGGGCTCCGAGGCATACTTCAGCTCGGCAATGGTCATTGACCAGCGCGCGGTGTTCGTCCCCATCTCGGTCGCCAGCGACGCCAACGCTCTGGAAGTGATCGCCCGGGTGCGGGCAGTGTATGAGCGGGACATCCTGCCCAGCCTTCCGGAGGGCATGGAAGGAAGCATCAACTACGACGCCACCGTCTATATCGAGAACGCCATCAGTCAGGTTCAGGCGACCATCGTCGAGGCAATGCTGATCGTGATCCTGGTGATTTTCCTGTTCCTGGGGTCAATGCGCTCGGTGCTGATCCCGGCGATTGCGGTGCCGTTGTCCCTGATCGGTGCCCTGTTCCTGATGCTGCTGATGGGATTCAGCATCAATCTGCTCACGCTGCTGGCGTTCGTGCTCGCCATCGGCATCGTGGTTGACGATGCGATCATCGTGCTGGAAAACATCCACCGGCATATCGAGCATGGCATGACGCCGACGGAGGCCGCGCTGAAGGGTGCGCGGGAGCTGGCCTGGCCGATCGTCGCCATGACAACCACGCTGGTGGCGGTCTATCTGCCCATTGGTTTTATCGGCGGCCTGACGGGCACCTTGTTCACGGAGTTCGCCTTCACCCTGGCTGGCGCAGTGCTGATCTCCGGCGTGGTCGCCCTGACCCTGTCGCCAATGATGTGTGCCAGGATGTTGCGCAGCGCGGCCGACAGCAGTGACAACCGGCTAGAGCACTGGCTGGACCAGCGCTTCGAGGCTCTGCGCCGCGTCTACCAGCGGGATCTTGACCGGGTGCTAGATGACCGTGCCGGGGTGCTGGTGTTCGGGGCGGTGATCCTCGCCTCCTGTTACTTTCTGTTTGTGCGGTCCCCTGCGGAACTGGCGCCGGAGGAGGACCTGGGTCTGATCTTCTATCTCGCCGAGTCCGACCCCTACGTCACCCTGGAGTATCTCGAGCAGTACACAGCGGAGATTGGTCGCATTACCCGCGATACCCCCGAAATCGCCGTCAACTTCCTCTTCAACGGGGAAAACCCCGGTGGCAGCGGCGGCAACAATGGCGCCTTCGGCGGTTTTATCTTCAAACCCTGGAGCGAACGCGAGCGCAGCGCGATGGAAGTCCTGCAGGAGACTATCCAGCCCCGCACCTCGGTCATTGCCGGCTTGCAGGTGAACGCGGTGAACCCGCCGCCGCTGCCTTCCCCGGGGATTTTCCCAGTGGAATTCGTGATCAACAGTACCCTCGATTATTCGGTGCTGTACGACAGCGCGGAGACGGTCCTGGCGCGGGCCCGGGCCAGCGGCAAGTTCATCTTCATCGACCAGAACCTGCAGTTGGACAAGCCCCAGCAGCGCATTCGCATCGACCGCGACAAGGCCGCCCTGCTGGGGGTGAGCATGCAGACCCTCAGTGATGACCTATCCGCCCTGCTGTCCGGCGGCTTTGTCAACCGCTTCGCCATGAGCGACCGCTCCTACAAGGTTATTCCCCAGGTGCGCCGGACCCAGCGCCTGAACCCGGAGGATCTGGGCAGCTATCACACCCGCACCCGCAGCGGGAAGCTGATCCCGCTGGCAACTCTGGTCACTCTGGAAGACGAAGTCACACCGCGGGCATTGCCGGGGTTCCAGCAGCTCAACGCGGTGACCCTGAGCGGGCTGCCGCGCCCCGGGGTGGCGCTGGGCGATGCGCTGGCCACCCTGGAGACCATTGTGCAGGAAGAGCTGGGTCGCGAGTACGGGGTTGACTACGCCGGGCTGAGCCGCCAGTTCAAGACCGAGGGCAGTGCTCTGGTCGCCACGTTTTTCTTCGCCCTGTTGCTGATCTACCTAGTGCTGGCGGCGCAGTTTGAGTCGTTCCGGGACCCGTTCATCATGCTGGTAACCGTGCCGATGTCCATTTCCGGTGCGCTGCTCTGCCTGAATATCCTGGCCCTGTTCCAGGTCAATGGCGCCACCCTCAACATCTATACCCAGGTGGGCCTGGTCACCCTGATCGGGGTGATCTCCAAGCACGGCATTCTCATCGTGGAATTCGCCAATCGCCTGCAGGACGAGGGCATGGCCAAGCGCGAGGCCATCGAGGAGGCTGCCTCGGTGCGTCTGCGGCCGGTACTGATGACCACGGCGGCGCTGGTGCTGGCCATGGTGCCGCTGCTGCTGTCGACCGGCCCCGGCGCCGGTGCCCGTTTTTCCATGGGGCTGGTGATCGCCTCCGGGATGACGATTGGTACCCTGTTTACCCTGTATGTGCTGCCCGCCGTATACATGTATCTGGGTCGTGATGTGGCCAACCGGGTGCATCAGGCGTTACCCAAGGAGCAAATGGAGTCATGAAATCCCTGTTCGTGATGTTGCAGTATGTCCTGCCCCAGCATCTGCTCTCCCGGGTGACCGGCACCCTGGCGGAGTTGCGCCATCCGCGCTGGCTCAAGGACTGGATGATCAGCGCCTTCATCAGGGCTTTCGGTGTGGACATGTCCGAGGCCGAAGAGCGCTACCCCGAGGCCTACCCGAGCTTCAACGCTTTCTTCACCCGCCCCTTGCGCAGCGGCGCGCGGCCGCTGAGCGACGCCGCCGTGGTCTGTCCGGCGGACGGCAGCATCAGCCAGATCGGCCGCGTCGAGGAGTCCAGCCTGCTCCAGGCCAAGGGGCGCCACTATTCCAGCTGGGCCCTGCTGGGAGGCGACGAGGTGCGGGCGTCACAGTTTCGCAACGGCCACTTTGCCACCATTTATCTCTCGCCCCGGGACTACCACCGCGTGCACATGCCCATCGACGGTGAGCTGGTGGCTACCCGCTATATCCCCGGCAAACTGTTCTCGGTGAACGGCGCGACTGCCGCGGGGGTCGATCGCCTGTTCGCGCGCAATGAGCGACTGGTCTGTTACTTCGACACCGCCGCCGGGCCCATGGCCATGGTGCTGGTGGGCGCCATGGTGGTGGCGGGCATCGAAACCGTGTGGGAAGGCCAGGTGGCGCCGCCTCCGGTGGCCATGTTGCACCGCGATTACCGCGAGCTGCCGGCCCCTGTCCGGCTGGCCAAAGGTGAGGAGATGGGCCGTTTCAAATTGGGCTCAACGGTGATCCTGCTGTTTCCCGAAGCAGCTGTGAGCTGGCTGCCGGACTACGCTGCCGGTACCCCGACTCGCCTGGGCGAAGCCCTGGGCGGTCTCGGCTCCGGCGCCGCAATCGCCACTCAGGCCGGCTGACCCAGCGTCGCCACGATGTGGCGGTAGCTTGCCAGCCGCGTCGAGCTGATGGCGCCGGTCTCGACCGCGGCGAGAATCGCGCAGCCGGGTTCGTGCTCATGGCTGCAGTCGCGGAAGCGACAGTGGCCCAACAGCGGCCTGAATTCCCTGAATCCCAGTTCGACCTGCTCCCGGCTCATGTGCCAGAGGCCGAACTCACGAATTCCCGGGGAATCTATCAGGCTGCCGCCGCTCGGCAGGTGAAACAGCTGGGCGGTGGTGGTGGTGTGCACCCCTTTCTGGCGCAATTCCGACAGGGCTCCCACGCGCAGGCCGGCATCGGGCAGCAGCGCATTGACCAGTGATGACTTGCCGACCCCTGACTGGCCAACGAAGATGCTGACCCGGCCCCGCAGTGCTTCGCTGAGTCGGTCCAGACTGCCGCTGCGGCTGCTCACCTCCAGCAGTCGATACCCCAGACCGGGATAGATGGCGAGCAGGGCCTGCAGGCGCGAGCGCAGGGCCGGATCCTGGTCCAGCAGGTCTGACTTGTTCAGGAGCAGGACAGGCTCTATCCCCACGGCCTCCGACGCCACCAGATAGCGGTCAATGAGGTTGGCGTAGGGTTCGGGATAGGGCGCGATTACGACCAGGATCTGGTCGATATTGGCGGCGATCGGCTTCAGCCTGCCGTAAGGGTCCGGGCGCCGCAGCTCGCTGTGGCGTGGCTCCCGGGCCACGACAACACCGGTTGCATCACCCGCGCACCAGATCACCCGGTCGCCGGTAACCAGCCCGTCCAGGTTCGCTCGCAGGTGGCAGCGCTGGGTGCTGCCATCGCTGGCCTCTACATCGACCTGGGTGCCGAAGTGGGCTATCACCAGGCCGGTCTGCTCGGGCCCCAGCTCCCCGGCGCCCAGGGCCTCTTCGCCGCGGACACCGCGGCGCTCCGCTCTGGCAGTGCGCTCCTCCTGGATCTTGCTGATGCGCCAGCTTTGCTGGCGGCTCAGTTTGCGTTTGCTCATGCCAGGCATTATTGGGTGCCTGCATGGCGCTGTACAGGCAATTTGTTACACTGCGGCCACGATAGGGTGGAACAAGAGAGAGGGGCATGCGGCAATCAGGGAACCTGATCTGGGTGGATCTTGAAATGACAGGTCTCAATCCGGAGCAGGACAGGGTGATCGAAATTGCCTCCATAGTCACCGACAGCGAGCTCAATACCCTTGCGGAAGGTCCTGTCATCGCCATCCACCAGTCGGATGCTGTGCTGGCGGGCATGGACGAATGGAACACGACTCATCATACCCGCTCGGGCCTGGTCGACAGGGTGCGCGCCAGCGCCCTTGATGAAGCGGCGGCCGAGGAGCAGACCCTGGCGTTCCTGCGGGATTGGGTGGCTCCCGACAGCTCGCCGATCTGCGGCAACAGTATTTGCCAGGATCGACGCTTCCTGGCCCGGTACCTGCCGCGGCTTGAGGGCTACTTCCACTACCGCAATCTCGATGTCAGCACGCTCAAGATCCTCATGCAGCTCTGGCGCCCGGAGCTGGAACAGGGCATTGTCAAGGCTGGCAGCCACCAGGCCCTGGAGGATATCCGCGAGTCGATCGAGGAGCTTCGCTATTACCGCGAGCACCTGCTGGTGGCAGACCCGGCCCGGATCGCGAGATAAAAATACCAGCGACTTTCGCTGCAACGCCGCTTTCATCTATAGTTAAGCAATAACAGAGCCAGCTTGGCAGAGTGTGGGCCAGCCCACGCGGACATGCACGGGGGACGTTGCGTGAGAAAACCAGCGATAGGATGGGCGCTAGTCAGCATGCTGGCGGCGGCCTGTGCGCCGACCTCAGTGCGAGAGGTACCGCCACCTGAGCCTGAGGTGGCAGCAGTCGGGGAACCTGTTTACACCGCGCAGCCCGGACTGTCGGCGCAGGAGCGATTCCGCTCGGCGCTGGGGTTGCTGGAGGGAGGGGAGCCAGGCCAGGCCCGGGCCGAACTGCTTGCCTACATTGAGGAAAAGCCACGCAGTGAGGTGGCGCGAGACCTGCTGCGACAGATAGAGTCTGATTCCCTGGAGTACTACCCTGCCGAGCATCGTCAGATAACCCTCGCTACCGGGGAGTCACTGTCCACTCTGGCGAAGCGGTATCTGGGGGATATCTACCAGTTTTACGCGCTCGCCAAGTACAACGGCATTGCCGAGCCTCGACGACTGCGGGCCGGCCAGAGCCTCCGGATTCCACTGACCGGGGCTGCGGTGGCGGCGTTTGCAATCGATGACGATCCGGAGGCGATGGCCCGCGAAGTCGCCGCCAGGGCTGAAGCTGCTGTCGCCTCAGGGGAAGCCGACACCGCCGCGCCGGTAACAGCTGCAGAGGCCACCGTCGACACAGCGGAGACGGGGATGGCCGCAGAGCTCCTGCCGGAAACCGAGGTCCCGCTGGAAACCGAGGTCCTGCCGGAGCCGGCATTACAGCCCACGATAGCCGAGGTGCCCTCCGGCAATCCCGCGGACCTGCACCGGGAAGCACTGAACGCCTTTCGGGCACAGAATCTGGAGAAGGCCATCGGCCTGTGGGACCAGGTGTTGGCGCTGGATCCGGAGCACGAAAATGCAGGGCTGTACCGGGCCCAGGCTGTAGAGCTGCAGAACCGATTGCAGCGGCTTAACTGACCGCAACCATGGGCCTTGCCAAGGATTCTCCGATGGTGACACTGTTCCGCGAACTGCGCCGGCGCAAAGTATTCCAGACCTGTTTCCTGTACATCTTCATAGGCTGGGGCAGTTTGCAGATTATCGACGTCCTGTTTCCGTTGCTGGACCTGGATGGGGATCTGATCTCACGCTATATTTTCGTTCTCACCATCGCCGGGTTCCCGGTTGCCTTTGCTTTGGCCTGGTTTTTCCAGATTACGCCGAAGGGAGTTGTGCGTTCGACACCGTTTGTGGAGCGCCGGGTGTTATCGAATATCCCGCCGCTCAATGACCGCCGCGCGGCGGGCAAACCCAGCTATTTCCGCAAGACTGACCGGGAGGAGGAGTTCGAATGGACCCTCACCGCGGAAACCGGGCCGCTGGCGGGTCTGAGTTTCGGGGTCGACCGCTCGCTGGTCATGGGTCGCTCCCTGGAGAGCGACATTGCGGTGGTCAGCCCCCACGTGTCTCGCCAGCATGCACGCCTTGACCTTGATGGCGACCAGTTGACCCTTGAGGATCTGGGTTCCGCGAACGGCACGGTGGTAAACGGTCGTTCCCTGAGCGGGCGCTGCGCGCTGCACAATGACGATGAGATCCGTTTTCACGATATCGTTTTCCGGGTCAGTCGCAGCTACAGCAATGCTTACCGCGGGGTGGAGCTGCACAGCAAAACGACCTTTATCGAAGTGCCCGGCGACAGCGGCAGCGATAGGGGTCCGTAGTTCAGGAGCCGGGCGAGGTGTTCTGGATGCGCGACAGGTTGCGCTGCAGGGTGCGGGCCTGGTGCAGGCGCAGGCTGGCGTTGTGGTTGCCGGGGTTGTAGTGCAGTGATTTCTCCAGCGCCCTGATTGCCGCCTCCAGATCACTCTGCAGCAAGCTGCTGCCAGTCTTCAGCCATTCGTCGCTCAACGCACCGCGCAGCGCCACCACTCTGGCCAGCAGGGGATCTTTCGCCAGTGGCTGGGCAGCCAGGGCGGCATGCAGGTGATCAAGTTCCAGAGTCCGGTCCCCGGCGCTGGCAGCGTTGGCCAGCTGCAGGTGGGCGCGGCGCAGAAGCATCGCCTCATTGCTGCCCGACGGGGGCGGTGTCTGCTTGGCGCGGGCGATGAGCTCCCGGTAACGCCCCGCCTGATAGAGGGCGGCGAATGTCGGGGCCCGCACTGCAGCAGGATCCTCGCCAGTGATCACCGGGGGATACTCACTGTCGATCTTGCCGCGAGCCTGGGTCACGGCGCGAGCGGAAAATTCCCGGCGCAGGCTTGCCGTGGCAGTTTCCTCGGCGGGGATCAGGGCCAGCGCTGCCAGCATCCAGCGATCTCCCTCGCGACTATTGCCGCGGGCATAGGCCGCCTCGCCTTTGTTTACGGCTTCCCGGGTACGGGCGGCGATCTCCGGCTCCAGCTCGGCAATCATTGTTCGCGCCCGTGCCGCTTCCGAGGGCACGAGCAGCAGTGTGCGCCAGCGGGAAAGGGCCGCGGCCAGGTTACCGGCTGCCCGCTCCGCCTCGGCTGCCGCGACCTGGCGGCTGGCAAATCCGTCCACACCCGCGTCTGCGCCCAGATCCGGTGCGGTGCTGCCGCAGGCTGCCAGTAGCAGGGTGAGCAGGATGGGCAGTACTGGCATCAGCGCCGTGGCACCTGTTTGAAACCGGTGACGAATCTGCGGAAGTCCTGCAAGCTGTGGTGGTCGTAAATCATGGTCCGGTGCAGGAGGTAGGGGTCTGTAAAGACCGTGTTGTCGCCCCGGGTCACGGTGGCCGCGAGGCGGTAGCCCGCCCGGGCCAGCTCCTCGATTGCAGTTTCGCTGCTGTTCCCGTAGGGGTACGACAGGTAAGCCGGTGCTTTGCCAAGCTGGTGTTGGAACCGGGGCTTCGGGGCGCTGAGTTCCGCGCGCAAACGGGCGCGGTAGGCGTCCTCTGAATTGTCCCCGGGCAGTGGCGTCAGGCTGGCGTGGCTCATGCCGTGGGACTGTACTTCCACCAGGCCGCTGGCGGCCATTTCCCGCAGTTGTGCCCAGCTCAGGGCCTTGCCGCCGCCGATGAAGTCCGGGTAGATAAACAGGGTCGCCCGTGCCCGGTAGCGCTGCAGCAGCGGCCAGGCGACATCGTAGACCGAGCGGTAGCCATCGTCGATGGTCAGGGCCACCGCCTTGTCTGGAATGGGTTCGCCGCGGGCAAGAATCGCTTCAACATCCGCCATCGCCAGAGTCTGGTGGTCATTGTCAGTGAGGTACTGTAGCTGCTGTTCGAAGTCCCGTGCGCTCAGCTCGAGTTGGTGACTGGCGCGATCAGCATGAGTGAACTGGTGGTAGCAGAGAATTGGCAGGGTCCGATAGCCGTCAGGATAGACTGAGGTGGGGTTGACCGGGCGCAGGGGGACCGCGACCACATCGCCCGCCTGCGGCGGCCGGCGTTCGCTGTTCAGTTCCCGCACCTGCCACCCGGCAAGCGGGCTGCCCAGCACAGCGGCCGCAACGTCATTCCAGCTCAGGTCCCGCTCCAGGCGCACCAGGGCGGTGTCGTCGTTAGCTGCGATGATCGCCAGGCCCGCGCTGTCATCTGTCACCGGTGCGGTACTGCAGGCGGCCAGCCCGAGCGCCGCAGCAAGCCATAGTGGGGCAGTTCTAGTCCGGCTTCTGTTCACTGTCATTGACCTGCACGATAGTGTGGTCATCGACCATGCTGCGGGTGATACCACTGACATCCAGCCCCTGCCTGGCGCCGGCGACATCGTGCAGTGACCCCTCCGTGAACGCGGTGCCCTCCAGCTGCTTTTCAATCCCGTCCGCCAGGTGATTGACGGCGTTGAACAGGTCGCCGAACTCGTCCTCCCGCCGGCGGGAAATGCGGGTCTCCAGCTGGCCGCCCCCGAGCAGGTTCAGGGCGGATGTGGCGAGCTTTAGGTTGCGCGCGACAAGCTTGTTGAAGATGTAGATCACCAGCGACACTGCGAGGACGATGGCGAATCCGAGTACCACCATCATGCGCTTGGTTGTGCCCAGGGCCGCATCGAGGGGCGCCCGATCCACACCCAGGTCGACGCGGCCCACCACGGTCTGGTTGAACAGTACCGGCAGACGGAAGTTGAACACATTCTCAAGCTCCTGTACCCGGCTGCCATCGTCGCGGCTGAGCACTTCCCGCAGCACTCCGGCGGGCTCCCATGGGCTGCCGACGAGGCTGCCGTCGCTGGCGCTGCGCACAATGCCCTGGTGGTCGGCGACAATCAGGTAGCGAAACGTGTCGCGGGCGGCGGCGTCCTCTACCAGCGCCTCCAGGGAGATCCAGTCCTCCCCGAGTACTGGAATTGCCGCCTGCACGGCAATGAATTTGGCCAGCGACATGCCCGAGTCCACGGCCTGATGGGTGAGCGCCTCGCTCTGGGCGCGAAAAACCAGCGCGGAGCTCAAGGCCATGGCCAGCGCCACTACCGCTGCCATGATCGCAGTCCATTTCACCTGCAGTGGCAGGTAGCCGCGCTGCTCCTCTTCCTGCTGCTGCACCGACGCCAGCTCGCGCAGCAGCGCCTGCTGTAACTCCCGGCCGCTCTGAAAACGCCGCTCCGGCTTTTTCTGCAGCAGTTTGTTGACGATCTTCTGCAGGCCGACGGGAACATCGGCGCTGAGCTGGCGAATGGGTACCGGGCTTTTCTGCACGATCTGCATGATCAGCGTGGGCAGGGACTCTGCATCGAAAGCCTTGTGCCCGGTAAGCATCTCGTAGAGGATCACGCCGAATGTGAACAGGTCCGAGCGTCCGTCCACCGCAGTGCC
>NZ_JAVKCQ010000062.1:0-4452 GCF_040222615.1 Haliea sp.
TTCCATCAGCGCCACCGGCCGCCAGCCACCGGCCAGCTACCTGTTCCGAGCTGCCATGCTGCCGGCAGCGGCGGTGTTGGCTCTGTACTGGTGGTGCAACTACAGCTGGTTGCGCTTCCTGCAGCCCGCGGGAGGCCACAACGGTCGCCTGCGCTGGATGCTGGCGCTGGGACTGCTCGCCTGCCTGGGGCTGGTACTGTACGTGGCGGTGCTGGGTGAAGCCGGCGACGCCTGGCGCTTCCAGCGCCGCGCCGGCACGGTGTTGTTCTTCTCCTTCACCTTTCTTGCCCAGTTGTTGCTCGGTGTGCAGCTGCGGGCCCTGGCTCCAGGCTTGCCCCGGGTGCAGGGGCTGGCCCGGGGAATGTTGTGGGTCTGTTGCCTGTTGCTGGCGCTGGGCATCCTGACAGTGGTGCTGCAGGCCTGGGATGGCGTATGGTACGACTCGGTGGAGGACGCTTTCGAATGGGTGCTGAGCCTGCTGCTGCAAACCAATTTCCTGCTGGGTTACCTGGTTTGGCGCCGGGCAGACTGGCAGCTGCATTTCGTCCAGCCCGAAGCGGCGTTGTCCACGCCAGCCAACCAAGGAAAACAGTAATGGCCGACCCCGTCCCCAGCCTTGCGGATATCGCAAACGCGCGCGAGCGCATCGCCCCCCATGTCCATGTCACGCCGGTGTACCACAGCGAACTGCTGGACACGTATACGGGCGCCCGGGTGCATTTCAAGTGTGAGAATCTGCAAAAGGTGGGCGCGTTCAAGGCCCGCGGTGCCAGTAATGCCGTGTTCAGCCTGTCCGCCGAAGAGGCCGCCCGTGGCGTCGCCACCCATTCCTCGGGCAACCACGGTGCCGCCCTCGCCATGGCCGCACGGCGCCGCGGTATCCCCGCCCATATCGTGATGCCGGCGAACGCGCCTTCGGTAAAACAGGACGCGGTGGCCGCTTACGGCGGCCTGGTCATCAGCTGTGAGCCGACGCTGGCTGCACGCGAGGCGACCCTGGAGCGGGTGGTCGCCGGCACCGGCGCGCATGTTGTCCATCCCTATGCCGACCCTCGGGTCATCGCCGGCCAGGGCACCGTGGCGCTGGAAATCCTGGAGCAGGTGCCGGACCTCGACGTGATTGTGGTCCCGGTCGGCGGCGGCGGCCTGTTGTCCGGGGTGGCGCTGGCCGTCAAGCATCTGCGGCCCGAGGTTGAGGTGGTGGCCGCCGAGCCGGAGGGCGCGGACGACGCGTTTCGCTCGTTCGGGCTGGGAGAGCTGCAGCCCTCGGTCGCCCCCAAGACCATCGCCGACGGTTTGCTGGCCGGCCTCGGGGCGCTCAATTTCACCTTGATCCAGCAGTATGTGGACACCATCCTTACCGTGACCGACGCCAATATCGTCGCCGCCATGCGCCTGCAGTGGACCCGTCTCAAGACCGTGGTCGAGCCATCGGGCGCGGTCAGTTTTGCCGCCCTGCTGGAACATCCGGAGCGATTCCGCGGGCGCCTTGTGGTGACGGTGATCAGCGGCGGCAATCTCGACCTCGACAGGCTGCCCTGGTGAACCCCATGGACTATCCCCGTTTTCACCTCGCCCTGCCCGTGGATGACCTCGAGGCGGCGGACCACTTCTACGGCGAGTTGCTCGGCTGTCCCCGCGGTCGCGCATCCAGCCGCTGGATAGACTACGACTTCTGGGGCCACCAGCTGGTGGCCCACCTGGTGCCGGCTGCTGCGATGCCCGCGGTATCGCGCAATCCCGTGGATGGCGAGGAAGTCCCCGCGGCGCACTTTGGTGTCATCCTGCCCTGGGCTGACCTCGAGGCCCTGCTTGGCAGGCTTCGGCAGCACAACCTCCCGTTTGTGATTGCGCCCACGGTGCGCTTCGCCGGACGCCGGGGCGAGCAGCAGACCTGCTTTATTCGCGACCCCGCCGGCAATCATCTGGAGTTCAAGGCATTTCGTAATATGGATATGCTGTTTGCCACCGATGGTCTCGACTATCCATGAACGCCGCCCTTTCCGCCCGCGCCCTGCCGCGGCTCTGTGTCCTGATGCTGCTGCTGGTCTTCCTGGCCGGCTGCAGCGGTACCCGGTTCGTCTACAACCGGCTGGACTTTCTGGTTCCCTGGTACCTGGGGGACTACGTCAGCCTGGACCGCGACCAGGGTCGTCTGCTCAAGTCGGAGCTGCAACCGTTCCTGGCCTGGCATCGACAGGAAGAGCTGCCGCGCTATGTGGCCCTGCTCGACCGGGTCGAGGGCAAACTTGAGCGGGAGCTCACCGAAGCGGACCTGCGGATTCTGGCGGCCGATGCGGAGGTCGCTGTCTTCCGCCTGCAGGAGCGGGCCCTGGACTGGATGCTGGCCCTGGGGGAGGAGCTGCGGGAGGAACAGCTGGCCGAGTTCCTGGCCGGCCTGCGGGAGCAGCAGTCCGAGTATGAAGAAAAGTATCTGGAACGGGATGATGCCGAGTTCCAAAGCGATGCCTGTGAGCGACTGCAGGACAGTGCACGCAAGTACCTCGGGCGTCTGCAGCGCGAACAGAAAGCCGGGCTGGCTGCGGCCTGCGATGACATGCTGCGCTCCGACAGTCTCTGGCTGGAAGCCCGTGGCCAGTGGATCGCGCGGCTGGACCATATCCTGCAGCGCGAGCCCGGTTGGCAGGACGACCTGCGCGAGGCACTGGCCCGGCGGGGCGAGACGGTGTCCGCCGCTTACCGCAGCACCTACGAGCACAACGCCCGCGCCATCCAGCTGGCGGTGGTGGCGCTGCTGAACGGCCGCAGCGAACGCCAGGATGCGCACCTGCGGCGAGAGCTGGGCAAGCTGCGCCGGGATCTCCTGGCGCTGGTGGAGCAGGGTGAACGCGAGCAGGCGACAGTCGCGCTGGCTGCGGAGCAGTCATGAACATGATCCAGGACAGGAACTCAGCGACCTCTTAATGCCAGCTTCATCTTGTTGACCTACACTTGCCGGTGAAGCCGACCGAATGGCAGTTGTACAGGAGATAGCGATGGCAAAGCAGGATTCCGGGTCAGTGGTCGAGGCCTATTCAGTCTGGGATGCAACAACCCGCTGGTTCCACTGGATCAACGTGCTGTGCGTTCTCCTGCTGGCGGGGATCGGGGTGGTGATCCTGAATGCAGGCGCGCTGGGAGTCAGCAGCGATGGCAAGATCGCGCTGAAGACATTCCATGCCTGGACCGGTTACGTGTTCGCGCTGAATCTGTGCTGGCGTATTGTCTGGGGCTTCGTCGGCTCCCGCTATGCGCGCTGGGGCGCGATCCTG
This sequence comes from Haliea sp., assembly GCF_040222615.1. Taxonomy (GTDB): domain Bacteria; phylum Pseudomonadota; class Gammaproteobacteria; order Pseudomonadales; family Halieaceae; genus Haliea. The sequence goes on from NZ_JAVKCQ010000062.1 coordinate 3,273, forward strand.
CCTGTAGGAGGCGGCCGGTTGCGCGAACTGAAGCTGTACCTGCGTGAGCTGAAATCGGGGCACGCACCACATTACCGGGGCCACAATCCACTGGGGCGGCTGATGGTCGGGGCCCTGTTCCTGTTGCTCAGCGCGCAAATGCTTACCGGCCTGGTGCTCGCGGGTACCGATCTGTACCTGCCTCCATTCGGTCACGAATTTGCCGAGTGGGCCACCGGTGCCGGTGAGGACCACAGCAAACTGGTGGGCCTCAAGCCGGGGCAGAAGGAGCTGCTGGACCCGGAAGGCTACGCCTCCATGCGCGAGTTCCGCGCACCGTTCATTGCGGTTCACAAGTGGTCATTTTTCATCCTGATGGGGCTGATACCGATCCACATCGCGGCAGTGGTGCTGGCAGATATACGCGAGCGCAGCGGCCTCATTTCAGCGATGTTCAGCGGCGCCAAGTTCTTCTCCCGCAAGCCGCGTGACTAGGGGGAACCCGCTCGCCGGTAGAGCCACAGGCTGGCACCCGCCACCAGCAGCGCCGCGGCGAGCAGGATCGGCGGGAAGCCCAGCCGGTCCGCCGCCGGGCCCAGGGCCAGCGCACCCAGGGCCGGCGCACCCATGGTCACCATCACCCACAGGCTCATTACCCGGCCGCGAAAAGCGTCCGGCGTCGACAGCTGGGCCAATGCCTGGCTGCTGATACCGGCGATCGTCATGGTCATGCTGAGGGCGAAGATGATGGCGCCCAGGTGTAATGTCGTCGCGGCCCAGGCAACCGGCAGCAGTGACAGTGCCCCGGCGATCTGGGCTCCTACCACCAGGGGCAGCAGTCCCTCGCCGGCATTGCGGCGCCGCGCCAGCAACAGCCCGCCGAGAATGGCGCCCGCCCCGGCGGTCGCGGTCAGGGTCGCGAGGGTACCGGCATTGCCGGCCAGCAACTTGCCGGAGATGGCTGGCAGGAGTTCTATTACCGTGCGGCCGAGCAGGCCGTTGAGCAGGGTAAAGGCCAAGATCACCCTGATTTCCCGATGCGAGCGCACGAAACGCAGCCCCGCCACCATTTCCCCCGCCAGGGTAAAGCCTCCGGGCGCCACGGTCCGGGCCCCCAGCCTGATCCGGGTCAGCAACAGCAGCCCCGCAGCAAACAGGGCGGCGGCGACCAGGAACGCCACACCGGCGGACGCACGGCTCA
>NZ_JAVKCQ010000063.1:0-50062 GCF_040222615.1 Haliea sp.
CCCAGCGCGTCGAGCCGGAGCCCTTCGAGAGCCGCCTGACCTTCAATGGCACCCTGATGGCCGATCAGTCCATCAATATTCGCAGCGAATTACGCGGCAAGGTCGAGCACATCCAGTTCACCGACAGCCAGAATGTGCAGAAGGGCGACCTCATCGTGGTCATAGAATCCGGCGAGACCGAGGCAGAGTTGCGCTCGATGCAGGAGCAACTGGCCCTGGCGGAAACCCGGGCCGAGCGCCTGCAAAACCTGTTTCGCAGCGGCTCGGTAACCGCCAGTGAGCGGGACGACGCGGTCAGCCAGCGAGAGGTGCTGCGGGCGGAGGTCGAGCGACTGCAGATACGGCTGGCCAAAAGCCGCATTACCGCACCCTTCGACGGCACCCTGGGGCTGCGCCACATCAGCCCCGGCGACCTCATTGAAGCCGACACACTCATCACTACCCTGCAGACAGTGACCAAGCTGACGGTGGATTTCAGCGTCCCCGAGCGCTTCCTGAACCTGGTACAGCCGGCCACGGAACTTTCGCTGCGGGTTGCCGGCCACGAACGGCCCTTCACCGCCATCGTCCGGGCCATCGACCCGCAGGTGGACATTGCCACCCGCACCCTGACCGTGCGCGCCGACGTCGACAACCCGGAACGCAGGCTGCTCCCCGGCAATTACGCCCGGGTGGAGCTGGTGAGCCGCAACGATGCGGCGCTGGTAGTGCCCAGCGTCGCCGTGCTGCAAAGCCTGGACGCGGTGTCGGTGTTCACGGTGGAGGACGGCGTTGCGGTTCGACACGCCGTGCAGACCGGCCACCGTGACGAGACCCGGGTTGAAATCCTGCAGGGACTGGACCCTGGCGCCGAAATCATCACCTCGGGTATCCAGTCGGTTCGCGAAGGCCAGAGAGTCAACATCCAGCGCCGCACGGACCTGGGCTGATGCGCCTGCATGAGCTGAGCATCCAGCGCCCGGTACTGGCGATGGTCATGTCCATTGTCATCATCGTCTTCGGCCTTATCGGCCTCGGCGAACTGGGGGTCCGCGAATTCCCCATGGCCCAGCGCCCCATCATCTCGGTGCAGGCGGCCTACCCGGGCGCCAACGCCAGCGTGGTGGAGAGCCAGATCACCGAGGCGCTGGAGGAGGAGCTCAACACCGTCTCCGGCATCCGCACCATGACTTCGATCAGCCGCGAGGGCCTGAGCACGGTGGTCACCGAGTTCAATCTCGGGGACGACCTCGACACCGCGGCCAACGACATTCGCGACCGCGTGGGCTCTGCCCTGCGCCGCCTGCCAGCCGACGCCCAGGCTCCCACCGTCACCAAGGCCGACGCCGACGGCGACCCCATCATCTTCCTCAGCGTGCGCAGCCAGCAACGCAGCCTGCTGGAGCTGAGCGCCCTGGCTGACGACCTGTTCAAGACCCGCTTCGAAACCATCAGCGGCGTGGGCCAGGTCGATATCTGGGGCTACAAGGAATATTCCATGCGCCTGTGGCTGGACCCGGACTTGCTGGCGGCCCACGGCCTTACCGCCATCGATGTGCGTGAGGCACTCCAGGCCGCCAACGTCGAGCTGCCCACCGGGCGCCTCGAGGGCGACAGCATCGATCTCAACATCCGTACGTTGAGCCGCCTGGGGGAAGATCCGGAGGACTTCGAGAACCGGATCATCAAGCGCAACGGAGACCGCGTGGTTCGGCTGCGGGACGTGGGCCGGGCCGAACTCGGCGCCCTGAATGAACGCACGGTGCTGCGGCGGGACGGGATAACCAATGTCGGCGTGGTGCTGCGGCCCCAGAGCGGCGCCAACGAAATCGCCATCGCCGACGAGTTCTATCGCCGCCTGGCCATCATCGAACGCGACCTGCCGGCGGATGTGGACGTGGCAGTGGGCTTTGACAACACGGAATTCATTCGCGCCAGTATCCGCGAAGTCATCCAGACGCTGTTTTTCGCCCTGCTCCTGGTCTGCGCAACAATCTTCGCCTTCCTGCGCGAGTGGCGCACCACCATCATTCCCCTGATCACCATTCCCATCAGCCTGATTGGCACCTTCTTCGTGCTGTATCTGGCCGGCTTCTCGATCAATGTACTGACCCTGTTGGGCATGGTGCTGGCCATCGGCCTGGTGGTGGACGACGCCATCGTGGTGGTGGAGAACATCTACAAGCGCGTCGAGCAGGGCCAGGCCCCCGCCCTGGCCGGCGCGGAAGGGGTACGCGAGATTTTCTTCGCGGTGATTGCCACCACGCTGGCGCTGACCGCTGTGTTTGCGCCGCTGATTTTCCTCGGCGGCCTCACCGGGGTGCTGTTCCGCGAATTCGGCGTAACCCTCGCTGCGGCGGTAATTATCTCATCGTTTGTGGCGCTGACCATGGCGCCCATGCTCTGCTCGCGCTTCCTCAAGAACCGCGCCCGGCACCCGGCCCTGTACCGGGCCACGGAGCCGTTTTTCGAACGCCTGGCCGACGGCTACCGCAACTCCCTGCGCAGTTTCCTGCACCACCGCAGCTGGGCACCGCTGATTCTGCTGGCCTGCATCGGGCTGGTCGTCACCCTGTACCGCGCCCTGCCCCAGGAGCTGGCGCCGCTGGAGGACCGGAGCCAGCTGATAGTCTCCACCCGGGGCCCGGAAGGCGCCGGTTTCGACTACATGTTCGACGCCATGACCCGCTTCGACGATATCATCCGGGAGAGCATCGGCGAGGATGTAAAAGCCCGTCTGACGGTGACTTCCCCTGGATTTGGCGCCTCGACCACGGTGAACTCCGGCTTCTCCCGGGTCATCCTCAAGGACCCTGCCGAGCGCGAGCATACCCAGGCCGAGGCGGCGTCCATCCTGTCCGCCGCGCTGGCGGGGTTTCCCGACCTGCAGGCCTTCGTGCGCCAGTTCGACACCATCAATGTCGGCGGTCGCGGCCTGCCGGTACAGTTTGTGGTGCAGAACACGGACATCAACAAGGTCAGGGAGGTCATTCCCCGTTTCATGGAGCGGGCCCAGCAGCACCCCGCTTTCAACTACGTCGATGTCGACCTCAAATTCAACCAGCCGGAACTGGTGCTCGATATTGACCGCGACCGCGCCGAGGCCCTTGGCGTCAGCACCCGGGACATCGCCGATATCGTGCAGGCCTCTTTCAGCGGCCAGCGCTTCGGCTACTTCCTCAAGGACGGCAAGCAGTACGAAATCATTGGCCAGATGGTGCGCGCCGGACGCAATGACCCCACCGACCTGGCACGCCTTTCCGTGCGTGCGGCCGACGGCAGCATGGTGCCGCTGCAGAACCTGGTGAATGTCCGGGAACAGAGCTCTGCGCCCGTGCTCTACCGTTTCAACCGCTTCACCGCCGCGACCTTCTCCGCCAACCTGGCCGAGGGCGTGACTCTGGGGGCGGGGGTGGAAGCCATGCGCGAGATCGCAGCGGCGGTGCTCGATGACAGCTACAGTACCGAACTGGCCGGGCAATCCCGGGAGTTCGACGAGACCGGCAGCAGCCTGCTGTTTGTCTTCGTGCTGGCCCTGCTGCTGATCTATCTGGTACTCGCCGCCCAGTTCGAGAGCTTCCGGGACCCGCTGGCCATCATGCTGACAGTGCCGATGGCGATTACCGGCGGACTGGTGAGCCTCTGGTATTTCGGCCAGACGCTCAACATTTTCTCCCAGATCGGTCTGATCATGTTGATCGGCCTGGTGACCAAAAACGGCATCCTCATTGTGGAGTTTGCCAACCAGCGCCGGGAGGCGGGTCTCGGCATCGCCGAGGCCGTCGAGGAAGCCGCGGCCGCCCGCTTCCGGCCCATTCTCATGACCACCCTGTCGACAGTGCTGGGCACACTGCCCATCGCCCTCGCGCTGGGTGCCGGGTCCCAGAGCCGGGTGCCGCTGGGGCTGGCGGTGATTGGCGGCATGCTGATCGGCTCGCTGCTGTCCCTGTACGTGGTACCCGCCGCCTATCGCGTGCTCGCCAGCCGCACCGTCAGGGGCCAGGCGGCAGGCGCGGTCGATAGCGCTGCGGGCCCTGAGGTCCCGTCACGCGGTTGAGATTGTCCTGAACAGCCCCTAGACTGAGGGAGAGTCGACTGCCGGTACATCGAGTATGCACAGGAAAGTGGCCGGGTAACGCCATGACTGCCTATCCGCAAGCACAGGGCGATCGCCAGTGGGCCGAACAGGGTTGCGCCGGCATCGGCATGGACCCCGGTAGTCGGCTGGTCCAATGTTACGAGGCAGTGCGCCGGGCCTCGGAACAGTTCTGCGCCCCCCTGGCGATCGAGGATTACGGGCTTCAGGCTGCCCCGGAGACCAGCCCGCCAAAGTGGCATCTCGCCCATACCAGCTGGTTTTTCGAGACCTTCCTGCTGTCAGAGTTTCTGTCGGGCTACCGGTCACCCTGGCCGGAATATTCCTACCTGTTCAACTCGTACTACAACGGCATCGGCGAACAATTCCCCCGCCCCCGGCGCGGGTTGCTGTCGCGGCCCGGACTGGAGCAGGTTTACGCCTATCGCCACTGGGTGGACGACCGCATGCGCGAACTGCTCGCTGACGACAACCATGCCGATCGCCTCCAGGTGCTCCAGCGCACCCGGCTGGGAATTCACCATGAACAACAGCATCAGGAATTGTTCTTCACTGACCTGAAGTACAGCTTTTCCTGCAACCCGACCAATCCGGTTTACCAGGTTTGCGAGGAACCGGCGTATCGCGCCGGAGAAACCTCGTTTCCCTCTGCCTGGCAAGAGTTCGCTGGTTGTGAAACCACCCTCGGCTATCAGGGCGAAGGGTTTTGTTTTGACAATGAACTGCCCCCCCATAGAGTGCTGTTGCAGCCGTTCAGGCTGGCTAACCGGCCCGTGACCAACGCTGACTATCTGGCATTTGTCGAGGCGGGCGCCTATCAGCAGCCAGAATGGTGGCTGGCGGACGGCTGGGCAGAGTTGCAACAACAGCGCTGGCGGAACCCCCTGTACTGGCGGCAACAGGATGGCGAATGGTTCGAATATACGCTGCATGGGCTGCAACCATTGCGCCCGCATGCTCCGCTGGCCCACGTCAGCGCCTACGAGGCGGACGCGTTTGCGCGCTGGTCAGGTTGTCGCCTGCCCTCCGAGGCAGAGTGGGAACATGCCGCCCGAAACTGTCCGGTCGCAGGGCAATTTGTTGAGACCGGGATCTATCAGCCAGTGGCTATCACTGGCACTACAGGCATGCAGGGCATGTTCGGCTCAGTCTGGGAGTGGACGTCCAGCAGCTATGCGGCCTATCCGGGGTTTTCGGTTGCGGCGGGCGCGGTCGGTGAATACAACGGGAAATTCATGTGCAACCAGCTGGTACTGCGGGGGGGCTCCTGTGTCAGCAGCCGGGCGCATCTGCGCAGCAGCTATCGAAATTTCTTTTACCCCCGTGATCGCTGGCAGTTCAGCGGGATCAGGCTGGCAAAAGATATGGAACAGTTGCTGACATGAATCGGCCGCGGACAGTGACTAAAGTTCCGCATGACAACCCCGTTCACCGTGAACTCATGGCCGGATTGCAGTCCGGGCAAAAGACCATCAACCCGAAATACTTTTATGACGAGGCCGGTTCCTGTCTCTTCGCACAAATTACCGCGCTGCCGGAGTACTATCCAACGCGAACCGAGACCGCGATACTGCAGAGCCATGCCGAGGACATCGCCGGGCAGGTGGGAAAGCAGAGGGTCGTCATCGAACCCGGTGCCGGCAACTGCGAGAAGGTTCGTCATCTCATTCCCGCACTGCAACCGAGCTGCTACGTCCCCGTGGATATATCCACAGACTTCCTTGCCGATGCCGCTGTGGCCCTCAATGAGTCCTTCCCGGAATTGCGTATTGAGCCGGTTGCCGCGGACTTTTCCCGGGCGATCTCCCTGCCTGAGTCGGTCGGCTGCCAGTCCGCGGTAGTTTTCTATCCGGGCTCGACAATTGGCAATTTCGAGCCCGCTGACGCGGTAAAGTTCTTGCAGCGGATGCGCAGCCTGGCTGGGCCCGCGGGTTCAGTTCTGGTCGGGGTCGACCTGCACAAGGACGATGCAATCCTGACCGCCGCCTACAACGACCGGGCCGGGGTCACAGCGGCATTCAACCGCAATGTACTCCTGCACCTGAACAGGCTGCTCGGGGCAGACTTCAAGCCTGAGCTGTTCCGGCATCATGCGTTTTATGACAGGGAGAAGAGACGTATAGAAATGCACCTGGTGAGTGAGCTTGAACAGACTGTGAACTGCGGAAGCACAGCGCTGCATTTCGCAGCGGGCGAGTCTATCCACACCGAGAACTCCTACAAATACACTCCGCAGGACTTTTCCGCGCTGGCCGCCGCGGCAGGCCTCAAGCTTGAACAAAGCTGGTCCGACCCCGGCGAGCTGTTCAGCGTCAACCTGCTCAGCGTGGCCGACTGCTGCGACTGACGACCTACCGGTACAGGCGTGCCTCATAGGCTCGCGCCACATCGCTCCAGTCAAACCGGGCAGCCGCTGCCTCCTCACTGATACGGGACCAGGCCGCCGGATCGGCGGCGCGCAGCATCAGCACCTGGTCGAAGCGCTGCAGCAGATGGCGCGCCTGCTCCGCCTCGCCGGCGCCGTCGAAGGCAAAGCCATTCACGCCGTCGCGTACCGTATCCGCAAGCCCGCCGACCGCGTGTACCAGGCAGGGCTGACCGGCCCGCATCGCCAGCATCTGGCTGATACCGCAGGGCTCGAAGGAGCTGGGCATCAGGAACAGGTCGCCCCCGGCATAGAGCATTTCCGACAACGGTTCCGAGAAGCCGCGCAGGAACAGGAAGTTATCCGAGCGGGCAGCGACCGCGGCGAAAAAGTCCTCCAGAGCCGGGTCGCCACTGCCCAGCAGAATGAACAGCCCCCGGCGTCCGAGCCGCTCAAGTATCTGCTCCAGCACGCTGCGCCCGCCGACGGCGACCGTGCGCAACAGGCGCACCTTCTGGTCGGTGAGGCGGCCCACCGAGGTCAGCAGAATCGCCGGCCGCTTCCGCCGCCGCCAGCGCTCCAGCGTGCTGGCGCCCTGCACCGCCGCAGCAGATCCCGGTTCCTCCCGCCAGCGTTGCAGCTGCGCACGCAACCCCGTCACCAGGGCGCCGAATTCAACCGGTGCCGCGCGGGATGAAGGGTACTCACAGCCATTGAGAATACCCTCCAGGCGCCCCTCGCGATCGGCCTGCCGCAGATCCTCCGCCAGGCCCTCGCCGGCGTCCCCCTGGATCTCCCGGGCGTAGGTCGGCGACACCGCATGCACCTTGCGGCACAGGCGTATACCGGCGCGCATGGGGTTGAAGCAGTCCGGGTAGCGGGGGTCGCCGACAAAGTCATAGTCGTAGCGCAGGTGGGGAAACCAGGCTTCCAGGGCCGAGTCATCCCCGCGCAGGGGACGGATACCCTGCAGCGCCAGATTGTGGATCGTATAGACGAAGTGAAGCTCACCCAGCCCTGCAAACCCCGGTTCAAAGCGAGCCAGGACAGGAACCATGGCCGTGTGCCAGTCGTGCAGATGGACCCTGTCCGGCCACGCCAGCGCACCGTCCCGCAGGCCAGTGGCAACTGCGGCACAGAACAGGGCAAACTTCGAGGCGTCGGTAGCAAAGGGGCGGTCGGGACCGTCATCGCAGTAGATTCGCCCCGGGCCGCAAGGTGCCAGCAGCGGGTGCTCCAGCACCTGGCAGCGCAGCCGCGGGTGCGCTGGATCCGGCGGCAGTAACCAGAGCTCGACGCGCTCCGTGTGCCCGCGAAAGTCCACCTCCAGGGCAGTTTGCAAGGTCGCACCGGGGAGTCGCGAGAACTGCTGGTAGCCCGGCACCAGCACCGTAACCTCGTGGCCCAGCGCCGCGAGGGCGCGGGGCACATCCCGGATCACATCGCCCATGCCACCGACCTTGCCGCCCGGCAGGGAACCGTTCTCGGCGGCGACCAGTAGCAGCCTCAGTGGCCTGTCCTGCGGTCGTCCCACGCTCAGGTAATGACGTCGGGCTGTTTGCGGCCAAGCAGGCGGGTGATGCCGGCCAGCTCGTCTCCGGCCGCAATCAGCGTCGCCAGGGCTCTCTGTGGCGCCTGCTCCAGCAGGGCCGGGTCGTGCTGGTAGCGGTCATAGTAGACTCGCAGGGTTGCACCGGCAGTGCCGGTGCCCGAGAGCCGGTAGACAATCCGCGCACCATCGGTAAACAGGATGCGCAGGCCCTGGCCAGCGCTGACGCTGCCGTCCACCGGATCCGTGTAGCAGAAATCATCGGCGGCCTGGACCGTATAACCACCCAGGCACTGACCCGGCAACTCGGGCAGGCGTTCACGCAATGCCTCCATCAGCGCTGCGGCCTGGTCTGCGTCCACCGCCTCATAGTCATGGCGGGTGAAATAGTCGCGCCCGTAGCGCTGCCAGTGCTCGCGCAGGATGGTGCGGGCGGGCTTGCTCAGGGACGCTATCAGGTTGAGCCAGAACAGTACCGCCCACAAGCCATCCTTCTCGCGTATATGACTGGAGCCCGAGCCAAAACTCTCCTCGCCACAGAGCGTGATGCTGCCGGCATCCATCAGGTTACCGAAATATTTCCAGCCTGTGGGAGTCTCAAAACACGGGATACCCAGTTCGGCCGCGACCCGGTCCACTGCGCGGCTGGTGGGCATGGAGCGGGCAATACCCGCCAGCCCGCCGGCGTAGGCCGGAATCACCGTGGCATTGGCGGCCAGGATCGCCAGCGAGTCACAGGGATTGATAAAGACCCCGCTGCCCAGCACCATGTTGCGGTCCCCGTCGCCATCGGAAGCAGCGCCGAAGGCCAGGGGCTCATCCCCGTTCATGCGTGCGACCAGGTCCCCGGCGTGGGCGAGGTTGGGATCGGGGTGGCCACCGCCGAAATCTTCCAGCGGTACGGCATTGATCACGGTCCCCGGGGGGGCGCCCAGGCGCCGCTCGAGAATCTCCAGCGCATAGGGACCGGTGATCGCATGCATGGCATCGAAGCACATGTGAAACCGCCTGTGGCCAAGCAGCGATGCGATTTTCGGGAAATCGAACAGCGACTCCATCAGCTCGGCATAGTCCGCCACCGGGTCTATGACCTCGACTGTGGTACTGCCCAGAGTGACTGTACCGGGCCGGTCCAGGTCGATATCCGGCGTATCCAGTACCAGGTAGTGGTCGAGCCGGGCAGTCGCCGCATGGATGGCCGCGGTCACCGACTCCGGGGCCGGCCCGCCATTACTGCCATTGAACTTGATCCCGAAATCGCCCTGCGGACCCCCGGGGTTGTGGCTGGCCGAGAGCACAATGCCACCGTCAAGGCCGTACTTGCGAATGACGCAGGAAGCAGCAGGCGTCGACAGAAGGGCTCCACGGCCCACCAGTACCCGCTTGAATCCGTTCGCCGCAGCCATGCGCAGGATCACCTGCGCGGCATGCCGGTTGTAGAAACGACCATCACCGCCGAGCACCAGCGACTTGCCGCTGCAATCGCCAAGTGCATTGAAGATCGACTGAACGAAATTCTCCAGGTACCCGGGGCGGCTGAACTCCGCCACCGTCTTGCGCAGACCGGAGGTACCGGGCTTCTGCCCCGCCAGGGGCTGGGTGTTAACCCTTACTACTGACATTCATGTTCCTTGCGAAGAAAGATATCAGGCATAGCCCTCGGGCTGGCCCAGCATACCGCGGGTGACCAATACCACCCCGCTGTCGGTCACCCGCAGCCCGTTGGCACGGTCCTGGCCGGCATCATGCCCAATTACCATTCCCTTGGGAATCACACAGCCGCGATCCACGATGGCATTGCGCATCTGCACATTGCGACCCACCTCCACCTCGGGCAGGATCACCGACTTGTCGATCGTCGAGTAGGAGTTGATCCGCACATTGGAAAACAACACCGAGTTGCTGACCAGGCTCCCGGAAACGATACAGCCCCCCGAGACCATGGAATCCACCGCGCTGCCACGGCGGTCATCGCGGTTGAACACGAACTTGGCCGGCGGCAGCTGCTCCTGGTAGGTCCACAGGGGCCAGTCCTTTTCGTACAGATTGAGCGATGGCGAGGTGCCGATCAACTCCATGTTGGCCATCCAGAACGAGTCCAGGGTGCCGACATCGCGCCAGTAGGCCTTGCCGCCGGTCTCGGGGTCGCGGAAGGGATAGGCGTGCAAATGGAAGTTCTTCAGCAGCTCGGGGATGATGTCGTTGCCGAAGTCGTGCGAGGACTGCAGATTGGCGGCATCCCGGATCAGGCGCTCGAAGAGAAAATCGGTGTTGAATATGTAGTTACCCATGGAGGCCAGGGTCAGGCCGGGCTTGCCCGGGATCTCCGCCGGCTGCGCCGGCTTCTCCTGAAACGCAGTCACCCGATTGTTCGAGTCCACCTGCATGACGCCGAAGGCGTTGGCGGCTTCCGCCACCGGCACTTCCAGGCAACACACGGTCATCTCCGCGCCGGACTCGACATGGGCGACCAGCATCGGCCCGTAATCCATCTTGTAGACATGATCACCGGAGAGAATCATCACGTACCTGGGCATTTCCGCCCGGATGATATCCAGGTTCTGGTAGATGGCATCCGCTGTCCCCTGATACCAGTCTTCCGAATAGCGCTGGGATGCGGGCAGAATTTCCACATACTCGCCCAGCTCTTTCTTGAAATGAGTCCAGCCACGCACCAGGTGGCGCACCAGGGAGTGCGCCTTGTACTGGGTCAGCACGCCAATGCGGCGGATCCCCGAATTGACGCAATTGGACAGGGGGAAATCGATAATGCGGTACTTGCCACCAAAATACAGCGCGGGCTTGGCGCGCCAGTTGGTCAGCTCGTACAGCCGCGAGCCCCGCCCGCCCGCGAGCACCAGCGCCATGGTGTCCCGGGTAAGGCGGCTGACATAGCGGGGATTCTGGTCGTCCATGGGCCTTCTCCTTCAACCATCGTTGCTACGGTCGGCAAATGATCACCAGACTGGCCGGCCGGGAAACCATATCTCATCGGCGTACTCGCCGATAGTGCGATCACTGGAAAACCGGCCGCTGCAGGCCGTATTGAGGATGCTCTTGCGGGCCCACAATGCGGGGTCGCGGTAGCAGTCACCCACGGACTGCTGCGCATCCACGTAGCTGCGAAAGTCCGCAGCGGTCATCCAGGGATCGCCGCCACTGCGAATCGCCGCCACGATCGGGTCAAAGATCCCGAACTCCAGCATATTGAAGTGGCCGGAGTCGAGCAGCTGCATGACCCTGGCCAGGTCCTCATCGCCGGCAATCAGGGCTGCCGGGTCATAGTTCCCGCGCCGGGCCTCCACCTCTTCCGCAGTCAGGCCGAAAAGGTAGAAATTGTCCTCTCCCACCGCCTCCCGGATCTCGATGTTGGCGCCATCCAGGGTGCCGATGGTGATGGCGCCGTTCATCATGAATTTCATGTTGCCGGTACCCGAGGCTTCCTTGCCAGCGGTGGATATCTGCTCCGACAGGTCGGTGCCCGGGCAAATCACTTCCATCGCCGTGACCCGGTAGTCCGGCAGGAACGCCACCCGCAGCCAATTGCTGACCCGCGGGTCACGATTCACCACCGTTGCCACATTGTTGATCAGCTTGATGATCAGCTTGGCCATGGCGTAACCGGGCGCGGCCTTGCCACCAAACAGGATACAGCGTGGCTGGATATCGGCAGTGTCGCCGTTGAGCACCCGCGCGTAGAGGTGAATAACGTGGAGTATGTTGAGCAGCTGGCGCTTGTATTCGTGGATGCGCTTCACCTGCACATCAAACAGCATATCCGGGGCAAAGCTGACCTTGCACCGGTCCTCCACCAGGCGGGCCAGGAGCGCCTTGTTGTCGCGCCGGATCGCCATGAAGCGCTCCGCGAAGCCGCTGTCGCCAGCCAGTGGCGCCAGTCCCTGCAACTGCTCCAGATCGGTCACCCAGCCCGGGCCAATGGTTTCGTTGAGCAGCCCCGCGAGACCCGGGTTGCACTCCGCCAGCCAGCGTCGCGGCGTCACCCCGTTGGTCTTGTTGTTGAATTTCTGCGGCATCATTTCATGGAAATCGCGGAACAGGCCCTCGGTCAACAGCCGGGTATGCAGGGCGGCCACGCCGTTGACCGAGTGACTTCCAACAATGCCGAGAAAGGCCATCCGCAACATGGGTTCAGGGCCCTCCTCCACCAGCGACATCCGGGCCTGGCGCCCGGTATCACCGGGCCAGTGATCCGCGACCCGCGACAGGAAGCGGGCGTTGATCTCGTAGATGATTTCCAGCAGCCGGGGAAACAGCTCGCCGAACAGGCTTACCGGCCATTTTTCCAGCGCCTCCGGCAGCAGGGTGTGGTTGGTATAGGCCATGGTGGCATTGGTAATCACCCAGGCCTCGTTCCACTCCAGGCCGTGTTCGTCCAGCAGCAGGCGCATCAACTCGGCAATGGCAATGGTGGGGTGGGTGTCATTGAGCTGGAAGCCGTTGCCTGCGGCGAAGCCGGTGAAATCCTCGCCATTGGCCGCGACCCAGCGCGCCAGCACATCCTGCAGGCTGGCCGATGCCAGAAAATACTGCTGCCGCAGGCGCAGAACCTTGCCCTGCTCACTGGCATCGTTGGGATACAACACCATGGTGATCTGTTCCGCCTCGTTCTTGGCGGCCACCGCATCCGTATAGCTGCCGGCATTGAACTCGTTAAAGTCGAATTCGTCGGTAGCCTCGGCTTTCCACAGGCGCAGGGTGTTCACCGTACCGTTGCGATAACCGGGAACGGGGATGTCGTAGGGTACCGCCAGTACATCCCGGGAGTCCGCCCAGCGCACTCGCCAGGCGCCGTTCGCGTCCTGGTAGTGTTCACTGCGGCCAAAGAACTGGATGCGCCGGGTTGCCTCAGGACATTCGATTTCCCAGGGATTGCCGTGGCGCAGCCAGCGATCGGGGTACTCGACCTGGTAGCCGTTCTCTATGCGCTGATGGAACATCCCGTACTGATAGCGGATACCGTAGCCGGTGACCGGCAGCTGCAGGGTCGCACAGCTGTCCAGGAAACACGCGGCCAGGCGGCCCAGGCCGCCGTTGCCGAGGCCGGCGTCCAGCTCCTCATCCTCCAGTTGCTCCAGCTCGCAGGCCCAGGACTGCAAAGCCGAGCGCACCGATTCCTCCAGATCAAGGTTGAGCACCGCATTGCCCAGGGTCCTGCCCATGAGGAACTCCAGCGACAGGTAGTTTATGGTCTTGGAACCCTGCTCGCGGCACCGCTCCCGGGTGTCCTGCCAGCGGGCCACCAGCTGGTCGCGCACGGTCAACGCCAGGGCCTGGTAGAGATGGAATCGCGTTTCACACCCACTGTCATCACGCCCCAGGGTCAGGCTGTAGTGGCGCTGTAAATCTTCTTCCAGGGTGGTGGCCTTGAGGGCGCGGGCCAGATTCTGGTTCATGGGCAGAGTCGCTCCGTGGGCATCAGGGGGACGGCGGGGCCGTCGGATGGGTGTCTTCGATCGTACAATTGGTGAGTATCTGCATTGAACAGGGCGCCAGCATCACGGTGACCGGAGCCAGCAGGCAGGGCGCGTCCATCCCGCTCCCGGCGTCCGGGTCCGCGGTGTCCACCACCAGCCGCCAGCCCGGGGTCGCTATCGCGGGGAGGGTGAAACTGTGTTCTTCACGGGCGGCATTGAAAATTACCAGCAGGCAGCGGGACTCCCCGGTCCGGGGATCGGGTTTCTCCGTCAGCAGGTAGCCCAGCAGCTGATTGCGGTGCTCGTGCCAGTGCTCGTCCCGCATCAGGCGGCCTTCCCCGTTCAGCCACTGGATGCCGTCATCGTGGGGGTCATTGGGACGGTGCCGGTACTCATAGGCCTGCAATACCGGAAACTGCCGACGCAGGTCCAGCAGCCTGCGGGTGAAGGCCACCAGCTCCGCCGCGGAGCCGTCACCGTCCTCCCAGTCCACCCAGTTCAGCCCATTGTCCTGGCAATAGGCATTGTTGTTGCCGTGCTGGGTACGGCCGCGCTCATCACCCGCCAGCAACATGGGCACGCCCTGGGACACCGCCAGGGTCGCCAGCAGATTCCGCTGCAGGCGCCGCCGCAGTGTCTCCACCGCGGGATCATCGCTGGGCCCTTCGACGCCCTGGTTATCACTGAAATTCTCGCGATGTCCGTCGTTGTTGTCCTCGCCATTGGCCTCGTTGTGGCGACGGTTGTAACTGACCAGGTCGCGCAGAGTGAACCCGTCGTGGCTGGTGAGGAAATTGATGCTGGCGCGGGGGCGCCTGCCTGCGTGCTCGAAGATATCGCCGGAACCGTGCAGGCGGCGGGCCAACTCCGGCAGCTGGCCGCTGTCACCCCGCCAGTAACGCCGCACCGTGTCCCGGTAACGATCGTTCCACTCACTCCAGTGCGCCGGAAACCGACCCAGCTGGTAGCCTCCGGGGCCGACATCCCAGGGCTCGGCGATCAACTTGCAGGAAGACAGCAGCGGGTCCTGGGACACCACCTGGAAAAAAGTGGCGGCGCTGTCAAAACCGTGTTCGGTACGCCCGAACACCGTGGCCAGGTCAAAGCGGAAACCGTCGACGCCCATATTGCCGGCCCAGTAGCGGAGACTGTCGGTGACCAGCTGCATCACTCGCGGATGACGGATGTTGAGCGTATTGCCGCAACCCGTGTCGTTGACATAAAAGCGGCGGTCGCCGGGCAGCAGCTGGTAGTAGGACAGGTTGTCGATGCCGCGGAAACTGAGGGTCGGTCCCAGGTGGTTGCCCTCGCAGCTGTGGTTGAATACCACGTCCAGGATGACCTCCAGCCCCGCCTGGTGAAACCGGTCCACCATCTGCCGGAATTCGTCCGGGTCGTTGCCCCCCAGATAGGCCGGGTGGGGCGCAAAGAACGACAGCGTGTTGTAGCCCCAGTAATTGCCCAGGCCCTTTTCGAACAGGTGATACTCGTCGATGAATGCATGCACCGGCAGCAGCTCGACCGTGGTAATCCCCAGCGCCTTCAGGTAGCTGATCACCGCCGGCTGGGACAGGCCCGCGAAGGTGCCGCGCAGGGCTTCGGGGACCTCCGGATGACGCAGGGTGAAACCGCGCACATGGGTCTCGTAGATCACCGCCTTGCGCCAGGGCACCAGCGGGGTAAGGGCATTGTTGCACCAGTCGCTGCGCTCGCAGACCACGGCCTTGGGGACCCAGGCAGCGTTGTCGCGGGTGTCGAACGCGAGGTCCTGGGCGCTGTCGCTGCGCGGGTAGGCAAAGTGCGCTTCGTGCCAGCTGAAACGGCCGGCGAGCCGGGGCGCATAGGGGTCCAGCAGCAGCTTGTGGGGATTGAACCGGTGGCCGGCGTGGGGTTCGAACCGGCCGTGTACACGATAGCCGTAGCAGGTCCCCGGGCGCACTCCCGGGACATAGCCGTGCCAGATATCGTGAGTGCGCTCCGGCAGACTAAGGCGGGCAATCTCGTGCTCTCCCGCCGGGTCATACAGGCACAGCTCAACGGCGGTGGCGTGGGCGCTGAACAGGGCAAAGTTGGTGCCCTCGCCGTCAAAGCTGGCACCGAAAGGGCGCGGTTCACCCGCCAGTATCTTCATGGCCCCGGCTCCGTATCGTCCGCCAGCAGCATAATCGTTGCCAGTGGCGGCAAGGTCAGGGTCAGGGTCCAGGGCTGGCCATCACAGGTGCCGGCTACCGCTTCCACCCCGCCCATGTTGCCCTGGCCACTGCCGCCGTATTCGTGGGCGTCGGTGTTGATGCACTCCCGATACCAGCCCGGGCCCGGTACTCCCACCCGGTAGCTACGATGCACCTGCGGGGTCATGTTGGACACTACCAGCAGCCGCCGGCGGTTATCCTGCCCCCAGCGCAACCAGGCGTATACGGACAGCGACCTGCGATCCGCCTGCAGCCACTCAAACCCGCCGGGCTCGCAATCCTTCTCATACAGCGCGGGCAGACCGCGGTAGAGTGCGTTGAGATCCCTCACCAGCTGCTGTACCCCCCGGTGCGGTGCCTGCTCCAACAGTTCCCAGTCCAGGCCGCGGTCGTGGTTCCATTCCCGGCGCTGGGCAAACTCGCTACCCATGAACAGCAGCTTCTTGCCGGGGTGACCCCACATGAAACCCAGGTAGGCGCGGAGGTTGGCAAACTGCTGCCACTCGTCTCCGGGCATTTTCTCCAGCAGGGCGCCCTTGCCATGTACCACTTCGTCGTGACTCAGGCACAGCACAAAATTCTCGTCCCAGGCATAGACCATGCTGAAGGTCAGCTCATCGTGGTGGTAGCGGCGATGGATGGGGTCCCGCGCCATGTAACGCAGGCTGTCGTTCATCCAGCCCATGTTCCACTTGAAGCCAAACCCGAGGCCGCCGGCGTATACAGGCCGGGATACACCGGGCCAGGCGGTGGATTCCTCCGCCACCATCATCACCCCCGGGTGGCGCGCATGGACCCGCTCGTTGACCAGCTGCAACAGGCGGATCGCCTCCAGGTTCTCACGGCCGCCCTGTTCGTTGGGCAGCCATTCGCCGGCCTTGCGGCTGTAGTCCAGGTACAGCATGGAGGCCACCGCGTCCACCCGCAGGCCGTCCAGGTGGTACTCCTCGAGCCAGTAGTTGGCGTTGCTGAGCAGGAAACTCACCACTTCGCGGCGCCCGTAATTGTAGATCAGGGTGTTCCAGTCCGGGTGGAAACCCTTGCGCGGGTCCTCGTGCTCGTAGAGCGCGGTACCGTCGAAGCGGCCGAGACCGTGGGGATCCGTGGGGAAATGACCGGGGACCCAGTCCAGCAGTACCCCAAGGCCGTGCTGGTGACAGCGATCGACAAAGCTGCGGAATTCGTCGGGCGTACCAAACCGGATTGAAGGGGCATAGAGGCCCACCGGCTGGTAACCCCAGGATCCGTCAAAGGGATACTCGCTGACCGGCATCAATTGCAGGTGGGTGAAGCCCAGCTCCAGCGCGTAGGGGATGAGTTCATCCGCCAGTTCCAGATAGCTGAGGTAGCGGTTGCCCTCCCGCTCGCGGCGCCGCCAGGAACCCGCGTGGACTTCGTAGATGGCGACCGGCCGCTGTTGCTGGGCCACGCGGGACGCCATCCAGCTGCCGTCCCCCCAGGCATAGTGCCCCTCCCGCAGCAGCACCCGGCTCGCGGTTTCCGGCGGATGTTGCATGGCATGGGCGAATGGGTCGGCCTTGAGCGGCAGTACCCTGCCGCCGGCCGCCGTGACCTGGTACTTGTACAGTGCCTGGTCGGCGACCCCGGGAATGAAAATCTCCCAGACACCCGAGGCCGGATGGCGCCGCAGTCCGTGCTGGCGGCTGTCCCAGCCATTGAAGTCCGCGACAATGGCCACCCGCTCCGCGGACGGTGCCCAGACCGTGAACAGCACGCCATCGACACCCGCAACGGTGCGGGGCCGGGCGCCAAAATGGCGGTAGGCGAATTCCTCGGTGCCCTCGGAGAACAGGTAGAAATCCCCGTCGCTGACCTGGGGCGGAAAGCGGTAGGGATCCTCGATCTCGACCGGGCCACTCGTGGTTTCCACCCGCCACAGATAGCCGGCACCGCCGGACCGCGCCTCCAGGGCGGCCTCGAACAGGCCCTCGGCATGGATCCGTCGCAGCTGGGCGAGCACCTCGCCACTCTCGCGATCCACCATCGCCACGGCCTGCGCCCAGGGCAACAGGGCACGCGCCACCAGACCCGCACCGCCGGGATGTTCATGCAGTCCCAGCACCGCAAAACTGTCGCTGTGCCGGCCGTTCACCAGTGCCTCGATCTGGCCCCGGTCAAGGACCGGGGGGGCCACTCTGCCTGCGGCCTTCATGCCCGACGCTCCCGGTCTACCGCCGCCAGCAGCGCCTGCACCCTGGGCGCGGCAAAAATGTCCGCGGTGGACTGCAGCTGCTTGCGCCGCCAGTTGGGGTATTCGCGCCAGGTGCCGGGAATGTTCACCGGCTCAGCCAGCAGCTGCAGGTCTTCCAGCTGCAACAGCAGCAGGCGGGAGGCGGACCGGGCACAGGCCCGATGGATCGCGCTGCACAGATTCATGTCCAGCTCTCCCCCGACTTCCGCCGGCAACAGGCCATTGCCCTCCAGCCAGGCGCAGAGTTGTGCGCGATCCGCCTCTCGCTGTCCCTGCTCCCGGGCCAGGGCATCCTCATCGGCAATCAGGCCCAGCTCCCGTCGCCGGCGCAGGTCGCTGCCCTGCCACCAGTCGGCGAGCGTGGGCACATCGTGGTTGGTCACCATCAACAGCACATCCGGCGGAAACTCGGCGGGCGCCCGGAAACGGCCATCGTGATGCTGCTCGAAATAGAACAGGCGATTCCCCAGCAGGGCACTGCCCTGCATGGCCTGACGAAACTCCTCGGGTACCACGCCCATATCCTCGCCAATGACCACACAGCGGTTACGCCAGCTCTCCAGCCGCAACAGGGCAAGCAGCTCGTCCCGCGGATAGAACACGTAGAGGCCGGCGTTGTCCTCCGCGTCGTGCAGGCACCACCATAGGCGCATGAGCGCCATGACATGATCCACCCGCAGCGCCCCACAGGCGCTCATGTTCTTGTGCAAGAGGTCAATGAAAAACCTGAACCCGCTCTCCCGCAGGCGCAGCGGATGGGGTACCGGCAGCCCCCAGTCCTGGCCGTGGGGGGCAAAAGGATCCGGCGGTGCGCCGATGCTGGCTTCGGTAAGGTACAGGCCCCGGGCCTGTTCCACCTCGCAGCCGCGGCCCACCGCCCCGACCGCCAGATCCCGCATCAGGCCGATGCGCATGCCGGAGTCCAGCGCCAGCTGCTGGCAGTGCTGCAGCTGGCAGCTGGCCAGCCACTGTAACCAGGCATAGAACTGGGGGTCTGCCCGATGGCTGCGCGCCCAGGCATTGTGGCGGGCCTCGTAGCGGGCAAAGCCTTCCAGCGCACTGCCGCCCTCGGCCACGAAGCGGCGGAAGGCCCGCCCGCGCTCGGTGCCGGCCCGACGTTGCTCCCGGCGGAAAACGCTGAACATGGCCTCCAGCGCTTCATATTTGAGCCTGTTCACGCCCTCATAATCCACCAGCGGCGCTGCCTGCAAGCGAGCGCGCCGCTCCTGCCAGGCCGCCGTGGCGAGGGTCCCGACGACCGCGTCCCACTCGGGCTCACGCTCCGGGTCGATATACTGTGGGTTCAGGAAGCGACGGTCCGAGGGACTGTAAGGGCTGGCGATGGCATCGCCATCCGTGCAGGGGGCGTGCAGGGGGTTGAGCCCCACCAGATCTGCCCCGGCAGCGGCCGCCAGTGGCAACAGTTCACGCAGGTCGCTGAAGTCGCCCAGCCCCCAGTTGCGCGCGGAGCGCAGTGTATACAGCTGGCAGCTGAAACCCCACACCCGGTCGTGGCCGGACGGCTGCGGGGCGTAGAAGCGGTCCGGGCAAGCCATCACCCGCGAACTGGCGGACTGCAGGCCATCCGTCACCCGCAGGGCATGGTAACCCGGTACCAGGGACGGCAGCGGCAGCCTGCGGGCGCTGTAGCGCACCCCATCGGCGTGATAGTCGCCGACCTCGGCCAGCGCATCCGGCCGACATTCGCCCGCCACCAGCTCACCGCTCTCCAGAGTCAACTCCCAGCTAAAGGTCGCCGCCAACTGGTTGGGGTGAACGCGCAGCGAGACCTCCGGGACCGCCGCGGCCACAACACTGTGGTGAGGCAGCCAGTGCCGCCACGGATCGACATCCAACCGATCCACCGCCGCAGCCAGCGCACCGGGGTCCCCGCTGTCCACGCCCATCAGGCGCAACACCCGCTGCCGGTGGGCCATGGGCACCTCCTGCCGCTGGCCACCGTAATCGAGGTAGTCGGCGGAAATTCCACAGAGATACAGCAGCTTGTCCAGTTCGGTCATGAAGGATCCGGTAATGGCAGGGAGTGCGATCGCAGCGGCGCACAGCCTTTATCATACGTGAGATCGACGCCTAGGAAAGGTCTTCTGCAGGCCGCGCCCACTTCGCGGCTCATCAACCGTCCACTGTGACCAATTGTCGCTCCCCGCAATGCCGGGGGCCCGCTATACTGACGCCGTGTTCACCGCCGCCGCCAACCCGAATTCCGCCTACAGCCCTTCGCTGGCCAACCTGCGCAGCCTGCTGGCCATCCGCGCCATCGCCCTGCTGGGCCAGGCCGGGGTGCTGGCCTATGTCCTGCTGGTGAGCCGCACTACCCAGAGCCTCTGGGGCATGACCATCAGCCTGGTGCTGCTGGCGCTGGTCACCGTGGCCAGCCTGTGGTGGAGCACCCGCGCCCGGGAGGTTGGCAACCGCCAGTTCTGCGCCCAGTTGATGGTGGACGTACTGGGCTGGAGCGCGCTGATGTACTACAGCGGCGGCGCCGACAACCCCTTTATTTCCTACTACATCGTACCGCTGGTGGTGGCAGCTGCGGTGCTGCCCTGGCGCTATACCTGGCTGGTTGCCGGGACTTCGGTAGCTGCCTACAGCCTGTTGCTCTATTATCGGGTGCCCTTTCCCCTGTTTTCACCCCACGCCGCCATGGGACACAGCCAGGGCAGCGTCCACAGTCTGGGCATGTGGTTCAACTTCCTCTTCAGCGCGGGGCTTATCACCTACTTTGTCGTGCGTATGGCTGCGGTCTTGCGCGACCAGGAGGCAGAGGCAATGCGGCGCCGGGAGGATCGCCTTCGCCACGACCAGATCCTCGCCGTGGCCAGCCTCGCCGCCGGCACCGCACACGAGCTGGGCACGCCGCTGGCCACCATGACCCTGCTGGTCGATGAACTGTGCGAGGGGCCGGGTTTGAGCCCCGAAGCCAGAGATGATGTCGAGCTGCTGCGCCAGCAGCTGCTGCAGTGCCGCGGCACCCTCGCGGAGTTGAGCCGCACCGCTGAACTCTCCGCCGCCGGCGAGCGCCAGCAGACCCCGGCCGACCGCTTCGTCCGCGGCGGAGTGGAGCGCTGGTCGGCGCGCAGGCCGCGTGTGTCCTGCAGCTTCGCCAGCAACGGCCGCGGCGGTGCACCTCTGATCGCCTTCGACCAGACCCTGCCCCAGGCCCTGGAAAACCTGCTCAACAATGCCGCCGACACCGGGTCGGACAGCATCGCTGTCACCCTGGACTGGGACCCGGAGGAAGTGCGCATTGCGGTCCGTGACCGGGGCCCCGGCGCCCCGGCGGCCCTGCTGGCACGCATGGGCGACAGGCCCGCCGATTCCACCGCGACAGAGCCAGCCACCGCCAGCCCGGCAGTCGATACCCAGGGCGGACTGGGGATAGGCCTGGTCCTGGCGCGCGCGACCGCGGAGCGCCACGGCGGCCGCATTACCCTGGCCAATGCGGAGGGTGGAGGCTGCCTGGCGACCTTGCAGCTGCCCGTGGCAACCGCGGAGAGCAGCGATGCCTGATCGCGCCAGGATCCTGCTGGTGGACGACGACCCCACCTTCAGCCGTGTGCTGGCGCGAGGGCTGACCCGCCGGGGTTTCGACTGTCGCTGTTGCGCCAGTGCCGGGGCGGCGCTGGCCTGTTGCGAGGAGTTTGGCCCCAGCCATATCCTGCTGGACCTGAACATGCCGGGGCAGTCGGGCCTCGCGGCGCTGCCCGCGTTGCGAGCTCTCGCGCCCGAGGCGGCGCTGGTGGTGCTCACCGGCTATTCCAGTATCGCTACCGCGGTCGAGGCGATCAAACTCGGGGCCACCCAGTATCTGTGCAAACCGGCCGGCATTGAGGAAATACTGCAGGCCTTCAGCGGCCAGCGGCCCGAAGTCGAACCGGCGACCCAGCCTCCCTCCCTGGAGCGGCTGGAATGGGAGCACCTGCAGCGGGTGTTGAATGAAAACCAGGGCAATATTTCCGCCACCGCGCGCGCCCTCGGCATGCACCGGCGCACCCTGCAGCGCAAGTTGCAGAAACGGCCGGTAAAACGCTAGGCACGCATCAATCAGCGATCCCGGAACACCGGCGGACGCTTCTCGACAAAGGCCTGCGCGGCTTCCGCAGCGTCCTCACTGAGAGCCAGCAGAGACTGGTGCCTGTCCTCCATGGCCATGGCGGCATGCAAGCTGGGGGCATCAATGGCGTAATTGAGAGCTTCCTTGGTCAGGCGCAGGCCCATTGGCGTCGCCCGCAACATCTCCTCGAGGTAGGGGCCAGCCGCCTGCGACAGTTCCGCATCTGGCACCACCTCCGACACCAGGCCGGTAGCCAGCGCGCGGGGGGCGTGGATAAACCGCGCGGTGAGCAACAGTTCCGACGCCACCGCAGAGCCGACCAGGCGCGGCAGGAAGTAGCTGCTGCCCATATCACAGCCCGTCAGGCCGATAGCCAGATAGGCCGCGTTCATGCGCGCAGACTCGCCCGCTATGCGGATATCCGCCGCCAGCGCCAGGCTGAAACCGCCGCCACAGGCCGCACCCTGCACCAGTGCAACGATCGGCTGGGGACAGGCACGCATGGCCTGATAGATCCGCGCGATGCTGCGCTGCACCTTCCACACCGCGTGCGGCCCCCGTGGCTGCGGGTTGAACGACGGATCGGTCAGGTCGAGCCCGGCGCAAAAGTGACGCCCGCGGGCTCGCAGCACCACCACCCGGGTCTGCTCACGCTCCCGCAGGCCCTCGAAATAAGCCAGCAAGTCCCCGACCAGCACTGCGTTGAGGGCGTTGCCACTTTCCGGCCGGTTGAGGGTAACCCAGTCAACCGGGCCCCGGTGTTCGATCTCCAGGGGAGATGCCTGTTCCATAGCGTGCCGTCCTCGCCGAATCGCCGACCGCTTCAGGTCATTGTGCTGTCATTTGCCTGATCGTACATCAGCGCCAGCATCTGTTCACCAGCCTCGGCCATATCCAGCCTGCCATCACTGATCGCGAGAATCCGCGCATCCACTTCCTCCTCAGCGAACAGACGCTGCACCCTGTCGGCGAGTACCGCATCGACCATGCCTCTCAGCTCGGAACGCACCTGCGCAAGGCGCCTCTGCATGAGCTCGCCGGAAGCCGTGATGGCAGCGCGGTGTTCCCTGATAGCCTGCCATAGCGCCGCGGCCCCCTTGCCCTCGGTGGCGATCGTTTCCAGTATCTGCGGTCGCCGAGCGGGGGGCAGCGAGGCCAGGGCGCCCTCGAGGTCGCGGCGGGTGGCTTCCAGTCCGGCCTTGTCCGCCTTGTTGATGACAAAAATATCGGCCACCTCCATGAGGCCCGCCTTGTTTGCCTGAACCTCGTCGCCCCAACCCGGGTTGAGCACCACCACCACGGTATCAGTCGCTGAGGCCACGTCCAGCTCCACCTGCCCGACACCCACGGTTTCTATCAGGGTCAAGGGCCAGCCGCAATGCTCCAGCAGACGCCGGGCGCTGCGGGTCGCCATGGCGAGGCCGCCGAGGTGGCCACGGGATGCCATCGAGCGAATAAACACTTCCGGCGATGCGGTGTGGGCCTGCATGCGCACGCGATCCCCCAACAGGGCGCCGCGACTAAGGGGCGAGGACGGGTCGACCGCGAGCAGTGCAACCTGCTGGCCGGGCTCTTCGAGAATTTCGCCCAGCAGGGTGCTGACCAGAGTGGATTTACCGGCGCCCGGAGCACCGGTAATACCCACGGTGTAACTGCTGCCCGGCCTGACCCTGAGCTTGCGCTCAAGGCTGGTGGAAGCGCTGCCACCGCGCTCCAGGACGCTGATCAGCCGCGCCAGTGCGCCCCGGTCACCCGCCACCGCGCGCTCAAGCTGGAGCGCCAGATCATCCGGCATGGTAGGCCCTCCCGGCATCGGAGACCTCAGGCCAGACCGGTCAGCCGCCTGGCAGCAGCCACGATATCTGGCAACTGGCTGCCCGGGGGATACACTTCCACGCCCAGCGCTTCCAGTTTGCGCTTGGCGTGGGGCGGCACCACGCCGCCGACAAAAATCGGCACCTCGGGACGCGACTCGCGGACCATACCGATGGCCCTGACCGCGACATCGACATGGCCGCCGATATTCAGCCCGACCAGATCCACGTCCTCGTCAACGCTGGCCTGCACCACCTCTTCGGGCCTGGCCATGCCGATCATGATCACCTCGAAACCCGCATCCCGCAGGGCCTTGGCGACCACGGTGGGGCCGCGCCAGTGTCCGTCGAGACCGGTTTTCGCCATCAGGATTCGTTTGCCTGCTGTATTCATTATTGTCTTGCCTCAGGTCTGTATCGGGGTGGCCCAGTCGCCAAACACGGCGCGGTAAACATCGCCGATTTCGCCCAGCGTCACCTCCGACTCCAGGGCATCCATCATGGCCGGCATGATATTGCGGCCATCGCGGCAAACCCTCTCCAGTTCGTTCAGGGCCTGGCCGGCGCCGGCTTCGTGGCGCGTTCTGCGGACCTCCTGCAGCCTCGCCAGGGCTACATCATAGGCGTCGTCCGCGCCAATGAAGCCGTCGACTTCAAAGGGCGAGATATCATCCTGGTGGTCGGTGACACCGATAATGACCTGCTCGCCGCTTTCCTGCTGGCGGAAGTCCTCGCTCTGGTTTTCCGCGGCCCGCTCGTGCAGCCAGCCCGAGTCCAGTGTGGCCAGGAAGCCGCCCTGCTCCTGGATCTCTTCAAAGAAACCCCAGGCGCGCTCAACCAGTTCAGCAGTCAGCGCCTCGACATAGTAGGAACCACCCAGCGGGTCGGTCACCGACTGGATATTGGTCTCCTCCTGCAGAATCTGCTGGATGCGCACAGACATCTGGTGGGCGTGCTCCGAGGGAATCGACAGCGCCTCGTCGTAGCCAGAGACGCCCAGGGACTGCACCCCCCCCAGAGCGGCGGCGAGCGCCATTACGGTACCGCGGACAATATTGTTCAGCGGCTGTTGATAGGTCATGCGCGAGCCCGCCGTCACGCAGTGGATGCGCAGGTTGGCGACCTTGGGATTGGTAATTCCGTAGCGCCGTTCCAGCAACTGCACCCACATCAGGCGCGCCGCGCGCATCTTGCTCGCCTCTTCGAACAGGTCCATGGAGGCGCGAAAATTGACGCCACTGCAGGCGCGGGCGGCGTTCTCCAGCGGCATGGTCTTGCGCCGCTTGATCTCCTCGAGATACTCCACGGCATTGGCAAACAGGGCGCCCAGCTCCTGGTAGGCGTTGAGACCGGTGTCGGCGCCGTTATACCCGGCAATGGAGACCGGGACCCAGCGGGGCAGATGCTTGTCGCAGAATTCCATAATGTCGGCGTTGAAGCGCAGGCCGTCCCGGGTCGGAATCTGCTGCTTGGTGACGCAGCCCAGATAGGTCAGGAAAAAATCACTCTGACCTGTACCCGGCAGCTTCGCCAGGTCGAGGCCCCGATGCCTGGCAACTGTCCAGTAGCCGGCGAGCGCGAAGGGAGCGTGCTGCACCACGGCGCCGCCAGCGTGGCCGAAACTGGTCGCCAGCGGCAGATCCTTCATGCAGATATCGATGTCGCGGACGCTCTGCATGACCGCTCCGGTGAGGCCCACGTCCTCGCGCCGGGCCACAACATCCGGATGATCCACGTTGTAGCAGTGGTCACCGGTGTTGCGATCGTGCTCCATAATAAACCCGGTCTCGCCCTGCTCCAGCAGGAAGCGGATGCGCTCATTTTCGTCCTCGGGCTTGCCAAAGCCGCTGAGCTGGAAGATGCGCCAGGGCTTGGTGCGGTAGCCGCCGGGGTGGGCGCCGCGCTGGAATGGCGTCGCGCCGGGGTCAGAGGACATGCGCTCCCGGTGTTCCGGCGGGACATCGCGTTCACTGTAAAACGGTTGCAGGGGAAGGCCTGACGCCGACTTCCATTCCCTGTCCTTATTGTTATCTACACTCATAAGCAGCAGTAATCAGGTGAAGGGTGGTCGCTGCAATTTAGTACCCGAAGCCTTATTTGTCTACCCCGAAATATTTTATTCTTGACTACCAGTAAAAAAAGATTACTCTCTCAATCATAGAGCTTGACTAAAAATAACGAGAGCCAGGGATCCACAATGACCGTATCCGCGAGTGTGGTCGATCTGACCGCGACTGAAAAAGTGTTTATCGGCGAACCCGCCGCCAAAGCTATTGCCAGCGAAGCTGATCGCCTCGGAGCCAGGCGGATTTTCCTGATGGTCAGCCGCGCTCTGAATACCGGCACCGACGAGATCGACAAAATCCGCAGCGCGCTGGGCGCGCGGGTCGCAGGCACCTACGACGGCATGCCGCCACACGCCCCGCGCAGCGCGGTTCTGGCGGCCGCGGCCATGGCCCGGGAAGCGGGCACCGACATGATCGTCACGGTGGGCGGCGGCTCGATCACCGATGCCGGCAAGATTGTCAGCCTGTGCCTGAAACACAATCTGCGAGAACCCGATGACATGGAGCCTTACCACGTCTATGTCGATGACCAAGGCAATGTCATCAAGCCTGTGTTCGAAGGACCTGAAATTCCTGTAGTCATTTGCCCAACCACGCTGTCCGGCGGCGAATTCAATCCGCTCAGCGGGGCCACGGACGAAAAAGTCCACCACAAGCAGGGCTTTGAGCACCGGCGAATGGCGGCGGCAAGCATTATTCTTGATCCCGCCCTCACCCTACACACCCCGGAGTGGTTGTGGCTGTCCACCGGTGTGCGCTCGGTTGACCACGCCCTGGAAACGCTGGGCTCACTGCAGTCCAACGACTTCTGTGATGGCATGGCCGACTGTGCCCTGCGCCTGCTGGCCGAAGGGCTGCCACGGGTCAAGCGGGATCCGGGTGATCTCGAGGCCCGACTCAAGTGCCAAGTCGGCGTATGGCAGTCGATGATACCCATCACCGCCGGCGTACCCATGGGCCTGAGTCACGCCATCGGCCACATCCTCGGCGGCACCTGTGACGTGCCACACGGCTATTGCTCCTGCGTCATGGCTCCCGCGGTGCTGGCGTTCAATGCACCGGTCAACGGCGACCGCCAGCGGCGCATCAGCGCCTGCTTTGGCCAACCGGACCGCCCGGCCAGCGAGGTGGTCGATGAGTTCATCCGCGACCTGGGCATGCCGCGCTCCCTGTCCGATGTCAACGTAAGCCGCGACCAGCTGGAGCACATCGCCGAATACACCATGCTGGACTTCTGGGCCCGGACTAATCCGCGCACGGTCAATGCGGCCGCGGATGTCCTGCCGGTCCTGGAAATGGCCTACTGACACCGCAGTTGAAATGGAGTTGAAGTGACCGCAACCCGCCCTGGCAAGAGCCTGAAAGCAGAGCTGGCCCTGTTCAAGCGCCGGCGTATCCGCGACGAGGCGAGCCACCTTTTTTTCCGCCTGGGCTATGAAGGAACCACTATTGACGCCATAGCAGAGCAACTGCAGGTAACCAAACCATTCATCTACAGCTATTACAAAAACAAGGGTGAGATTCTCTACGACATCGCAGAAGTAGGCATCACGCTGTCGCTGGAGGCACTGGAGGAATGTCTGTTGACCAAAGGCTCAAGCTGGGACCGGCTGAAACTGGTAGTAGACCAGGTTGCCAGGATCATCATCGAGAACCAGGAACACATTGTCGTCTACCAGCGCGAGGAAAAGAACCTGGACCAGGCGCTGGCGCGACAGGTGCGGGAAAAGCGATCCCTGTTTGACCACCGCCTGGCAGAAGTCCTGACCCAGGGCCACAGAGACGGTCAGTTCGATATTG
Source organism: Haliea sp. (assembly GCF_040222615.1). Taxonomy (GTDB): domain Bacteria; phylum Pseudomonadota; class Gammaproteobacteria; order Pseudomonadales; family Halieaceae; genus Haliea. Next base: position 27,584 of record NZ_JAVKCQ010000063.1, read on the forward strand.
AGGATCCGGTCCTGACCGCCACCACGATCGGCGGGATGATGAGCTGGGTCGCATTCTGGTATCAACCCGGTGGCCGTTGGTCTGAGGCCGAAATCATCACCCACCTGATCCGAAGCATAGAGCGCCTGCTCCTGCCGCGACCTCGCACGCCAGGGGCCAGCGCCGGCCGCAAGGGCAGCGAGGCCCAGCAATGAACAGCAAAAACGGAGCCTGCTCATGACAGCAACCCGATGCACAGACCCGCGCGTGCCGGCGAGAGAAGCCTGCGTGGTGCGCGACCTGATAGACCGCTGGGCCACCGTCCAGCCCGACCAGACCTATGCCGTGTTCGAGGATGGTAGCACTTGGAGCTACGCCGAGCTGCAGCATCGGGTTGCCGGTGTGGCGGCCGCCCTCCACGCACGCGGTGTCCGCCAGGGTGACCATGTCGCCGCCTGGCTGTTCGGCGGCCCGGAAGGCATCCTGAGTTTTTTTGCCATCAACTACCTGGGGGCCGTGTTTGTGCCGTTCAACACGGCCTATAAAGGACGGTTGCTGGAGCATGTGCTCGCCAATTCAGATGCACGCCTGCTGATCGCCCACGGCGACCTGATCGAGCGCCTGGAGGAGGTGGATACGGCCCTGCTGGAGCGTGTGGTCTATACCGGAGAATCTGCTGCCAGCATCAGCCTGCCCGCCGAGCCCTTCGCGACTCTAATCGCCGAGCAGGCTGAACCGCCCGCTCTTGAGCGCCCGATAGAGCCCTGGGATACCCAATCGATCATCTACACCTCAGGCACTACCGGACCGTCCAAGGGCGTGCTCTCGTCCTACCTGCACCTTTACACCAACGCGGGCCCGGAAACCTGGCATTTCATCACCGGCGAGGACCGGTTCCTGATCAACATGCCGCTGTTCCACATCGGCGGCATGGGTATCATTTTCGTCATGCTGGCTCGCGGCGGCTCCATATCGGTAATGCAGAATTTCAGTACCGAGCGCTTCTGGCCATTTGTCCGGCAAACCGACACCTCGGCCGCTTTCCTGCTCGGTGTGATGGCAACGTTTCTGCTCAAGCAGCCGGCCTCCAGTGACGACCGGGACCACAAGCTGCGCAAAGCCTTCATGGTGCCATTCACTGAAACCGCCCTGGACATGCACGAACGTTTCGGCATCGACATCTACACCATTTTTAACATGACCGAGATCTCCTCACCCATTGTTTCCGAACCCAACCCCCGTCGCCGTGGCACCTGCGGCAAAGTGCGCCCCGGAGTTGAAGTGCGCCTGGTGGACGAGCACGATTGCGAGGTTGCCACCGGGGAAATCGGCGAGATGCTGGTGCGTACTGACCGACCCTGGGGCATGAACCACGGCTATTACAAGAATCCGGAGGCCACCGCAGAAGCCTGGCGCAACGGCTGGTTCCACACCGGCGACTGCTTCCGCCAGGATGAGGAGGGATTCTTCTATTTCGTCGACCGGCGCAAGGATGCCATCCGCCGCCGGGGTGAAAACATCTCCTCATTTGAAGTCGAGGCCGAGGTCGTGGCCTATCCCGCCGTCCGCGAGGCCGCTGCCTACGGTGTGCCCAGTGAGCTGGGCGAGGACGATGTCATGGTTGCGGTCGCTGGGGTCGACGGCATGGAGCTGGATGCGGAAGCACTGCTGCGCTTCCTGGCGGAGAAAATGCCCTACTTCATGGTTCCACGCTATATCAGGATCCTGCCCGAGCTGCCCAAGACACCTTCGGCAAAGATACAGAAACACCTGTTGCGCGCCGAAGGGATTACCAGCGACAGCTGGGATCGCGAGGCACACGGAATATCTTTGCGCCGCGACAGATTGCATTAGGGACGGGGCGGGGAAACGCATTTACCTTGGCTAAAATCACGATAAAAACGAGGATTCAAACGATGCAAATTCACAAGCGAAACGCGATTTTTTCTGGTCTCATCGCAGCGCTGGCCCTGGCCGGCTCCGCGCAGGCCCAGAACACCCTGGAAGAAGTAGTGGTGACAGCGACCAAACGCGCAGTCAGTCTCGATGACTTCTCCGGCGGCGCCAATGTACTCGGGGCTGACGCCCTTGGTCCCGGTGGTATCGAAAATGTCCGCGACATGCACGTCGCTGTGCCAAACATGTCCATCGGCGACCAGTTTGGCTTTGCGCGGGTTTTTATCCGCGGCATTGGCATGACCAGCATCGACATTGGTGGCGAGGGAGCGGTTTCCTTTCTCCAGGATGGTGCAATCATCCCCCGTCCGGCGGCGCAGTTGGCCGGAATGTTTGACCTGGAACAAGTGGAAGTACTGCGCGGGCCACAGGGCACGCTGTACGGCAGGGGGGCAACCGCGGGGGCGATCAATCTGGTGACCGCGAAACCCGGAGACGAGTTCGGCGGCTTTGCCAACTTCACCGCCGGCAATTATGGCCTGACCACCTTCGAGGGCGCTATTGATCTGCCGGCCACGCCCGAGCTGAACATTCGTCTCGCAACCAAGATCGAGAAGCGTGATGGCTACGGCGACAACCTGTTCAGCGGCTCTGATATCGATGACCGCGACGCCCAGGCCTATCGGGCGACCTTCGCCTACAACCCCGATGCGAACTGGGATGCCACCCTGTCATTGCAATACTATGAAGAGGACGACAACAACTTCGGCTTCCACTACTTTGGCCCCTCCGCGGGCTCTGCGGCTGGCGCCCCCTTCTCGGTGCTCTTTCTTGGCGGGCAGACAGTTTTCGATGTCGGTGGCAGCCTCTACGACATCTACTCCGACCAGGAGGCTATCAACCAGCGCGAGGGCTACGGCGGTATCCTGACACTGAATTTCGAACTCAACGAAGACACCAGCCTGCGCTCTATTACCTCCCTGCAGGGTATGGACCGCTTCCTGCGAGACGACCTTGATTCCACCGAGGTCGACCTGTTTGGACGCAATGACTATGTGGAAGAAAGCGAGTCTTTCAGCCAGGAGTTCGTGCTCAACTTTTCCGGCGACGGCTATGACATTCTCGCCGGCGTCATGTACCTGGAAGAAGAGCTGTACGGGAATGTCTTCGTGCCCTTGAACAACGTCTGCTTCTTGCTCGCACCGGAACTGTGCGGCACCCCGACCGGCGACTTCATAAACAGCGGTCGCTACGAACAGAACGGCGATGTCGACATCACTGCCTACGGAGCCTTCGCTGAAATCACCTACCCGGTTAACGACACGTTCACGATTATCGCCGGGCTGCGCTACAATTACGAAGAGCGTGATGGCACCGGGTTCTTCGTCTTCGATGCTGCGGGTATCGACATCAGTACCAACAAGTCAGCGGACTGGGATGACATCACACCACGCCTTACCCTGGAGTACCGCAGCGACAGCAACTCCCTGCTCTACGCGACGTATACCCAGGCCTTCAAGTCCGGCGTCATCAATACCGGCAGCCTTAGCGACCCACTTGATCCGGAAACGGTGGATGCTTTCGAGGTAGGTTACAAGTGGAGCCGCGAGGATGGCACTCTGTCTCTCTCCATGGCGGGTTTCTACTATGACTATCAAGATCTGCAGATATCCTTTGTCGACGCCACCAGCACGGTAACCACGATCAACGCTGCAGAAGCGGAGAACTACGGCCTGGAGCTGGAACTGAATGCGAATCTGGGGAGCGGGGTCTCAATGGACTTCTTCGCCACCTACCTGAGCGCAGAGTACAAGGAGTTTTTCAATGGTGATTACGCAAATGGTTTTGCCATCGCTGACCTGAGCGGCAATACATTGCCCAATGCGCCGGAGTACACCGCCAAGCTGGGAGTCAATTACGAAACCCGCCTTGGCGATGGCGATCTCAGGCTGCGCGGTGAAGCCTATTACCAGGACGAGATATTTTTTACCGAATGGAACCGCGCTGACGCCTACCAGGACGGCTATGGCCTGCTCAATGCCAGCGTCGACTATGCCTTTGCGGGCGGCAACTGGATGGTCAGCCTGTGGGGCAGGAACCTGTCCGATGAAGAGGTCATTTCCAACAACATCATTACCGCACCGCTGTACAACTCAGTCAGGGTGGGATCCATGCTGCCACCCCGCACCTACGGTGCCAGCGTGATGTACCAGTTCTGATACCCAGCCCCGCCGCGGCAGCAGCCGCGGCGGCATCCCATCTGTCAGTTTCGTGCAAGGATAATCAATGGCCGGGAACGACCCGCTTGCTTTGGGCGTGTTCATGCCCAATTGCTCAAATATGCCTTCCATTTCAACCCACGGCGTTGTCGCCGACCAGTGGCATTACGCGAACAACGAACGCATAGCCCAGCTGGCCGAGAGCCTGGGATTCGACTATCTGTTCCCGGTCAGCCGCTGGCGCGGCTTCGGCGGCGACACCAACTACCTTGGCACTTCGCTGGAGACCACTACCTGGGCTGCCGCGCTGCTGCGCGCAACCCAACGGATCAGGATTTTCTCCACCGTACACGTTCCCCTGTTCCACCCGATGGTCATCGCCAAGATAGGTGCGACACTTGCCCACTTGAGCGGCGACCGCTGGGGACTCAATGTGGTCAGCGGCTGGAGCCAGCGCGAATTCGGGATGATGGGGCTGACCCTGGATGAGCACGGCCGACGCTATGAACGCTCCTCGGCCTTCATCGAGATTCTGCGGGCGCTTTGGGACACGCGGGGGGAGCCTGTGAACCACCGCTCGGACTGGTACGCGATCAACGACGGTGTTTCACTGCCGCGCCCGGCACGCATGCCCGAAATCGCCAATGCCGGGGTTTCGGCGGACGCCCAGGCGATGACTGCCCGCCTCTGTGACTGGTCTTTCATGTCGGGAGCCAGCATAGAAGCGCTGCCCGGACTGGTCGACACCATCTCGGCCCAGGCCGAGACCCAGGGACGCCGGGTGAAGACCGCCATTTTTCCATTTCTGCTCTGGCGCGACAGCGAGGCCGAGGCGCTGGCTGAACTGCAGCGCATCATCGAGCAGAAGGATGAAGTAGCCACCCACAACTGGCTGCACGATATCAGCGCAGGCAGCGGCTCCTTCGACGAGTTCACCGGCAACATGATCGCCGCCAGCGGTGGCGGCCTGCCATTGCTGGGAGATGCGGAGATGGTGGCGGAACAGCTGCGCGCAATTCACCACAGCGGGGTCGATGCAGTGATGGTCACGCTGCAAGACTATGAACGCGACCTGCAGCGCTTTGGCAGGGAAATTCTTCCCATCCTGCGCCGTATGGGTGTCACCAGATACTGACACCGCCCTGTCAGAGACCCACCAAACCCGGGAGAAACGACATGCTGAGCTTTACCAACGGCGATTTCAGAGTCTACAACATCGAGGAGTGGCAGGGTGAGTTCGCCAGCCCGGAGCAACTCTTCGCCGGCTTCGACGCTCGCGAGTTTGCCGGCTTTGCCGGGCAGATACCGCATTCTTGCTACAGGCCGGAAAGCAACAGCCTGTACGCGTTTCTGCAGAGCTGGGTTATCACAGCCGGCGAACTGACCATCCTTTACGACACAGGGGCCGGCAACCACAAGGATCGTCCCGGTATCCCCGTGTTTGGCGAGCTGGACACGCCATTCCTTGCCAATCTCGCCGCTGATGGTTTCGAGCCAGAAAACATCGATATCGTGATCTGCTCGCACCTGCATATTGACCATGTCGGGTGGAATACGCGGCTGCTGGATGGGCAGTGGGTCCCCACATTTCCCAACGCTCGCTACCTGCTCCCGCGCATCGACCGCAGCTACTGGGATCCCGGCATTACCGATGGCCCCCGCCCCTCACCCACAGGTGCCCAGGTGAACGCCAACGTGTTCGAAGACAGTGTGCAACCGATTCTTGATGCCGGGCAGGCACATCTGGTCGAGGACGGACACGTTGTCGCACCAGGGATAACCCTGACCCTGCACCCGGGCCACACTCCCGGCCATCTGGTCCTGAACCTGGACAGCGCCGGGGAGCAGGCCATGTTCGTGGGCGATATCCTGCACCATCCTGCCCAAATATTTCAGCCGGACTGGAACAGCGTGTACTGCGAAGACCCGGCCGCAGCCAGGTCCAGCCGCCGCCAGATCCTGGCTCGGGCTGCAAGGACCGGCGCCCGCGTGGTGCCTGCGCACTTCGGCGGCACGCACTTTGCGTGGGTGGAGGTGCACGGGGACGGCTTCCGACCCCGCTTCGGGAATCAGACCTGACAGCGAGTGGCCCTCACCCCAAACCCTGATCACAGGAGACAGGCCCATGCACACCGATGCTGCCCCCCACACTGCGCGTCCCGCCGTACATTTTGACCCCACCGATCCCGACTTGATCGCCGATCCCCACAGCGCTTTTTCCCGCTTGCGGGCCAGTAAACCCCTCGCCTGGAGCGAGGCCGGGTTCTGGATAGCAACCCGACATGACGATGTGCGCTCGGTCATTATCGACCGCAAGAACTTCGGCCAGGGAGACTTCACGCGCAATATCCAGCTCTACTATGGGCCAGATTTCGATGTCTTCGCCCACTCCGCCTATCACTGGCTGTCGGAAGTGTTTGTGTATCAGGACCCGCCGCGGCATACCCGCATCCGGGGGCTGGTCTCCAAGGCGCTGACGGTAAAGCGGGTCAGGGAGATGCGGCCGGAGATCGAGACCATCACCCATCGCCTGCTGGACCGGTTTGCGGCTGGACAGGGGATGGAACTGATTCACGACTTTGCCTACCGGCTGCCAACCCTGGTCATGTGCCACATGCTCGGGATCGACGAGGAGGAAGCCGACGATGCGCTGCTGGACCAGCTCAACCAGGCAATCGCCGACTCGTTCCTGGTCCTGGAGATGCGCCCGCTGACTGACCTCGAGCTGGCGCTGGCAAACCGCCAGATCGACTTCCTGGAGGAGTTTTTCCGATCCATCTTCGAGCGCCGGCGGATACAACCCCGGGACGACCTCGCCACCGCCCTGCTCAACGCGCGTGAAGGTGACAGTCAGCTCACCGAGCGGGAAATGGTCACAGTCGCCATCGCGCTGTTCGGTGCGGGGTTTGAAACCACCGCGCACATGATTGGCAACGGCATACTCACCCTGCACCGGCACCCCGAGCAATGGCGCAAGCTGGTCGAACATCCGGATCTTGCGCCCGCCGCCACGGAGGAGATACTGCGCTACGAGAGCTCCCTGATAGCCACCTACCGCACGGCATTCCATGATACAAAAGTTGGCGGCCAGACGGTGAGGGCGGGCGAGCGTGTGCTCGCCGTGCTGGCGGCAGGAAATCGCGACCCCGCGGTATTCCCGCGCCCGGATGAATTTGATATCGAAAGAGAGGGTGCACACCATCTCGCCTTTGGCGGCGGAATCCACTTTTGCGTGGGTGCGGAGCTGGCGCGCCTGGAGGGCGACGTTGCGTTCCGGGCTCTCGCCGAGCGGCTGCCGGGCATGCGAACCGATACAGCGCGGCCCCGGTGGCGCCCCGGTTTCATGTTTCGCGGCCTGGAGCGACTGGATATCAGCTGGTAATCATGGCCTCGAGCCTGGCCGCCACCACCCCCAGCAAGCGCTCCCCAACCTCCTCCATCTCCAGCACCGTGCCGGGCAAAAGTTCAGCCATGGAGGTCACCCGCAAGCCCTCGTGGCCACAGGGGTTGATACGCTGGAACGGTTCCAGGTCCAGGTCAACGTTGAGAGCGAGGCCGTGATAGCTGCAGCCCCGGCGCACCCGCAGGCCCAGCGAGGCAATCTTGTCGCCGTTGACGTAGACACCGGGGGCATCCGCGCGTGGCGCCGCCGCAATGTCATAGGTCGCCAGCAATTCGACAAGGCTCTCCTCGATCAGGGTCACCAGCTGGCGCACGCCGAGGCTGCGCCGGCGCAGGTCCACCAGCAGGTACAGCACCCACTGGCCCGGCCCGTGGTAGGTGACCTGGCCGCCGCGATCCACCTGGATCACGGGGATATCACCGGGGGCCAGGACGTGCTCGGCCTTGCCGGCCTGGCCCTGGGTGAACACCCGCGGGTGCTGCAGCAGCCAGAGTTCGTCTGGCGTGGAATCGGAGCGGCTGTCGGTGAACTGCTTCATGGCCTCGAAGGTAGCGCCATAATCGGCTGCGCCGGGCAGCCGGCGGCAGAGCACTTGCATGACCTCAGATCACCATGTTGACAATGCCCGTCGCCATCAGGTCCTCGTGCAGGGCCTTGAGCTGCTCCGGCCCCGTCGCGGTGATAGTGATGGTCATGGATGTAAAGGTGCCCTTGCTGCTGCCCTTGACGGTAATCAACTCCTGGTCGAAACCCGGCGCATGGCGTTCGAAAACCTCCACAATCAGGGTTTCGAATTCGCCGCAGCTGCGGCCCAGGACCTTGATCGGGTAGTCGCAGGGAAACTCGATCTTGGGCGGTTCTTCAACGCTCACGACCAGGCATCCTCACACACTGAACAGTTTGCTGATCCACATCTTGATGCTGTCCCAGATGCGCGCAAAGAAACCCGATTGTTCCACCGACTCCAGGGCGACTATCGGCGCGTCAAACACGGTTTCACCGTCCAGTGACAGGCGCACGGTACCGAGCTCGTCACCGCGACTGATCGGCGCGATTAAGGTCGGCAACAGCTCCACATCGGTCTGCAGCTGCTCGCGCTGGCCCCGCGGCAGGGTCACTTTTGCGGGTTCGAGAACACCGACGGCGACGCTGCCCTGAACTCCCTTCCACAGGCGCGGTTCGGCGAGCACCTGTTCCGGTTCGAACAGGTCCGCGGTTTCAAAGAAGCGGAAGCCGTAGTTCAGCAGGCCGCGGGTTTCGTTCTTGCGCACGGTGGGACTGCGGGTACCCATCACCACCGATATCAGCCGCATGCCCTCGCGCTCTGCGGAGGCCACCAGCCCGTAGCCGGACTCGCTGGTATAGCCCGTCTTGATACCGTCGACACTGGAGTCTTCGCCCAGCAGGGAGTTGCGGTTGTACTGGCGAATATTGTTGTAGGTGAACTCGCGCTTCTTGTACAGCGCGTAGTGCTCGGGGAAATTGTTGATCATCGCAGCGCCCAGGGTCGCCAGGTCGCGCGCGGTGACCACCTGCCCGTCCGCTGGCAGGCCGTGGGAGTTCACGAAATGTGAGTTGCTCATGCCCAGGGCCTGGGCATAGCTGTTCATCATTTCGGCAAAAGCGGCTTCGCTGCCAGCCAGGTGTTCGGCTACCGCCACGGTGGCATCATTGCCCGAGGAGATGATGATGCCGTGCTCCAGGTCGCGGATGGACACCGCTTTGCCGGGCTCAATCCACATCAGCGAGGAGCCGGCAAACACAGGGTTCTGGGACCAGGCATTGCGGCTGACGGTCACCATATCGTCGGCGCTCACCCGGCCGGACTCCACCTCTCCCGCCAGCACATAGGCGGTCATCATCTTGACCAGGCTCGCCGGCGGCCGGGGTACGTCTGCATTGTGCTCCACCAATACCGCTCCGGTATGGGCATCCACCAGCAGGTAGGCCTCGGCGGCCACCTGGGGCGGAGCGGGAATGATCGCGGACTGGGCCAGGGACGACTGCGTGGCGGCAGCGGTAGCGAGAACAAACAGGGTGGAGATCAACAAACGTTTCATAACTGCAATGGACTCAATGTGTGGGTAAAAAAATGGGGGCGGGGCCGCCCTACGGCAGCAACTGCGTACCCGTATAGCCGCTGGCTTCGAGGCGCTGCTGCACCAGCAGGATTTCCTCGTTGGTCTCCATCGGTCCTATCCGCACCCGGTACAACAGCCCGCTGCCGGTATCCACCGGGCTCACCGCGACCGGCGATGTCACCAGCGACTGCAGCTCCGCACGCAGGCGCTGGGCGGATGATTCGGAGCCAAAGGCTCCCAGCTGCACGAAACGGTAGCTGCCCAGCAGCGTACCACGGCGGTCATCGATTCCGGCCAGGTTGATGACCTCGACTTCCACCGGTGCCGTGCCCACTTCCATGAAACCGAGCTTGACCGCAGCCCCGTAGGACAGGTCGATCAGGCGATCGCTGTGGAACGGTCCCCGGTCATTGACCCGCACCACGATACTGCGGCCGTTCTCCAGGTTGGTGACCCGGGCATAGCAGGGTATGGGCAGGGTCTTGTGTGCGGCGGATGCCGAGTAAATATCGTAGACCTCGCCGTTGGAGGTTTTCTGGCCGTCGAACTTGGTGCCGTACCAGGAGGCAATGCCACGCTCCCGGTAATTGGCCAGGCTCGGAAGTATGTGATAGGTCTCCCCAAGGACGGTATAGGGACTCAGGTTGCCCAGGGCGAGGATCGGGTCCGGCCGGGGCACCGCGTCCTTGACATCTTCCGGGCGAATATGGCGCAGGGGCGGGCCATCCTTGCTCACATCCCGCTCCGCTACCGGGGGCTCCCCGGGCTCGACCGGCACCGGCGGCCGGGTCGCACAGCCCACCGCCAGCAGGGACACTGCCACCAGCAGCACCAGACCGCGGGCGATCACGGCTGTATCCCCGCTGCCAGGCGCTGGCCCAGCTGGTGCACGCTCATGGCGTACATGGCGCTGTGGTTGTAGCGCGTGATGACATAGAAATTGTGCAGCCCCAGCCAGTGTTCATGGCCGTCCTCCAGTTCGAGGCGAACAGCCGTCGCCAGGGCCTGCGGATCCAGAGGCTGTGCACTGCGCAGGCCCGCCGCGTTGAACTCGGCCACGCTGCGCGTGGGGACCAGACCCGCGTTGAACCAGTCCCCTGGCACATCGGGGCCGGCCTCTGCGGCGACGACGATGGTTTCGCCACTGCGCCAGCCGTGACGGCGCAGATAATTGGCCACACTGCCGATGGCGTCCACCGGGTTGTTCCAGATATCGATAACGCCGTCGCTGTCAAAATCCACCGCATAGGCGCGGTAGCTGCTGGGCATGAACTGGCCGTAGCCCATGGCGCCGGCATAGGATCCCATCATGGCCAGGGGATCCAGCTGCTGCTCCGCGGTGAGGATAAGGTAGTTCTTGAGCTCCTTGCTGAAGAAGGCCGCGCGGCGGGGGTAATCAAACGCCAGCGTCGCCAGCGCATCGATGACCCGGTAGCTGCCCGCGATGCGCCCGTAGAAGGTCTCCACACCGATGATGGCAAGTATGATTTCCGCCGGCACCCCGAATTCGGCCTCGGCCCGGGCGAAGGTTTCGCGGTGAGCCGCGTAAAACCCCAGCCCCTCCTCCTCGCGCTGCTCGGTGAGGAAAATCTGCCGGTACTCGTACCAGGGCTTGACCCGTTCCGCAGGCCGCGACATGGCCTCCAGAATGCGCTCCTGGCGCTCGGCCTGAGCCAGCACCTGCAACAGTCGCTCCCGATCCAGCCCCCGGTCCTCGGCCACGAGTTCATCGACCAGCGCCCGGGCTCCCTCATGATCGCCGTACCCGGCCGCGGCCGAGGCCACGAACGACCACAGGCACAATGCCCCCAGACTCCGTTTGAACATCGCTGTCATCATGCCCTGACTCTCATGGAAACCCCTGTATTCACTTCTCATCGGCGGCCGCCGGTGTCCGCGGTGGACACGGCCATGAGCACGCCAAAACCCGCCATAAGGGTAACGATCGAGGTACCACCTGCGCTCACCAGGGGCAGCGGCACCCCCACAACAGGCAGCAGGCCCGCCACCATGCCCATGTTAACAAAGATATAGACGAAAAACGTCAGCGTCAGGCTGGCCGCGACCATGCGCCCGAAGTTGCTGTTCGCACTCACGCCGATCCAGAAACCGCGCAGGACGATCAGCAGATACAGCGACAGCAACACCAGCACCCCGCGCAGTCCGAACTCCTCCGCCAACACGGCAATGATGAAGTCGGTGTGGCTTTCGGGCAGGAAATCCAGCTGTGACTGGGTGCCCTTGAGCCAGCCCTTGCCCTCCCAACCGCCGGAGCCAATGGCAGTCTTGGACTGAATGATGTTCCAGCCCGCACCGAGCTTGTCGCTTTCCGGGTTGAGCAGGGTCAGGATGCGCTGCTTCTGGTAATCTTTCAAAACGTACATCCATACCGGCCAGGCGGACAGTACCGCCAGTACCACAGCTCCCACCATATAGCGCCAGCCGATACCGGCGATGAACAGCACAAACAGGCCGCTGGCCGCGATCAGCAAGGCGGTCCCCAGATCGGGCTGCAGCAGAATCAGCACCGAGGGCAAGCCCACCAGCAACAGACAGGCCAGCACATACTTGAACCTGGGCGGCAGGGAGCGGGAGGCGAGGTACCAGGCCACTGTCAGCGGCATCACCAGCTTCAGGATCTCCGAGGGCTGGAAGCGGAAACCCGCAATTTCCAGCCAGCGCTGGGCGCCCTTGGCCCCCACGCCGACAAACATGACCGCGACCAGCAGGCCGAGGCCCAGCAGGTAAAACCAGGGGGCCCAGCGCCGATAGCGCTGCAGATCGATCTGGGCCGCGACAAACATCACGCCGTAGGCGAGGAGAAAATACTGCCCCTGGCGGATGACAGCTCCCAGCTGCTTGCCCGACGCGCTGTAGAGCACCACCAGGCCGAACCCGGTCAGCGCCAACAGCAACAACAGCAGCGGAATATCCACGTGCAGGCGCAGCGCCAGCGGCGAACGACGAGACAGGTCGGCGCTGTCGCCGGGGAGTTGCAACCGGCGAACATAGTCACCCATCGGCAACCTCGTCTCCCGCCAGCAGCCAGGCGTCCAGTACAGCGCGGGCAATGGGCGATGCCGCCGAGGCCCCGCCACCGTTCTCCACAATCACCGCCACCGCGATGGTCGGCGCCTCATAGGGGGCAAAGGCGATAAACAGGCCGTGGTTGCGATGGCGCTCGGCAACCTCGGCCTCGACATAAATTGCGCCCTGTGCAATGCCGATCACCTGCGAGGTACCGGTCTTGCTAGCCATTTCATAGCGCATGCCCTCGCCGATCTTGCGGGCAGTTCCGCGAGCGCTATGGACCACGGCGCGCATGGATTCGTGCACCGCATCCCACTGCTCGGACGTGGCCTCCAGGGTATCCAGCACGGGCGCCTCCTGCGGTTCATCGCCGATCAAGCGCACCAGGCGCGGCGCCCGGTGTTCACCCCGGGTTGCCAGCACTGAGGCGGCTACCGCCAGTTGCATCGGTGTCGCCAGCATGTAGCCCTGACCGATGCCGGCACTCAGCGTCTCGCCCGGGTACCAGGGCTGGTTCATGGCCTCCCGCTTCCAGCGGGTCGAGGGCAGCACACCGGCTCGCTCGTTGGTGGTGTCGACACCAGTGCGGCTGCCCAGCCCGTAGGCAGACAGATACTCATGCATGCGGTCGATCGTCAGGCGCCGGGCGAGGTCGTAGAAGTAGACGTCACAGGACTCCGCGACCGCCATGTGCATATCCACCCGCGCGGCGTGTCCGGTACCGCGGATTTTCAGTATCCAGTCCCGGTAGCGGCGCGAGTCGCCGGGAAGGCTGTACCAGCCGGGATCGGGTACGGTGCTTTCCGGCGTCACCAATCCTGACTTCAGCCCCGCCATCGCCATCATCGGCTTGATGGTGGAACCGGGGGGATACTGGCCCTGCACCGCCCGGTTGAACAGGGGCACATCAAGGGAGTCGCGCAGGGCGCCGTAATCAGCCCCGCTGATGCCGTTGACGAACAGATTGGTATCGAAGCCGGGAGTGGAGACCATCGCCAGCACGCCGCCGGTGAGGGGATCGATGGCGACCACCGCCCCGCGCTGGTCACCGAGGGCATCGAAGGCTGTCTGCTGCAGACCGAAGTCGAGGTGCAGGCTGATATCGCCGCCCGGAACCGGGTCATAGCGCTCAAGCACCCGCAGCACCCGCCCGTGGGCATTGGTTTCCACGTTCTGGTAACCCACCTCACCGTGCAGCAGGTCCTCGTAGAATTTCTCCACACCGACCTTGCCGACATGAAAAGTGCCGCGGTAGTTGCGCTCGTCCAGCTCCTGCGCCTCCTGTTCATTAATGCGCCCGACATACCCCACAGCGTGGGAGAACAACTCGCCATAGGGGTAATGGCGCACCAGCTGCGCATCCACTGTGACACCGGGCATGCGGTGCCGGTTCACCGCCAGCAGCGCCCTTTCCTCTTCGGTCAGCCGGAATCGCAGCGGCACGGCCTCGTAGGGCCGGCGTCGCTGCAGCTTCAACTGGAAATTCTCCAGGTCTGCGTCGGAGATGGGCACCAGGGCCTGGAGCTCGTCCAGAGTGGCGTCGAGGTCCTCGACCCGCTCGCGCACGACCGAGAGGATGTGGCTGGGCCGGTTGTCCGCCAACAGCACCCCGTTGCGGTCGTAGATCAGGCCCCGTTTTGGCGGCAACGGCTGCAGCTGCACCCGGTTGCGCTCCGATTGGGTGCGGTAGATCTCGTAGTCGTTGATCTGCAGGTCGTAGTAGCGCGCCAGCAGGGATGCCAGCAGGGCCAGCACCACCAGCACGGAGAGCACCGTGCGGGCACCGAAGATCCGGATATCGCCGCTGGGGTCCTTGAGTGGGATGTGTTGTGGCATCTGCTACCGTCGCCTGCGCGATTACTGGTCTGGGCGCGCGTCAGGCGCGATGATACGGGTGCCCGGCAGTGATTGTCCAAGCGCGATACAGCTGTTCCGCGAGCAACACCCGCACCAGGGGGTGTGGCAGGGTCAGCGCACTCAGTGACCAGCGCTGCCGGGCGAGCGCGAGACAGGCCGGGGAGAGACCATCCGGCCCGCCAATCAGCAGGCTGACGTTGTCGCCGCCCATCTGCCAGCCCGCCAGACGTTCCGCCAGCTGCTCCGTGCTCCAGCTTTCGCCGCGAACATCCAGGGCGATGACCTGGTCTCCAGCGGGCAGCGCCTTGACGATCTGCTCACCCTCCCGTTCCCGCAGCTGTTCCGGCTTGCTGTCCCGGCCCCGGTGGGCCAGCGGCAGTTCGCGCCACTGCAGGCGGATTTCCCTGGGCAGGCGCTTGCTGTATTCAGCCACGCCCTCGCCCACCCAGGCCGGCATCTTGCCGCCAACGGTAATGACCGTCAGCCGCATCAGGACTCCTGGCCGGTATCGACCCAGAGTCGCTCGAGGTCATAGAAGTCTCGCGTCGCGGGAAGCATGACATGCACCACGACATCACCGAAGTCCACCAGGACCCATTCGCCGGGGTTCTCACCCTCCACGCCAAGGGGGCGAACGCCTTCTTTCTTGGCTTCCATGGCAACATGGTCGGCCAGCGATTTCACGTGCCGGTTGGACGTACCGCTGGCGATGACCAGGTAGTCCATGACATCGGTCAGCTGGCGGACATCGAGGGTTACGATGTTGACCCCCTTGATATCTTCAAGGGCGGCAACAACAAGTTCTTTCAGGGCTTCGGCTTGCATCCGGTCGGGTTCTCTCCAGGGGTTCAGTTGTTGTCAGCCGTATCGCGGTACAGCTGACGGGTTTCAATATAGTCCAGTACGGGCTCTGGCAGCAGGTAACGCGCGGACCGCCCCGCCCGGCACAGGGCCCGGATATCGGTGGCGGAAATATCCAGCGGCCGCAGCTCCAGCATCAGGACCCCGCCGGCGGGCCGCGCGCGCAGGGCGCCCGCAGACTCCACCCGGTGCGCCGCCAGCCAGTCCGCCACCGGGCCGGCAGCGGGCAGCTGCCAGCCCGGGCGGGCTATCACGATAACGTGGGCGTAATCCAGCAGGGCCTGCCAGCGGTGCCATCCAGCCAGCCCCAGCAGGGCATCGCAACCCAGCACCATACCCAGGCTGCGCGCGGGGCCATAGTCGTGGCGCAAACCCGCAAGGCTGTCGATGGTCCAGGATGGACCGCTGCGGTCCAGCTCCCGTCGATCGCAGACCAGGCGCGGCTCGCCGGCCACCGCCAGCTCCACCATGTCCGCACGGCACTCCGCAGGACAGGCCGGCGCGGGTCGATGCGGCGGGTTGGCGGCAGGCATCAGGTGGAGGCGCTCCAGACCCAGCATCTCGACCAGCTCCAGGGCCGAGCGCAGATGGCCGTTGTGGATGGGGTTGAAGGTGCCGCCGAGGACGGCCACGGGGCTGGCTGTTGCCGCGTTGGCACTCAACGGCGAACCTGCCCCTCACCAAAGACAACATACTTGCGGGAAGTCAGGCCCTCGAGACCCACCGGACCGCGGGCGTGGAGTTTGTCGGTGGAAATGCCGATTTCCGCCCCGAGGCCGTACTCGAAGCCGTCCGCGAAACGTGTCGACGCGTTGACCATCACCGAACTGGAATCCACTTCCCGCAGGAAGCGCATGGCATTGCCGTGGTCGCGGGTCACGATACTGTCCGTGTGCTGCGAGCCGTAGTGGTTGATATGGGCGATCGCTGCGTCCAGGTCGTCCACCACCCGCAGGGCCAGTACCGGCGCCAGGTATTCCTCGTGCCAGTCCTGCTCCGTAGCCGCGGTGATGTCGGGCAGCAACTCCCGGCTGCGCTCACAGCCACGCAGCTCGACTCCTTTGGCCGCGAACGCCGCCGCCAGCTGCGGCAGCAGCGTGCCAGCCTCCGCCGCCGCGACCAGCAGGGTCTCCATGGTGTTACAGGTACCATAGCGCTGGGTCTTGGCGTTGACCGCGATCTCCAGCGCCATGACATGATCGGCACCGGCATCAATATAGACATGGCAGACACCGTCCAGGTGCTTGATTACCGGCACCCGGGCATCGCGACTGATGCGCTCGATAAGGCCCTTGCCACCCCGGGGGACGATGACATCGACATACTCGGGCATGGTGATGAGAGCCCCGACCGCGGCGCGATCGGCGGTGGCGACCACCTGCACTGCCGCGGCAGGCAGGCCCGCGGACTCCAGACCCCGGGTTATGCAGCCGGCTATGGCGGCATTGGAGGCCAGGGCCTCGGAGCCGCCGCGGAGAATCGTGGCGTTGCCCGACTTCAGGCACAGGCTGGCAGCCTCCACGGTCACGTTGGGACGGGATTCGTAGATGATACCGATCACGCCCAGCGGCACCCGCATCCGCCCTACCTGGATACCACTGGGCATGGTGTTGACATCGCTGATGCTGCCCACCGGATCCGCAAGGGCCGCCACCTGGCGCAGCCCGGCGAGCATGCCGTCGATGGCCGCGGGAGTCAGTTCCAGACGGTCCAGGAGGGCGGCATCGAGACCGCGTTGGCGACCGCGGGCGAGATCTTCGGCGTTGGCAGCAGCCAGCTCGGCGCGGGACTCATCCAGCGCCGCACAGGTGGCCAGCAGGGCGGCATTGCGCTGGGCCGTGGAGGACGCCGCGACCTGCCGGGAGGCGGCGCGGGCGGCGCGACCCAGATCCTGCATGTACTGCTCTACACTCATTCCTGCTTTCCGGCCCCGAGACAAACGGCGATTATACCTGAAGGGCGTCGGACGTGTGCTACTCTGCGCCAAAACGCCGGAGCCGCCATGCACCCCACGCCCGTCCTCGAATGCTTCTACGATTGTTCCAGCCCCTGGACCTACCTCGCCTTCAGCCGCCTGCGGCCCCTGAGCGCCCGCCTCGGGGTACCGGTCAGATGGCGCCCAATCCTGGTCGGCGGGGTGTTCAACGCCGTCAACAAGGAGCTCTACGCGGCCCGGGAAGGCATGTTCAGCAACCCGCGAAGGCTGCGACACTACCAGAAGGACCTCGCCGACTGGGCGGAATTCTGCGGCCTGCGGATCAGCCACCCGGACGTGTTCCCGGTCAACTCGGCCCGGGCCATGCGCGGCGCGCTGTTCGCCGCCGACCGGGGCCTGCTGGAACCCTGGTCGGCGGCAGTATTTGCGGCCTACTGGGGCGACAACCGGGATATTTCCCAGCCAGACGAGCTGGCGGCCATCGCCGGCAGCGTCGGACTGGAACCCGAGGCGCTGCTGGCAGCGACCACCGACCAGGACTACAAGGACAGGCTGCGCGCGAACACCGACGAGCTGGTGACAAGGGGCGGCTACGGCTCCCCTACCCTGTTTATCAACGGTGACGACATGTACTTCGGTAACGACCGCCTGCCGCTGGTGGAATACCGGCTGCAGCAGCTGCTCGCCACCACGAGCCGGGCATGACCGCCGATCCGGCAATTGTTGACAATGGTTCTCATTAGCATTAGGCTGACCGAACTCTCAATTGACAGGTAGCCAGACTATGTATGTATGTGTCTGCAGGGGCGTGACAGACCACCAGATTCGGGCCGCGGCCCGCGAGGGCGCCAGCTCGGTCGATGAACTGCGCGATTGCCTCGGGGTCGCCAGCCGCTGCGGCAAGTGCAGCGCCCTGGCCGCGGACATACTGCATGAGTCCCTGCGCGAGCAGCCGCCCCAGCCCGCACTCTACTACGCCGCCGGTTGAGCGCGCCGGCACTGGCGCGGCCACGCCGCGGTTGACTGCACCCGGCCATCCCTGCAAGCTTGGCGCCACAGCTTCACACCCCGCGGAGGTTCAATGTGAAAGGCGATCCCCAGGTTATCGAGCACCTCAACCGCATACTTGGCAACGAACTGGTTGCCATCAACCAGTATTTCCTGCACTCGCGCATGTACCGCGACTGGGGCCTGCAGGAACTGGCGGACCACGAGTACCACGAGTCCATCGACGAGATGAAGCACGCGGACCGGCTGATCCAGCGCATACTGTTCCTGGAGGGGCTGCCCAACCTGCAGGACCTGGGCAAGCTGTTGATCGGGGAGAATACGGCGGAGGTCCTGCGCTGCGACCTGAAGCTGGAGCACCTTGGCCACCAGGACCTCAAGGACGCCATCGCCCACTGCGAAGCCGTGGGCGACTATGCCTCGAGAGACTTGCTGGCAGATATCCTGGCAAGCGAGGAAGAGCACATTGACTGGCTGGAGACCCAGCTGGGCCTGATCGAGAGAATCGGCCTGGAGAACTACCAGCAGACCGCGATGCACACGGTCAAGCCCGACTGACCGAGTGCATCCTGTTCAGCCCGCGCTCTGCGCGGCCGCGGCTTCCTTTACCAGCGTCTGCAGTTCGCCACTGGCGAACATCTCGGTAACGATATCGCAGCCACCGATCAACTCGCCGTTGATCCACAGCTGGGGAAACGTCGGCCAGTTGGCGTATTTCGGCAGGTTGGCGCGGATATCCGGGTTGGCCAGGATATCGACGTAGGCAAAGCGCTCCCCGCAGGCCATCAGCGCCTGCACGGTCTGGGCGGAAAAGCCGCACTGGGGCTGGTTGGGCGAGCCCTTCATGTACAGCAGGATGCCGTTGCTTTCTATCTGTTCCTTAATGGTGTCGATGATATCCATGTAAATGCAGGCCTTTGTCGTGGGTGGTCGTTGGACCAGAACTGAGGGCGAAAGTTTACCTGAATCTGGGGGAAAACACAGGGGCGCCGGGTGCCGACGGGTGAGCCGCCGCAGCGCGCCGGGTCCGGGCCCCGGGGGCAGAGCGTGAATTGCCAACGGCCCGGGATACCGCTATCATCCTCCTCCTGACAGGCAGCTAGCGCTGCCTTTTTGCGTTTCAGGGCCCGGCATCCGGGCCTTCGCACCAGGGAGAATGTGCCGGTGTCCGCGTTGATGCAAACCTATGCCAGGCTGCCCGTGACTTTCAGTCACGGCGAGGGTGCCTATCTGTTCGATACCGAGGGCCGTCGCTACCTCGACGCGCTGTCCGGCATCAGCGTGACCAACCTGGGCCACGCCCATCCGGCGGTGACCGCAGCAATCTGCGAACAGGCCAGCCGACTGCTGCACACCTCCAACCTGTACCACATCGCCGCCCAGGAGGCGCTGGCCGATGCGCTGACGGCTGTATCCGGGATGGAGACGGCGTTCTTCTGCAACTCCGGGGCGGAGGCCAACGAGGCCGCGATCAAGCTGGCGCGGCTGTACGGCCATCAGCGCGGAATCGGGAAGCCCACCATCATCGTCTTCGAGAACGCGTTTCACGGCCGCACCCTCGCCACCCTGAGCGCCACCGGCAATCGCAAGATCCAGGCCGGGTTCGAGCCCCTGGTGAGCGGCTTTACCCGGGCGCCCCTGAACGACCTGGAAAGCCTGCGGCATATCGCCGCCAACAACCCGGACGTGGTCGCCGTATTGATCGAGCCGATCCAGGGCGAAGGCGGTATCCGGGTCGCGGATCCGCAGTTCATGCAGGGTCTGCGCGCGCTGTGCGACCAGCACCAGTGGCTGCTGATGCTCGACGAGGTACAGTGCGGCAATGGCCGGGCCGGGCACTATTTCGCCTGCCAGGGCATGGCGATTGTGCCGGAGGTTATCACCACCGCCAAGGGCCTGGGCAATGGCGTACCCATCGGCGCCTGCCTGGCGCGGGGTCCTGCGGCAACGGTGTTCGCCGCCGGCAATCACGGCTCTACCTATGGCGGCAACCCGCTGGCCTGCGCCGCGGGCCTGGCCGTGGTCAACACGGTTGTCAACGAGCAGCTCGCCCCGCGCGCCACCGAGGCAGGAGCACGGCTGCGCCAGCACCTGCAGGACGGCCTCGCCGGCTATCCGGGGCTGGTCGAGATCCGCGGCCGCGGCCTGATGATCGGCGTACAACTGCACCGCGACTGCGGCGAGCTGGTGGCGAAAGCGCTGGCAGCGGGCCTGCTGATCAATGTTACCGCCGGCAACACCATCCGCCTGCTGCCGCCGCTGATCTGCAGCGATGCGGAGCTCGATGAACTGGCCGCAGGCCTTGTCAACCTGATCCGGGACTTCGACTGAGGTCCCCAAGCACCTTTCCGCAGGAACTCTCCATGGCTTCACCACGGCACTTTCTCACCCTTCTGGACTTCAGCCCTGCCGAGCTGCAGGGGCTGATCACCCGCGCCTCGGAGATGAAGCGCGCCCACCGGGCCGGCGACGACCAGCGTCGCTTTCCCGGCAAGGTACTGGGGATGATTTTCGCCAAGTCATCCACCCGTACCCGGGTCTCCTTTGAAGCCGGCATGGCGCAACTGGGCGGACACGCCATGTTCCTCTCGCCCCAGGACACCCAGCTCGGCCGCGGCGAGCCGATAGAAGACAGCGCCCGGGTCATTTCCTCAATGGTCGACATCGTGATGATCCGGACCTTTGGCCACGACATTGTCGAGCGCTTCGCCGCCTGCTCCTCGGTGCCGGTGATCAACGCCCTGACCGACGACTTCCATCCCTGCCAGTTGCTGG
This sequence comes from Haliea sp., assembly GCF_040222615.1. Classification (GTDB taxonomy): domain Bacteria; phylum Pseudomonadota; class Gammaproteobacteria; order Pseudomonadales; family Halieaceae; genus Haliea. The sequence continues at coordinate 48,629 of NZ_JAVKCQ010000063.1, forward strand.
CGGATATCCAGACCTGGACCGAGCACCGCGGCCCGGTGGCGGGCAAGACCGCCTGCTGGGTCGGGGACGGCAACAATATGTGCCAGTCCTACATCAACGCCGCCCGCCAGTTCGACTTCCAGCTGCGCATCGCCTGCCCACCGGGTTTTGAGCCCAGATCCGAACTGCTGGCGGCCAACCGCGACCGGGTCGAGCTGACCCACGACCCGGTGACGGCGGTACGCGGCGCAGACCTCGTGGTCACCGATGTCTGGGCCTCCATGGGCCAGGAAGCGGAGCAGAAAACCCGCGCCCGCCAGTTTGCTCCCTACCAGGTCAACGAGGCACTGATGGCCCACGCGGCAAGCGACGCCCTTTACATGCACTGCCTGCCTGCCCACCGGGGCGAGGAAATCAGCGCCGGGTTGATGGATGCGGCCGACACGGTGATCTGGGACGAGGCGGAAAACCGCTTGCACGCGCAAAAAGCGCTGATGGAATTCCTGCTTCAGAACCGCTAATAACCGCCGCATCTATCCTGCCAAATTCTTAGAAGAAATTATTCAGTATAGAGCAGGCAACACCCTCGACCGGCCGTCGTCGGGGGCCGCTCCAACCCCGTAGCGGCCTCCCGGGTAAGTGGGTACGGACCTACCAATCCACGAACATCTTATCCACAACATAAACCCAGACTTGCGGCCTTGCATTGTCCCTGCAGCCGCATTATCTTGTGTGCGTCATCGCTGTCTACCCCAAGATGTGGGGTCTGAACAACAAAAATGCCTCCAGCACCACCTTTTTTGGAGTTGCCATGCAAACAGATACCACCCCCGCCAACGGCCCCCAATCCAGCCGTTCCACTCCCGATGTGCACCCGGTCTCAGGCAGCATTGCCGCCACCGCCCCGGGCCAGCTGCGGGTTATCAAGCGCAACGGCACTGTGGTGCCCTTTGAGGAGAGCAAGATCTCGGTGGCGATCACCAAGGCTTTCCTCGCCGTTGAGGGGGGCACCGCTGCCGCCTCAACCCGCATCCATGAAACCGTCGCCAAGCTGACCGACCAGGTCGCCAACACCTTCCGCCGGCGCATGCCATCCGGCGGCACCGTGCACATCGAGGATATCCAGGACCAGGTGGAACTGGCCCTGATGCGCGCCGGCGAGCACAAGATCGCCCGCGACTACGTCATCTACCGCGAAGAGCAGGCCCGCAAGCGCGCGGCCCGCAAGGCGCTCTCCCCGGCCGCCCAGGAGGCCGCCGGCAGTATCAGCGTGGTGCAGCTGGACGGCAGCCGCGCCCCCCTGGACCTGGAGCGCCTGCACACCATCGTCACCGAGGCCTGCACCGGGCTGGCGGATGTCAGCAGCAGCCAGATCATCGACGAGGCCCTGCGCAACCTCTACGATGGCGTCACCGCCGCTGAACTCTCGACGTCACTGGTCATCACGGCCCGCAC